>JAUXHN010000164.1 GCA_030621515.1 Deltaproteobacteria bacterium | reverse complement strand
GGATACGGACCCCGATTCAGACACCGATTCAGACACCGATTCAGACACCGATTCAGACACCGATTCAGACACCGATTCAGACACCGATTCAGACACTGACACTGACACAGATGCCGACGCCGGACTGGATAGCGGACCGGACGCCGGGTACGCTGCCTGCGAGGCTGCCGGATTTGGGTGTCACGGCCCCTCCTGGTGCACCAACCATGATGCCGGTGTTCAATCGGCGTACCCATGCCCGGGAAGCCAGGTCTGTTGCTGAGAGAACTTCCGAGTTATCGTAATGAAGCGGCATTCCGATGAAACAGGCACCACTGCGATGCAAGGATCTGGCAATCAGTGACTCCGGCTTCGTTTTCGATCCCGTCTCTGGAACTGTGTTCACCGTCAACTCCACCGGGCGCGCCATTCTGACAATCTTGAAAAAGGGTGCGACCAATTCCGAAATTTCCCGGGCACTCTCGATGGAATTCGATGTACGAGGGAACGACGTGGAGAGGGATGTTGGCGAGTTCCTCGATATACTCCGTGGACACCGATTCCTTCAAAGTGAAGAAAACTGAGAGTGGACAATAATACGACACTCCATGCGACGGTCGCTGTCACAGGACTCAATGCAAACGACAACCCGGGCCCAGGTGTTGGAGTAATCAGAAGCCTTCGTGCGGATCCCTGTTTCGATGGTCGAATAGTCGGCCTGACATACAACCACCTTGACCCGGGGATCTACGATTCGACACTGGCGGATGATGTTTACCTCCTGCCGTATCCGAGCAATGGGCGAGCAACGCTGGTCGAGCATCTTCATAGGATTGTGGGGGAAACCGGTATTGATGTCATTATTCCAACCCTGGATGCAGAATTGCCGGCTTTCATAGATTCTCGAGAAGAACTGTCTGCTGCGGGCGCCCATATGTTCCTTGCGAGCCGGGAGAATCTTCACTTGCGTGAAAAGACACGCCTGGCCGATCTCGGCACGAGGTGCGGCATCCCGTCGCCCAGAACACATCGGATCACCACTCATCGGGAGTTGCCCGAAATACTCGAGGACCTGAATTGTCCAATCGTCGTCAAGGGCATCTTCTACGAAGCCACGATCTGTCGAAGTCTCGATGAGGCGGTGGAAGCCTTCATCACAATAGCGGCGCGATGGGGATTGCCCGTGGTAGTACAGGAGTACATCGAGGGTGAAGAGTACGACGTTGCCGCAGTGGGAGACGGAGCGGGCGGATTGTTGGGTGCAGTCCCCATGAAGAAGCTCTCCCTGACGGAAAAGGGCAAGGCGTGGGCTGGAGTTACCGTCGGCGATAGCGAGCTCATCGACACCGCCAAACGACTTATGCAATCACTCTCATGGGCAGGCCCCTGCGAGGTCGAGCTTATTCGCGAGAAGGCCACCGGGATACTGCACTTGCTGGAGATCAACCCGAGGTTTCCGGCATGGATCTATCTCGCCACGGGGGCTGGACAGAACCTGCCTTCGCTGGTTGTCAGAAAGGCTCTTGGCCAGGAGCCGGCCCCTCTGACCTCATACTCGGTTGGAACGATGTTCGTGCGCATGGCAAGCGACATGATCGCCGAATTCTCGGATTTCGAAAAAATCACAACCGGCGGACATGTCACGAGAGGCGAGATCTGAACATGAGCAAACCACCTTACGAGAAACCGATCATTGCGAAATTGGCGCCCGGAGTGGCAAACAAGTTCGGTCATCGTCTGGCCGCACCGGTCATCGAGTCCATCGAGGGCATACCCATCCGCGATCTCATCACCGCACACGGATCCCCGCTGTTCGTATTTGTTGAGAAAAAGCTCCGAAGTCAATATCGCGATCTTCACGCCGCCATGACCTTGCGTTATCCGAAGATCAAGCTGGCATGGTCATACAAGACCAACTACCTCGGGGCCGTATGTCGGGTCTTTCACGATGAGGGCGCCTGGGCGGAAGTAGTCTCCGATTTCGAATACAAGAGAGCGATCGCTCTGGGTCAGCACCGATCGGAAATCATTTACAACGGACCGTACAAATCCAGATCTTCCCTGGAAGAAGCTGTTTCCAACGGTACCCTCATCAATATCGATCATTACGATGAGATGCAGGTCCTGGAAGAAATTGCCCGGCAACAGAAGACCGCTCCATCTGTCGGCCTCAGGGTGAATCTTTCCACCAACTTCACCCCGCACTGGGACCGCTTCGGTTTCAATTACGAAAACGGGCAGGCCATGACCGCCGCAGAACGAATTCGCTCCCGGGGCGTTCTCCGACTGGCGGGACTCCACTGTCATATCGGCACCTTCATCCTCGAGACCGACGCCTATCGCTCGGCCGCCCACAAACTGGCTGATCTGGCAAATCAGATCGAGAAGGAGCTGGGCATTTCTCTTGATTATCTGGATCTGGGTGGGGGTTTCGCATCGAGAAACACCCTTCATTCGCAGTACTTGCCGGGGGATGAGATCTCGCCGTCTTTTCAGGAGTATTCCAGCGCGATCATGGAAGGACTCGATCATCTCGACCACAATGGAGATAAGCCCACGCTGATTCTCGAAACCGGTCGGGCGCTGGTGGACGACGCAGGATATCTCCTGACATCTGTGGTCGCCACCAAGCGACTGGTAGATGGACGACGGGCAATCGTGCTGGATGCAGGAACCAATCTTCTTCCAACCTCCGCCTGGTACAGACACGACATCTTCCCCGCGACCGGTTGCCAGGGAAGTCCGGAACCGACCGCCGTCCTGGGCCCTCTTTGTATGCAGATAGATATCCTCAGGGAAAACATGATGCTTCCGCCGCTCGCCAACGGTGATCCGATGGTCGTCAAACGGGTGGGAGCCTACAATGTCTCCCAGTGGACTCAATTCATCACCCTGAGACCGGCGGTAGTCATGATCTCGCCGCGCGGAGAAGTACACGTCATCCGAAAGAGCGAAACCCTCGATGATGTGACCGGACCAGAAGAGATTCCGCTTCATCTCTCGTCGTAACGCGATCATGTCCAACTCGCATCCCAGATCGATCCGATATGTCATGGGAGCGGTGATCGACTCGACACTTGCAAGCTACAGCCAGGTGCTGTTCTCACGATTTCGGCTTTCGGGCTTGATGCTGATGTGCGCGACGGCAATTCGCCCGACTGTTTTCGCCCATGGGTTGCTCGCCGTTCTCATTTCAAATGCCGTGGCGTTCTGGATTGGTATGAATCAACGGGCGATCAGAACTGGGCTGTTCGGATTCAACGGTCTCCTCGTAGGGCTGGGAATCGGTGCCTGGTTCACCCCCTGCCCTGCCACCGTCGCCTTGCTCGTAGCCGCATCCGTCGCCGTTGTTCTCACCAACGCCGCATTGCGAAGGCTGCTTGGTGAGACGCTCGGACTACCTGTTCTCTCGATTCCGTTTCTGATCGTTTTCTACGCGATCCTTGCAGCGAGTCCATCCATGGAGGCGATCCAGTTTCAAACCTGGTTGCCGGTATCTGCTCCCTTCGAGTCGTACCCATGGTCGCTGGCCACAACCCTGGGGCGCTCCCTTGGCGCCATCTTCTTCGTCCCTGATCCGATGGCCGGCGCCCTGGTGCTCGTCGCTCTCATTCTGGCCTCTCGAGCAAGCGTGTTCTTGTCGTTGATTGCCTTCGTCATTGTGTTGATCGTGGGAGTGCCCCTGCTTTCTGCCGAAGCATCCATCACCACGCTGGAACTGGTGATGAACTCCGTGCTCATCGGCATCGCTCTTGGAGGTGTGTTCTTTGTACTGGGACGAGCTTCGCTGCTTACGGCGATCCTCGGAATAATACTAGGAATGCTACTCGCGTTGGCGACCAGTCGGATGTGCGCGATAGCCGGGTTGCCCGGGCTCGTCCTGCCATTCAATGTCACAGTCCTTCTCTTTCTCTACGCCATGCGCCATCGCACAAGGAATCGCGCGCCGGTACAACTCGATGTCGTCCTGCGCTCCCCGGAGGAGAGCTGGTACAGGCACTGGGAACGCGTGGAACGGTTTGGATGGTCTTTACCCACGCGATTATCGCTGCCCTTCAGGGGGACCTGGCAAGTGACTCAGGGATGGAACGCCGCTGAAACCCACAATGGCGATTGGCGACACGGCTGGGATTTCCAGGTGTTCGACGAAAGAGGCTCGGCATTCAAAACGCAGGGAGCCGATATATCCGACTACCATTGCTTTCGCCTTCCGGTGACTGCTCCGGCCGACGGTGTCGTCGTCAGCGTGAACGAGGGAGTGGAGGACAACCCTGTCGGCGAGCAGAACCTGGTCCAGAACTGGGGTAACAATATTTCGATCCAGCACGCCGACGGTCTCTTTTCCCTTGTGGCACACCTGTCCCTGAACACCATTACTGTCCAGGAGGGCCAGAGGATCAAACGGGGGGAGGAAATCGGGCTGTGTGGAAACTCGGGAAGATCCGCAATTCCACACTTGCACGTGCAGTTCCAGGCCAGCCGCCATGTCGGTGCTCCTACCATCCCCGGAGAATTTCACGACACGGTTCTTGAATGCGACCCTTCCAGGGTGCACGGCTGTTACGTGCCGATCGAAGGCGATCGGGTCAGAAACCTCATGCTGGACATGCACTCACGAAGACTTTTCAGTTTGCCAGGCGAGCGCAAGCTCTCATTCCAGGTCGATCCTCCATCCGGATCTTCACACGTGGAGACAATCCTGGTCGAAACCAACCTTTACCAGGAAAAGCTTCTGCGCTCCTTCGAAACGAGTTCCATTCTCAAATTCAACGACGAAGAACCTGTCTTTTCATCCCTGGAGTTCCGTGGGAACAGGAGTTCCGTTCTTGCAGCGATTCATATGGCAACAGGGCAGATCCCCATGGAAATCAAGGACGGCGCAATCTGGAAAAGCAAGATCGTCTGGCACCCACACAGGACGATACTCTCCAGGCGATTTCGTGAATTTTTGAGGCCGCTTATCGGATCCGATGTACGATGCATGGCATACGAAATGCGGAAGCACGGCACTGATCTCGTGATAACCGGACGCTCCTCGGGGATCGGCTATTCCATTTCCACCGAGGCTCGTTTCTCCAACGGTAACGGCCTTCAAGATGTCACTGTATCCATTGGGAAAAAACATTTTCGAGCAAGGAGGTGCGATGCCTAGAATCGTCGCCTCTTGTTGCCTTGCGGTGTTGATTCTCGCCGGAACAGTCGGCGCCGCCGAAGAGGCGCCGCAGGACTTTGATGTTCGAATGCGCGCCGGCTGGCTCGCGCTTCAACAAAAACATTACTCGCTCGCGATCGATCACTATTCGGCTGCCGTCGAGCTTTCCGATGGAAACCGAACAGCGCTGTTCGGTCTTGCATCCGCCCTGAACGGCAAGGGGGACTTCAACAAGGCTGTCCCGATAGCTCGCAGAGCCGTCGAGGCAACTCCTGATAAACCCGGGCCGCGACTCGAACTGGCATTCGCTCTGTATAATCTCGACCGCATCAGAGAGTCTCTTGAACAATACAAGCTCATAATCGAGGCATACCCGGACAACGCCGACGCCCGCGCCGGCATGGACTGGTGTCTGTACAAACTCGGCAGCCGCATAGACTTCGGCGTTACGGGTCTACTCATTGTCGGAGACAACACACCCAGCTTTTCCACAGGGGGCGGCGTGGCAACCTCCATCGACGGATTTGCACGCAGGGTCCGCATTCGGGCGGCCTACCGTGTGGTTTTTCTGGACCTGGCCAATAATCTGGAAACAACATCGGACAGCACTCCGACCGGTAGCTCGAGCAGCCGTTCAAGCACGAGCAAGATGAATCTGGTCGGAGCGCACTTTGCCGCGGTCGGGGTCGACTACCTGGGTCGCCGAATGGAGGCCGGATTACTCGGCGGCGTGGCAGGAACCTCCGATAGCAGCTGGCTCGCAGGCGTCGTCGCTGCGCGCATCGCCCTTCTGGTACGGGCAAGGCTTGTGCTGGAAAGCGCCCTCCTGCCCTCCTCCAACGGTATCATCTGGCAGATAACGCCACGCATCGAGATTCCAGCGACGAACGTGATGTCCATCTGGGCGGGATCGAGGATCACGGATTCGAGGGGCGACTGGCTCTTTGCCGGCGAGGCGGGCCTTCGCTTCTCCGGCACACGATGGAGCCTGGATCTGTGGGGAGGTTACGGCCCGACAGACAGTCCACTTGTATACGACCCGGCGATTCTGAAGGACTATCGCGAATTGCTCGTGTGGCTCGGCGCCGCCGCGATGAAGATTATTGTTTCACCGAAGTTTACGTTGAGCTTCGCATATGAGGCGGCCGGAACACTGGGAGAAGACGTGGATATGATCGAACGCTCCGGGGTGGTTCACACCATCTCCCTTGGAATGATCCTGTAGTATCGGGAGGACGACAATGCATCACAAGATAACGACAAGAATAGGACTTGGATGGGCTGTGTTCGTGACACTGGCGCTGACGGCCTGGATTGCGGCAGGCGGACCGTCAGCCAGTGAGATCATCCCCTCACTGTTCCAGGCATCCTACATTCTGGAGGCAAAAGGCAAACACAAGGAGGCCCTTAAAAAGGCGCAAGAGGTGTTGAAGCGCGATCCCAATGAATACGTTGCACGCCTCCGGGTAGGTTGGCTCTTGTACCTTGACGAAGAGTACACAAAATCCGTTTCGGCCTATCGCAAGGTCGTCGCCATGAAACCGTCCGCCATCGAACCCAGGCTCGGATTGATGCTCCCCCTGATGGCGCTGAAAAAGCACTCTGAGGCGATCGATGTCGCGCGAAAAATCCTGGAGGTGGACCCACAGAACTACCTGGCGCGAAGTCGTATGGCATTCAGCCTGTATCTCATGGGCAGATACGAAAAAGCCGGCAGGGAATACGAGAAGCTCCTCGTATTGTACCCTTCGGATGTAGAGATGATGGCGGGCCTCGGATGGTCCCAGCTCAAGATGGAAAAAATGACGGACGCAAGATCGACTTTTGCGCGCCTCTTGTACATAGCTCCCAATCATATAGTCGGAAAAGACGGGTTTTCCAGGTGCAAGTAACCGAGGTGTAGTTGAAGCACTCGAGACAAAAAGAGGCGCGTGGGAATCAGACCTTCTTGCGAAGGTTGTCTCTCGCGCTCTTTCTCGTCGCGCTGGCCGGAGCAGTTGCCGCCGTGGCTTATCAGGATCTGACTTCCATAAGCACAGCAAGAAAAATGGAGAACAGGAGGGCGCTCTCCTTTTCGGCGCTTGTCGAAACAGAGGTTGCCAACGTCGCCCAGTTCGGAACCATGCGCATGGAGCGCCTGGAACGATTGTTCAAGGACCTGGTTGCAAACAGCGACGTCGAATACCTGGGTCTTCACAATGAGGCCGGACAGCTTCTGGTCGAGGCGGGCCGCCCGAAAGACACCGGAAACCTCTTTTCGAAAGCGGAAGGCCTCCATTCTCTGGGCGACGACATCCAGATTTTTCGCAGACTGTCCATCCGCGAATCATTCTCCGCGTCCCACGGCGGCACCTGGGCCGGAGCTTCACCGGGTGGCCCTGGCGGAAACCCGAGCGGACTTATTGCAGGAAATGTCGCATTGACTCTGGAATTCAGCGGACGATGGACAACGGAGGCCCGCTCGGATGCCATAGTCCACCTCCTGGTAACGACATTGATCTTGGTGGCGTTTGCTTTTTCGGCGGTTCTCATGCTCAGAGCGACCCGGCGTTCCGAAGTTGCGGAAAGACAAAAACGACTCACCCAGCAACGCAACCAGTATCTGGAAGGCATCAACCTGATGGCGTCCGGGCTGGCTCATGAGATAAAGAACCCCATCGGCGCAGTTACGGGATTTGCGGAACTACTGGCGCAGAAACATCCATCTGATACGGAAGACGGTCGATTTTTGAGAACAATGCTGGAGGCCCTGGAGGGCGTCAATGAGAAGGTAAATCGACTGCTCAGCTTCGCAAGGCCAAAACCGACCGCAAGGACCAGACTGGATATGGACAATATCGTCCAGAAGGTTGTCGACCTGCTGGAGCCCGACATCTCCGAAAACGAAGTAACGGTCGAGATTTCGCTGAATGGAGCCATTCCCCTGGCGTCCCTGGATTCGGAACAATTCAAGGAAGTTGTCCTCAATCTCATGTTGAACGCCCTCGATGCGGTCGGCCGGGGGGGGAAGATCCGCCTGGAAACCAGGTACGATGATAATGACTCGGTACACGTGCTTACCATGACGGACAACGGGCAGGGAATAGCGGCTGGAGATCTCGAGAAAGTATTCCGACCTTACTTCACTACCAAGGCGTCGGGCTCGGGACTCGGTCTGGCCATATGCAAAAGAAACGTAGAAAACCACAATGGAACGATCTGGATAATCAGCGATTCAAACGCCGGAACTTCGGTTATTGTCACAATACCACTGGAAGAGAGCGATGAAGAAAATTCTCATAATCGATGACGAATTGAGTCAACGTGAACTTCTTTGCGCCGTTATGGAGAATGATGGATATTCATGTGTCTCAACTCCCGACGGAAATGTCAGCGTTGATCTCATCGGGAAACACAGCATCTCTCTCGTCTTGCTGGACATGCGAATGCCCAAGCTCGATGGTCTCGAAACACTCGATCTGATCCATAAACATTTCTCAAAATTGCCCGTTGTAATGGTGACAGCCCACGGAGATGTAAAGACCGCAGTTGACGCAATGAAAAGAGGGGCTGTCGACTTCATTGAAAAGCCCGTTGACATCACGCGTCTTCGAAACCTCGTCAATGGCCTCCTGAACAATACGGAACCCGGCACGTCCCCCGAACAGGCCTCGGCCGAATCCACCGGTTTCATCGGCGTGAGCAAGGCTGCCGAAGATATTCGGGAGCTTTGCAAGGTGAGCGCAAGATCGAACGCAACGATTCTGATCACCGGAGAAAGCGGTACCGGAAAAGAAGTGATCGCCAGGGCAACCCACGCCATGAGCCCGCGCAGCGCGGGGCCCTTTGTGGCCATCAACTGCGCTGCCGTGCCTGAACAGCTTCTGGAAAGCGAGATCTTCGGCCACGAAAAGGGGGCCTTTACCGGAGCGATCGCCCGAAAGATTGGCAGATTCGAAACAGCACATGGCGGAACGATCCTGCTCGACGAAATCGCAGAAATGCGCTCAGACCTTCAGAGCAAACTACTGAGGGTCTTGCAAGAACGGTCGTTGGAACGCGTGGGTGGAACCGCAAGCATCCCGGTCGATGTTCGCGTGATCGCCGCAACGAATACCAACGTGGAAGAGGCCCTTGATGAGGGCACTCTTAGGGACGATCTTTTCTATCGCCTGAACGTGCTGCGCATTGCAATACCCCCGCTTCGTGAACGCCCCGAGGATATCATCCCGCTGGCGCGCCATTTCCTGACAAAACACGGGGCCGGTAAACCCAGGCGACTGACCGAGGCAACAATCAAGAGGTTGAACTCATATAATTGGCCGGGAAACGCCCGGGAACTCGAAAATACAATCGAGAGATCGCTTCTTTTTGCAAAGGGGCAGGATATCCTTCCAGAACATCTTCCTCCCCAGTTGGGTGGTCGCAACTCGCAGGGAACGAACGAGACCGGAGTACGGCCCGGCTGGAGTCTTCAGGAAGTCGAACGCGACCTGATCCTCAAGACCCTCCGAGTGAACAACAATAACCGCACATTGACCGCCAGGGCTCTTGGAATGTCGCGCCGATCCCTCCAGATGAAGATAAAAAAGTTCGAGATCAACTGACCTGATTTCCTCTCAATATTCGTTCCACCCTCATAGGCAGCCATCAGGATGTCCGGCGTGAAAAATCTGCGCATTCGGCAGGATCGCGGCCCTTGCGCCGCGAATATTATTCGCACCTGCCGGCCGTCTGATCTGTCAATTGCACTGAAAACACTTGTCGAGTCCTCTGATTTCCAGTTTTGGCGGCATGTGGCGTATTTCGTGCAACGAAATCCAATTCAATATTGTACACAAGGAGGTCTGAAATGACTAT
>JAUXHN010000206.1 GCA_030621515.1 Deltaproteobacteria bacterium | reverse complement strand
AGATATTGCTCAGTAACTGTTTGATATCGCAGATTGTTTCTTTTATTGAGGAAAGAACGGTTGAGCATGGAATTTGAGAATAGGTGGTTTCACATAACCCGCATAACACGGGTGAAAGCAAATTGTTCAATTTTGAAAAGCTGTTCTTAAAAAGGACTACTCGAGGGCCCGGTTTACTGCCTTTGCCACGTCGGTTCCGTCCCAGAACCCACGGTTAGAGTCGGCGATTTTCCCGTCCCTGTCGATGATGTAGATCGTCGGAAGGGACCGCACCAGGTAAGTGTCCGATACGGCCCCGGTCTTGTCCACAACCAGCGGATACTCCACGTTTTTTCTCGATCTGAACTCGGTCACCTCGACCAGGGTCTCTCCGCCGCAGGCGACTCCGACCACCACGACCTCCCGCGACTTCATCCGGCGCCAGATCTTCTCCAGCTCCTTCATTTCTTTCATGCACGGGGGGCACGTCGTGGACCAGAAATCGAGCACCACGACCTTTCCCCGCAGATCCTGCAACGACAACTTTTGCCCGGAGCCGTCAGCCACGGGCAAGGTCCACAGGGGAGCATCGGAGCCGTCCTCGAGGAGGCTGCCGCTCCAGATCATTGAGCCGAAGTAAATTACCAGCCCGGCGATGATCACCAGACCGATCCTGGAGGCGATGCCGTTCTTGCGAGTCGCTCGCGTTGAAGCATTCTTGTTGCCCGGGTTGTTCATGCGGAACAGATATTCACGATATCGGCCGGCGTCAATCGTGCACGGGGAGAACAACCACGAATGTCGCGCCGCCTTTTGAGGCCTCGTCGATCCATATCCGCCCCCCATGCTCGAGCACTATCTTCTTGGAGATAGCCAGCCCGAGGCCGGTGCCCTCGGTCTTGGTCGTGAAATACGGATCGAAAATGGACGGATGATGCTCGGGCATGATCCCCGGCCCGTTGTCCTCGACGCGGATCATTACCTCCGGGCGCCTGGTTCGCTCGCGCCTCGAGGCGTGGATCCGGATCTGCGGTTTGTGTACATCGGCGTTGACGAGCGCCTCGGCGGCGTTCCTGGTGAGGTTGTCGATCACCCGCTTCAGCATCATGCGATCGATGCTCACGGAGATCGGCTCGGACGGTACTTCCCAGATCATCGCCACGTCGCCCAGTTCCGAGATGTGGAGCAGGGACGATTCACATTCCTCCAGGAAATCCTGCAGGTTCATGACCTCGGGCTTGACCTCCGGCAACTTGGCGAAGGACGAGAAGTCCGATGTAAGGCGGCGCAGGGTGGCCACCTCCTCCTCGATGATCTCGGTGGATTGCTCGAGGAGGCGCTCGAACCCGGGATCGCCGTCCTTGTACTTCTCCTTGAGTTGCTGGGCCGCCAGGTGAATGGGCGTCAGGGGGTTCTTGATCTCGTGAGCCAGTCGACGGGCCATCTCCTGCCATGCGGAGATCTTCTGCAGGTACTCGATCCTTGTGCGGTTCACCGACAGCTCCGCGACCATGCCGTTGAACGACTCCACGAGGGCGCCGACCTCGTCCCCTCCTCCGGGATCCACCCGCACCGACATGTCGCCCTGTGCAACCGCAGTGGTGGCCTCGCTCAGGCGATGGATCCTGCGCACCAGGCGGCGGGTCCAGAAGACACCTCCGGTGATGCTCCCCGCCACTATCACGGCGAGCAGTATCAGGTAGACGAAGATCACCCGGCGATTGAGGTATGCAGGCGGTGCGCTGGCAAGGGCCTTGTAAGTGATCATATCCTGACCGGCCTTTGCGAAGCCGTCTATGATCGATGTGTCTATTCCAAACACCATCTCCACCGACGTGTACGGTCCGATGTTCACCTGTGCGTTCCGAGTCAAGGTGCGCACCGGGACGGCGGAGGGATCATCCACCGCTTCCACCTCCACGGCTCTGCCTTCGGGGCCGCTCAACCGTATTGCGCGTATTGCGTCATCCCCGGACAGTAAACCCTCGAGGACCGCCTTCACCTTTTCCTCTTGTGAAGCGTTTGCAGCCTGGTGGAGCGCCGCCGAGTCGATCACGTGCTCCAGCCTGGCGCGCTGCCTCTCCTTTATCTCCTCGATGTACTTCCTGTGGATGTCCACGCCGCGCTCGATCTGGCCGGCGATCTCCTCGTTGAGCCCCACGTCGAGGGAGGTGTTCACCGCTTCGGCCACCAGGTAGACCGAAACGGACAGTGGGACCAGCGCCGTGAAAAGGAGCATGAGGACGATCTTGACATCCAGGCGGCGAGTCATTTGGCGCCCTGTTCTCCGAGCGTGAACCACTGGGAGCGGAAGGACACGGTCTTGTCAGCCTTTCCGATTCCCCTGTCCACGAAATGACCGACGAAGGACCCGAAGAAGTTGCTCCGTGCTTCCATGTTGCCGTGCCCTCCCCTGGGCTTGGAGATCCAGCGTTGGATGTTGCGGACCATCTCCTCGGAGACCGGATTGACCTCGACGAGGACACGGAGGCGGTACACTCCGTGCTTGAGGCCGGAAATATTCGCGACCACCTGCGCGTGCCACAAGATGCCGGCGATCCTGACAGCCTCGGCGGCGGTCTTGACCTTCGTGCTCCTCCTTCCCCGGTTGTCCTGCACGGTGATGGCGAAGTGCTCTTCCCACAGGTCGTAAACAATCTCGATGGATCGCGCCCAGTAGGTAATTGACTTGCCCTTCTTGGATTCCAGTACCACCTGCACCACCATCTTCGTCGGGAGACCGGAGTCGAGCTTCTTCAAGATGCTCTTGGTGAAAGCGTCCTTGTAGCTGAAGGTGGTGTAGAGCGCGTCCTCGCCGATCTTGAGCCCTACCTTTCGCTTGCGTGCGCCGGCGTGCGTCGGGATGGTGGCGATGATCAACATGATGACGATCGACGCGACAAGGGACCGGAATGTAGCTCGGCTCCGGATCATTCGGCCACTCCCAGGTTCGGAATCAGGCGGAAGAGGTTGGACATGGAAAAGATGAGTACGCCGATTTTCGTATCGATTCGGACGCCGAGATCGAAGGTCAGGTCCATGGGAACGACTTCGTATCCCTGATATCCTTTGGGATCCGTCCGTAGATCATCCCTGGAAGCGATCGCGAAGATGCCCGCGCCGACGAAACCGTTTATCCCGTAGATCAAACCGGCGCCGCGATAGAACGGGATGGAGTATTCCAGGTTCAGGCTACCCACCATATCCTCGTACCGCATCTCCTGCACCGATGTGTTGAGCAGGGAGGGCTGCAGGTGGGAGAAGTTGAGTTCCAGAAGACGCGACGGGATGAACGCCGAATAGTCACCCACGAAGAACTGGTTGTAGAACGGCGATTCGCCCATGATGAGCCCGCCGAACAGGCCGAGCCTGATGGAGTGACCCTTGCCCAGCGGGAAATAGGTGTCGTGAGCGAGGGTGAACTTGGAGTAGTCGTAATCGGATCCGATCACCTCGGTGGCGAGTTCCACCGTGAAGTCAGTCAGGGATCCCTCGGACGGTAGGACCTGATGATCCCTGGTGTCCCGGGCCAGACCGAACATGATGGATGAGAGGGCCGAGTTTCCAGGTAGAAGGTGGCCGAATTCGATGGGCTTGCGATCTCCGAAGGAATAATGAGATCCTGCGGTCGGCACATCGGCGCTGATGGCCTCGATGTGGTAATCGAGCCAGAAGAAGTAGTCGAGCAGCAAGGTGTAACCCGTGCCGATCTGGATCCCCGCTCGTTTGTAGTTGAGCACCGCGTAAGGCTTATCGATATCGTCCCCGACCGCGTTTACCTGGATGTCGTCATGCCCGAAAAAGTCCCTGGCGTTGGCGTAGAGTCCCTCCACGTGAAGGCCCACGTCGCTATTGAGGAAGTGATCGTCCGCGAGGGCCAGCCTGTAACCGAACTGTTTCTTTGAAGCCACGACCGAGCCTGATAGCTGGATGCCCGTGCCGAAAAACGAGTTGTCGGTCACGCCGATGCTTCCGTAGGGAGTGATCTCGGAGAACCCGAACATGAAATCCTTGATGCGGATGGTATTTCGTTCCTTCACCCGGATCACGAGCACCGCCCAGCCGCGGCGCTCTCCACGCTTGAGGGACATGTTGACGCTGGTGAAAAAACCCGTGGCCAGGAGTCTGTACCGGGCCATCTCCAGCCGGGGATCGTTCACCGAGAACACTTCTCCCGGTTTGAGGTCCAGATACCGGAGGATCACCCTCCGCATGGTCTTCCGGTTGCCCTTGATCACTATCTTCTGAAGCCCATACCGGGGCGCCGGCGGCCCTTCCTGATCGTCGAGGAACACGGGAGATGCCCCCTCGTCGAACATCGGCTCGGTGGGATCCTCCACCCAGGACACTACCGGTTCGGTGATGGTCTCGCCGGTATTGAGATCGACGATCGATTCTGGTTCAATCTCCCGGGATTTTGCAGTCTCGCCCTCCGAAGCATCCTCCTGCGCCGCAGCGCAAAGAGAGGCGAGAGCGAAAAAGCCGAAACACAGGAGTGACGTCATCGCCCTCATGATCGCTGCCTCCCCCCGAACCAGCCACCCGCCGCTGCCATGAAAACGCACGGCAGCGTCATAGCTGCCGCCGCCATCAACGCGTCCGGGCTCAACGCTGAACCCGCGCCCGCCAGAAGACCCAACACGAGCATGGCCGCGAGAGCGGGCTCGGCAATAGTCTTCCCCTTCGCCATTCGCGCCACTATCCACCCCCCCAGCGCAAACGCCCCGAGGAAGACCGCCGCCCCCGCGACGGCCAGGCCGGGCACCCGCGCCCCGATGGAACCGAGCGATCCGGCCTTCAGATCCGATTCCATGACAAGCACCGCCGTCACCGTGACCCCGGTCAGAGCCAATGTGGTCGTTCCCAGGATAGCCAGGGTTCCAAGGACAACCCAGCGCCAGCGGAATCGATCCGTGAACGGCAAGAGGGTCTTCGGTTGAGCCCTGACCATCGATGTGGAGACGTTGAGAACCGCGCCGCAGCTCAGGCAGTATTGATTGCTCCGGGGGTTTTTCGTGCCGCATTTTCTGCATGGTTCCATGTCTTCCATGACACCTGACCATACCAGATTGGGGACCAACAACGATACATGTCAATATTTGTCACAGGGGGTATCCCCGATCTAAGAATGGTTGGAACGCTGGATATGTCAGGAGATCTTTGCGCGCGGGTCGTGTACGCGCCCGGCGAACATGATGAGCCCGGCTTCCTTGTCGCGGATGAAGAACAGGAACGGCCGGTCGACGGTGAAGTCCACGGGATTGGGCGCCATGCCACCGCCACGCGTCATCACGACGGCGGTTGCTGCCGCAGCCTCGGTACCTTTTTCATCCACGGCCACGAACGCCTTGTGGAAGACCTTCGAGATGTACAGCTTGTCTTCGGGCGATGGCGGATTGCCAATGCCGGTGAAGTCCGCATTGGTTCGCTGGAAGGCGAGCTTCATGCCCATTTCGATTAGCGTCTTGCTCAGCTGCACCGACTTGGGAGGATCGATCTTGAAGCGCGGCAAGGTGATGTTGACCTGGGCTCCGGTCGCGGCCTTGAGCCACGACTGGAAAAGCTCACCGCTCAGCTTGGCTTCGACGTCGCCGAGCTTCTTGCCCTTCTTGGGTAGCGCAAACACCATGGCGAAGCGCCCGCCCGCATAGGGTAGCTCGAGGACCTGCACGTCGTCGGTCTCGCCATAACGTGCATGTCGCGAATGGTGCATCATCGGCACCTTGATGGACTCGCCCTTTTCCGTGGTGAAGGTGCCGTCCTTGGTTCGCTGCTCCCGAAACGGCTTGAGCCACTTGGCTTTGAAGTACAGCGCATTGGTGAGCACCAGCCGCGTCTGATCGTCGATGCCATTTTGGGGAATGAGATCCTTGATGCGCTTTCGCGTCTGCTCTTCCACCCACGAGTTGATGTAAAGCCGCTGCTTTTCAAAGGCACCCGCAAAGTCCACCATTTCGAGTGGCGCGCCATAACGATCTTTGGTGAGTTTCAAAAACGGCTGTTCGAACTTGTAGGTCTTCTCTCCGAACAGCCGATTGGCCACCGCGAGCTCGTAGGCCGGTGTGCTGTCATCTTCCGCGTGGGGATCGACCTTGGGTGGCTTGGACCAGGCCGCCAACACCGTGGCCCAACCGCCGTGGAACTTGGTCTTGCCCTCGGGCAGGTGCATGACCTTGGCCATCTCCTTGGCGGTGTCGCCCTTGGCACCCGCAAAGGTCATGGACAGCGCGAGCGAGATGCTGGCCGGCGAATACGCGAAGCTCCCGTCCTGTTCCCGCAACTTCTGATACAGGTCGAAGCCGAAGTGGTTGCTGGCCTCGACGGCATCACGAGCGGGTCCGCCAGCCTGGACGGGCGAGATGGTGGGCGGCTTGGGCTTGGTCATGGCAGAGGTGCTCTGGGTGGGCGTGGCCTTGGTCGTGGGCTCCTTGGTGGGAACCGTGGTCGACGGCTCGGATGGGCAGCCGGCGACGAAGCCGGCGAGCAGCATGGCAGCGATGGCGTGGGAGCGAATCGTGCGGCGTTTCATGAACAAACCTCCGTCTCTCATTGGCTGACTGAGCCGAAAATTCGGCTGTCTCCTGACTCATCTTACGATATAATACCTTCAGGAGGGGCAACTTTGTCGCCCAAGATCCATTATGTCAGCTGTGACACATCATTGTGCTGCCTATCCGCTGCTCGGGAGGTTGTCATGGGAAAACCCGCAAGAAAAACCATTCTGATGCTCGTCGGCATGCTGGTGTTATCGGCACTGTTGAGCGGCTGCCCGGGGGTGACGTGCACTCTGATCGGGTGCGATAGCGGCTTCGAGGTGGATATCACCCGGGAGGATGGAGAGCCGTTCGGCGAGGGGATCTACGAGATCATCTTCACGTTCGGCGACGGCACCGAACAGATCCAGACGTGCACGATCGCATCGGATGATCTTGGCCTGCATTTGGAATGCAGTTACTACGACTGGGGTAATCACGACGACGACGGTGAGTACGAGACGTTGGTTGCGGGCGTGACCTCCACCCCGAACACGGTCACTGTCCAAGTGGAGTTGGACGGGGAGGTGCTCGGCGAGCATCAGTTCGAGCCCGAGTACGAGGCGCACTACCCCAACGGCACGGAATGCGGCTCCCCGTGCTTCAACGCCTCGGGCAAGATGGAGGTGGATGCCCCGACTCCCTGATCTAAAGACTCTGAGTCCTTCGAAAAGGTATGATGACAATAGCGAACAAAGAGATGAGAACCGAGGTTTCCACCCAATAACGACTCCCACTTCTTGGGAAAAGGAAAGTGTTTTTAGTTTTCCCCATTACCCCCCCAGGAAGACCCCGAGCCTTGTTGTTGTTACGGTGATCCGATGTAGTTGATGGTCGGAGCCTTCGGGGGAAATGCTCCGGGGGACTGGTGGGAACAAAAAGAGTAACCCGAAGGAGGGGTAACCGGGTCTGAGGGATAGCTCGAGTTATCCAACGAAGTAGTGGGGAGCTCTTTGAAGACGAATCTATGCTCGCCGGGCAGCGGTCACCCCAAAAAAAAGAAGAAGGCTTCGACCAATGAAAGAGCCCCATCCGACCGAGAGAAGGCTCCGACCCTTAAAATATATAGGCAACCCGAAGTTTCTGATCGTTCTGACTATGATCGGACTTGCGTACCCCAAATTCGCTGATCGCTCTGATCATGATCGGACATCGGTACCTCAAATTTGCTGATCGTTCTGATCATGATCGGACACGGGTGACCCAGATTTGCTGATCGCTCTGGCTATGATCGGACTCGGTGGTCCAGATCCGCTGATCGCTTTGAACGTGATCGGACACGGTGATCCAGATCCGCTGATAACTCGGGCTATGATCGGATTCGGTGATCCAAAGTTGCTGATCGCTCTGAACGTGATCGGACAAGGGGTGGGCGCCGTCACGGGTCGGTTGTTTGATATCGCGGAGGACCGGATGGTTTTCGTCGTTAGTTTTGGGTTTGTCTGTTTTGGTTTGCCCTGCGTCGCTCGCTACCGCGAGCTATGCAGGGTAGCACGACCTGGACCTTGGAACTCGTTACGTTTGTTCTTCCAAATGACTCTGACACCCTTGGAGTAGGTA
>JAUXHN010000215.1 GCA_030621515.1 Deltaproteobacteria bacterium | reverse complement strand
GACTCGTCGTGCCAGCTCACCGAGAACACTGTACCGATGACAGTGACCCGATACGGGCCGGCACGGACAACCCACTTCGCCTTCCCCTGGCCCTCGATTCGGGCATGCACCACACCATGATTGAGATCGATCTGCACTCGGTCGGTGGTCGCCTCCACCACCCTGACGGAACTCCGATCGTGCAGCTCGAATAGACTTCCGCCCTCGAAATCGATGGATACCCGCTCGTTCGCACCGCTGCGAACCCAGACCCCCTCATGGGCCGACACTCTCTGTCCACCGATCGTGAAATGCAACGACGACGGTCGGAGCGATCCGAAGAGGGCTCCTGCCAACACCAATAGCGCCATGGCGGCCACGGCCACACCTGCAAGACGCCCCCAGCGTAACCGGTTTGAAGCAGGCCGGGAGGCCACCGCAGCGATCAACTCGCGCTTTCGCCGTCTCAGTAACTCCTCGCCCGGCGGTGGACCCAGTCCCTCGTCCAGAACCTGACCAATCCGTTTTGCGGTTCGCGTTCTATCGTTCATCAACCCTCTCCTCCAAAAACGACGCGAGTATCGGATCGCGCGCCGCCTTCTTGAAGAATATATCTCTGGCGCGACCGATATGCCTCTTCACCGTGGCAAGCGACCGCCCAGTTGCGGTAGCGATCTCTGAGAGCTCGGATCCTTCCACGAAGCGCATGACGAACACTATGCGTTCGTCGGGCTTCATCCTGTCGAGGATGGCAAAGCCGCGGCGAAGGACCATCATGGTCTCCTGGCTCGCCGGCGCGTACCCGTGCTCATCTTCCACACTCGCAACCATGAATATTCGGCGGTATCGCCTCCTCCTCAACTCCTTGCGCACCGAGTTGACCGTAATCGCGGAGATCCAGTCCCTCAGTGCATCCGGATCTCGGAGTTTGTGAATAGACTCCAGGATTCTGGCGAATACCTGCTGCACGATGTCCTCGTGCTCGTCGTCGGCGCCGAGCAAACGCCAGACCCGCCGGTCGACCGCCGGGCCGAAACGGTCGATCAGGGCAGCAGCAGCAGCAGGCTCTCCGCACAACATTCCATCGACGATCTCCCGATCGGTATACGTACGGGGTATCAGCCGTACTACGTCAGGGTTTATCCGCCGCATGCCGTCGGTCATCATCTGCCACCTGTCGCGTTTCACTCCTATTCTAAAAGGTACCATCACCCTCGCGGGAGGGCTCAGATATTCTCTGTTCCTCTGCCTCAACCTTGCGATATACTTCTTTGCAGCAACTGGCGATCTTATCGTCGCAGGTCAGCGAGGTGAACGATGGTAACCAAAAAAGATGTCCGCGCTTACATAATTGTCGCCATCGTGGTCGTCGGAGGGGCCGCGCTCCTGTGGGGACCGGAAATGATGCGCTACCGGCATGAGGATCAAATCCTCGAGACCGGCATCGAGGCAAAGGCGACCGTCCTCGATATCATCGACACCGGCAGCCGCAGCAACCACGATCCGGTCTGCCGCGTTATCCTGTCCGTCGAGCCCCCCGGAGAGGCCGCGTTCCGGTCCGAGACGGAGATGGTCCTGTCACCCGTGGACCTCACGACGTTCAAGAAGGGGTCCGTTATCCGGGTGAAATTCGATCCGAAGGACCGGTCCATGGTGGTGGCTGTCCACTGATAAGACATGATATAGTATTCTCATCTTATAGGACGAAGGATGGGGTCATGCGATACTTGCTTCTGATGATGCTTGCGACCGTGCTGGCTTGCGGCGGGTGCTCGAAAAACTCGTCGGGCGGCGACGACAGTGGAACCACCGACTCCGACTCTGACACCGATTCTGACACCGATACCGACACTGATACAGATTCCGATACGGATACCGATACTGACACGGAGATGGATGGCGGGCCGGACGGAAGCACAGACACGGACACCGACACGGACACCGACACGGATACCGACACTGATACAGACACGGACACAGACACTGACCCTGACTGTACCCTGGGAGGTTATAGCGGTGGTTTCACTATCAGCACGCAATCGGATGTTGCAACCCTCGCGGGATATACATCGCTCTCGGGTGACCTTACAATCGATTGCCTTTCTTGCACCGATTTGGGCGAGTTGAGCTGCCTCACTTCGGTGGCCGGGGACTTGTACATTGGGCACAACGATACCTTGACCAACCTGGACGGGCTGACCGCGCTCACTTCGGTGGGCGGGGAATTGTTTATCTACTCCAACGCCGTCCTCGCCAGCATCAACGGTCTGAGCGCGCTAACCTCGGTGGGCGGGGAGTTGCTTGTCACCGGGAACACTGTCCTTACGAACCTTGACGGACTTGGCGCACTCACCTCGGTGGGCGTGTTGAAAATTGTCGCAAGCGATGCCCTGACGAACGTGGACGGTCTGAGCGCACTCACCTCGACAGGTGGGTATTTGCAAATCTCCGTTAACTACGTCCTCACCAATCTGAACGGTCTGAGTGCCCTCACTTCGGTGGGTGGGGACTTGTGGATCCAATACAACCTGACCCTGACGAACCTGGACGGGCTTGGCGCACTCACCTCGGTGGGTGGGGACTCAACGTTCACCTGGAACATCGTTCTTCCCGACTGCGAAGTGTGCGAGCTGTTTGATCAGCTCACTACCGTACCAACAGCAATAGATGTCCACGACAACCTCGACGACTCATGCACGCCGGTTCCGGGTAATTGTCCTTAGACCACTAATCGTAGTCGCAGTGCCCTACGGTCGAAAATCCGTACTCGTTGCAACTGTGTAAAAAAGCGCCCTCGCAGGTACCCACGCCGCCGGCGCAATCGTCGTCGGTCCAGCACTGGAGATTGTCGTTGAGTTCGGCGTGACACACGTCAAAACCGTCGGCAAACGGCATGCAGAAGTATCCCGTCGGACACGTGTTTCCCGATGACGAATCGCAACAAGCGTCGATGCCGGAAACGCAGTATCCCGCATAATCCTCTTCATAACAGAGGACGTCGCACCCGCACACGAACGCGTCCATGCACACATGCTCGGGTAGCCAGCAATCGGCGATCCCCCAGCAGGCGCCTCCGTCCGGAACCGGCGCCTTGCAGACTCCAATCATGTCGTCCTCCCAGCTCCAGGAGGTGAGCACGCACTGGGAAAAATCGTCATCGTTGCACGGACAATCCTCGTGACAGCAATAACCCGGGAGCTCCTCGCAATCCACCGGGCCGGTATCCGTGTCGGAATCGGTATCCGTGTCCGTATCTGTATCAGTGTCCGTGTCCGTATCTGTATCAGTGTCCGTATCCGCATCCGTGTCCGTGTCCGCGTCGGTATCGGTCGGCCCGCCCCATACTACCGCCTGCTCCGTCCAGCACGCAGCCGGACACGTCGAGAGAATAACAACGAGAATTGAAATGCCATGACGGACTTTTAAACTGATCATGTCGCCTCCGTTCAGGAAGGGGAGAAGGGGTCAGGCCTAGACAATAGATACTTTTCCAGGATGTTTTCAAGCCATTCCGTGATAAACATAAAAGTATCTATTGTCTAGGCCTGACCCCTTCCCTCCTGACCCCTTCCCTCCCTGACCCCTTCCCTCCCCGGCCAGGCGTTGGAGATCTCCTTTATCGAGAATGCTTCCAGGTCTGCCTTCGGGTCGATATCCAGAGTGACGTCCGGTTGCCGGATGGCCCACTGGAACATCATCCTCAAATAGGTGAGGTGCAGATTTCTCTTTGAAAACCTCATCTCCATGTTCTTCATGGCGTCGCGAACCGAGGCGAGCTTGTCGGATGTCAAATCCGAAAGCGGCATGTTTCTGCGCAGGAGGGCCGTGAGCGCCGCATTGTCCCGCAGATACCGGATGGTCTCGTCCAGCTCCTTGCGCGTACCCTCTGCCCTGTCCGAGAAGTGCTCGCGAAAACCCTCGACGAGTTCACCGAAGGTCGACATGGGAGCGTTCACATCCTCGTCAAGCACACTGACAGGCATGAGCGGCGTCGCGGGGACCGCCTTTTTTTTCGCAATCGGGGTCTTTCTGGGGCGGCCCGGCCTCCTGCGAACAGTCTCGGCGGGAAGCTCATTCACTTCGATTTCCCGCGCTCTTTGCGCGAGAAGATCCCGGAAAAGATCCGTGAGGGTCGTCCCAGCACAAAAGGCAAGGTGATCGAACAGGCGCTTCTCGTTCACGGTCAATCTGAAGGTGACCGCCTCACTGGCCCGTTCCCCGGGGTTGCGATAGAGAGACATGGCATTGTATTAATATTTACGCGGCTAATTTACAAGGTTTTATAATTAATACAGCTTTCTCACGAGCCCTCAAGGCCAGGTGGGACTGTCGTCGTCGAGCACATAGTTGCCACCAATGTCGAGCACCGGATCCAGCACACAGGTGAGATCGCCCATGGTGTCCACGTTGGTGGTCACATCCACAACCTTCCAGGTCTCCACGAATCCCACGACCTGTGGAACCTCGCCGTAGGTGGCGAGCCTCGCGCCATCGCAGTACACGTTGACAAGCGGATATGTGACGGGCGAGGGACCCGAGAAGAAGTGCACGAGCACCCGGAATTGATCTCCGTCGTCCGGGTTGTCCAGGTTGATGTTCTCCGGCACGCCGACCGTGGAGATGTTGTCCAGATCCAGGCGCGGGTTGGGATCGCCCAGAACATCGGGATAGCCCCAGTCGGGTCTGTTCCAGCTGCTCACCTTGCAGTTGGCGTAGAAGCAATCGGCCTCCGTGTTCGGGTTCTGGTTGAACCAGTCGCTGGTCGAGGCGATCTTGCCCATGTGCAGATCCACGTCGGCGGAGCCGGTGGTGTCCCAGCAGAGCTCCACCCTCAAGCCCGGAGCCTGCACGTGAATGATCCATGTACAACCGAGCTCACCCGCAGGAGTGTCCACGGTCAGGGTCAGCTCGTAGTCCCCGGAAAGCGAGAAGTTGAGGGTCAGGAAATCCACCGAGGGGCCCGACAGGGTGGTCGTGATCATTCCGTTCATGGTGAACGGCGGGTTGCCGAGCACATCCCCGCACGGCCCGGCGGACATCTCCCATGTCCACATGGTGGCTCCGTAGCCCAGGTAAATGTCCGTCCCGTCGATATCGAGATCGACGAAAGGCTGTACGGTCCCGGGATCGTACGAGCACAGGATCCACGGATCGCAGCACATGCCTTCGTCGTCGCACCCGTCGCAGTCGTTGTCCGCGTCATCGCACTGCTCGGCCTGCGGCCAGATTCCTCCCTCACACGGGCCCCACACGCCGAACCCACCGGACGACTGGCAGAGCTGACTCCCGTCGGCACAGGTTCCCTGATCCCTGAAGTTGGGCGGGCCCAGGAAACACGGCTGCACCTGGCCCACCATGCAGATACACCCCTCGTCAACCTGGCCGTCGCAGTCGTCGTCGTCCCCGTTGCAGTATCCCGGAGATTCGCTGGCCATGGCCGCCATGCACGAAGGCACCTCGGGGACGCAGGTATCGACGATCAAGCAGGTGCCGCAGTCGTTGCCCTCGTCGACCCAGTAGTTGAGACAAGACAGGCAGTTTGTCGCCGGATCCCAGTTACCCAGGCACGAGTCGCAGTTGTCCGAAATATCCCAGTGGGCCAGGCAAAACAGACAGTTCGCCGATGGATCCCAGTTGCCCTCGCACGCGTCGCAGTCCGCCAGTGGATCCCAGTGCGGCGGGCAGGTGCCGCAATCGTCTCCCATGTCCACCCAGTGATTCTTGCACACGTTGCAGTTCGTCAATGGATCCCAGTTGCCCGGACAGGTGCCGCAATCGTCTCCCATGTCCACCCAGTGGTTCTCGCAGGTGCTGCAGCCGGTCGCGATGTCCCAGTTACCCAGGCACGCATCGCAATCCGCAGCGGCATCCCAGTTCGGCGGGCAGGTGCCGCAATCGTCTCCCATGTTCACCCAGTGATTCTCGCAGGTGCTGCAGCCGGTCGCGATGTCCCAGTTGCCCAGGCACGCGCTGCAATCCGCTGCGGGATCCCAGTTGCCGATGCAGGAGGTGCAGCCGGTCGCGATGTCCCAGTTGCCCAGGCAAGTGACACAGTCTGTCAGTTCGTCCCAGTGTGGGAGACAGTCGTCGCAGTTGGCCGTCGGATCCCAGTTGGGCGGACAATAGCTGCATGTGATACCCAACCAGTGGGTGACGCAACCGCACTGCGCGGTCGTGGACGTGAGGTTCTCGCACATGCCGTTGACATCCGCACAGTAGTCCACAACGGCTCCCTCGTTGTCGCAGGAATCGAACCAGTGCACGTCCCCGCCGGAGCCGCATTGCTGATAGGATTGCGGAATACAACTCGTGTCCGTGACAGTATCCGTGTCTGTCTCGGTCTCGGTTTCCGTATCGGTGTCGGAATCCGTGTCCGTATCTGTATCGGTATCGGTGTCCGAATCCGTGTCCGAATCCGTGTCCGAATCCGTGTCCGAATCCGTGTCCGTATCCGTCGAACCGCACTGGCACTCTCCCCACCCGTCCGGTCCGCATATCTGGACACCGATGCTGCCGTCCGGACACAGGCACACGTGCTCATCACCGACCTCGCATAGTTCATCAAGCCCCAGCATCGATCGCCCGCAACCGACCACACCGATCGTCGCCGACAACGCCCCCGCCACCAGGATTCTCGTCCATATTGACTTCATTATTATTGCCTCTCGCTTTTCTCCAGTACCTACTTAGTAGCATAGAGCCGCGAAAAAGGCCGAAATACGTCTGTTGTGTCAGGGCGGGCACGGGGACCCGCCCCTACTACAAATGGTGATTCGTCATCATATGTAGGGGCAACCCCCTGTGGTTGCCCTGTCGTTGTGGTTGCCCTCTTTTCGATGGTCCATGTTAGAATGCTCTAACGTAGAAACCGAAAGGCGGGGGAATGCGATATCTGATGTTGATGCTCCTCGCGACCGTGCTGGTGTGCGGTGGGTGCTCACACGTTTCGTCCACAGGAGATGCCGGTCCGGTTGAGTGCAATCTGGGAGAGTACAGCAGCAGCTTCGAGATCGAAACACAATCGGATGTCGCAACCCTCGCGGGGTACACCTCGATCTCTGGAACTCTTGCAATCGACTGCCCTTCGTGCACCGACTTGAACGAGTTGATTTGCCTCACCTCGGTGCGCGATTACTTATTGATTGAACACAACCACCTTCCCAACCTGGATGGCCTGAGCGCCCTCACCTCGGTAGGCTGGGGCTTGAGGATCTTCGACAACATCGGCTTCTCAAACCTGGACGGATTGGGCGCTCTCACTTCGGTGGGCGAGGGCTTGCTGATCGGGTTCAACTACCCCCTGCACGACTGCGAGGTGTGCGACCTGCTTGATCAGCTCACCGTCACCCCCATAAATATAGTTGTCCACAACAACCTCGACGACACATGCACGCCGGTTCCGGAGAACTGTCCATAGGATTGTCATCGTATGTAGGGGCAACCCCCTGTGGTTGCCCTGTTGTTGTCAGGGCGGGCACGGGGACCCCGCCCCTACGGTCATCTCACCTTCAAACGTTCGATGGGCTTGGCTCCGCTGCGTGGCTTCTCCTGCAAGGCGTTGCGAAGTTCCGCCTCCCATACATCGTCCATGCCCTTCTCCGGCACGTCTCGAACCACCTCCAGATCCTGGTATCCCCGCAACACGAGAGACAGGCTGCCCAGGGTGCTCGCAAAGGCGAGCAGCTCCGACTCCTCGAGCCCGACGCTCAGGCTCACCGTGCCGTATCG
>JAUXHN010000326.1 GCA_030621515.1 Deltaproteobacteria bacterium | reverse complement strand
TCCGACCAGGAGGCATTCGTTCGAGAAGAAGCCCTCCTGGTCATCCTGGTAGTCAGCGACGAGGGCGACTGCTCCATGGAGGACGGCCCGGCCCTGTTCGCCTCCGATGAGATTCAGGATGAAAGCGGTATATCCGAGAAGAATATCGCTTGCGGGGTAAATCCGGATTTCTTGTACGACATCGAGCACTACTACACCACGTACTCCGGGGTCAAAACCTCTCCCAACAGCGTGGTCTTCGCGGCCATCGTAGGCGTACCCATGGCGGATGTCTGTCAGGGCACCGGCGACACCCTGGGCGATTGCCTCGATCACCCGGACATGGAACTGGTCCCGGTGGTCAAGCCGAGTTCGTCCGGCGTCGACACCTGGTACTTCGAGAACGCGTGTACCAACGGCACCGTGACACAGGGCCAGCCGGGACGTCGTTACGTCAAACTGGCCAACGAGGAGTTTGGGGGGCTGAGTTACATCTCCTCCATTTGCAACCCCGACTGGGGCCCCGCCATGGAGGAGATCGCGCGTCTCATCGCGATCTCACAGCAATGACCGTCACGCAACTGGTGGGCGTTTTGGCGATGTGCGCACTCGCGTTCGGATCTTGTCAGAAAATGGAAGCCCTGGCAGACGGTGGCGCAGACGGTGACTCGGACGGCGACTCGGACGGCGACTCGGACACCGACTCGGACAGCGATAGCGACTCTGATACTTACGGCGATTTCGATGGCGTGGACATGCTGATTGTCGTGAACAACTCCTATTCCATGGCGGAGGAACAGAAGATCCTTGCCACCGCGTTCTTTCCCCTGGTCAATTCGCTGATCTATCCGCTCACGGGCTGGCCGGACCCCGGCGTGGACGATATTCGCATAGCCGTCATCACTTCGGACATGGGGCTGTCCTGGGGAGGAAATCCTTACACGGATGGCGACGGCTGGCCGGGTGCAAACCCATGCGCGCCGTTTGGCGACAACGGTGTGTTTCAGACATACAACTTCGGCACAACCATCGACATCGAGCACGACGTGATCCCGTGCGACGGCTCCAATACCCAGTGCCCCACCGGCTGGACCTGCAGCGTGACCGGTTCTGATGAGATCGGCGCCTGTCAGGCCCCCGGTGGAGACGGCGCCGACCAGACTTGTCCGGACATGGGCTTCACCACCTGGTCCGAAAACACGGAGATCTCCCCCAACGCGGTCATGGCGTTCGAGGTAGCGTGCCTGGCGGATCAGGGAAACTGGGGTTGCGGCTATGAGCAGTCGTTTCAGGCTGCTGCGGTGGCGTTGACCCGGCCCGACCAGCAGGTTTTCGTTCGAGATGACGCCCTCCTGGCCATCCTGGTGGTCAGCGACAATTCCGACTGCTCAATAGAGGACGGCCCGGCCCTGTTCGCCTCCGACGAGGTTCAGGATGAGAGCGGTATATCCAAAAAGCATCTCGCTTGTGGAAACAATCAAGGCTACCTGTACGACGTAGAGCACTATTACACTGCGTACGCCGCGCTAAAAACCGCTCCCAACAGCGTGGTCTTCGCGGCCATCACCGGCGTGCCCAAAGTGGCTGTTTGTGAGGGCGCCGGCGACACGCTGGGCAATTGCCTGGATCATCCAAACATGGAGTTGGTCCCGGTGGTCAAGCCGAGTCCGACCGGCGTCGACACCTGGTATTTCGAGAACGCGTGCACCGGCGCCGTGACCGAAGCTACGCCCGGACGTCGCTACGTCCAGCTGGCCAACGAAGAGTTTGGGGGGCTGAGTTACATCTCCTCCATTTGCAACGATGACTGGACCCCCGCCATGGAGGATATCGCACATCTCATCGCAACCTCGCAGCAGTGACCAATCCTGATCTACTTCGCCGTTTTAAAGATGAAGGGGTAATTGACGACGATCGCGCCGCCGCCGGCCACTGAGGGGAAGGTGAGCCTCTTGATCGTCTTGAGGAGACACGCCTCCAGCTTCGGACTCGAGACGGTCGACGAGGTGATGGAGGCCGCAGTGACCTTGCCGTTTGCGTCGATAACGAATCGCACCACCACCTTGCCCTTCAGTTTCGGGTCGGTGGCGAGCACCTTCTCGTAGCAGTATTTCATCTGGTTGTTGTTCCGCTGAATGATTCGCCGGATGACGTTCTTGTCCAGGGAGCCCTTTACCGTCACCTTGCCCGGACGAACCCTGGGGGCGGCCTTTTGCCCGCTCGATCCACTCGAGCCGCGACCGTATCCTGACCCTGAACCACCGCCCGCACCGTGACCGATGGTACCCATGCTCCCCAGCCCTATGGTCCCCGCGCCGGTACCGCCTCCGCCGCGACCCGTGCCTCTCAGCCCGAGACCACCATATCCGAAACTGGATCCCACCTGATTCCCCATGAGAGCGCCGATCGCTCTGGAGGGGCGTGCGCCGATCGCCCTGTCCGATACGCCCCTGGGCAGGGGCAAGGGTTGTCTCACGGTCCTCTTCTTTTTGCCGTTCGCGCGAACCTTTGTATCCACCGCAACGAACGAGGTGTAGGCGGTCAGCAGGTTGTGATCCAGACCGAGGCGTGTGATCTCCCTCTTGTTTTTATTGTCGTGCTCCACCGCATCTTCATCGGAGAGGGAGCGGATCCTGTGTCGGGCCCATAGCAATTTGATGGCCTCGTTATCGCTCGAGGGCGCGAGGTTCTTCAGGGCGATGTCCCCGCTCCAGCGACCGGTCGGGGTGATTCCTTCCACTGTGATGAAGCCCGAAGCGGCGCCGCGATACTTGCCGAACAGGATCACCGGCCGGCTGGCGAACAGATCCGGGATCTCGAGAGGCTCCACGTCGTACGCGTCGAAATCCTCGAACTCCACGTCGATCTCCATCAAAACCGGCGAGGAAACGTACTTGCGAAATCGTTTCGCCTCCGCGGCGGCCTCGTGTTCGTTCATGACCACGAACGGTTCGCCCATGCCCGCCCGCGCGAGCCCCTCGATGAGCTCCCGGTTGACGGACGTTCCAATGCCGAATGCGAACAGGTTGGCCCTGCCCAGGTTGTTGGAGACGATCTCGAACGCCTTCTTTTCAACGGTGATGTATCCGTCCGTCAGCACGGAGACTATTCGAGAGGTCCCTTCGTGCCGGGGCAAGGCGAGAGCCTTTCTGAGGGCCGGCAACAGCTCGGTGCCGCCGCCGCCGTAATGGGAGTTGACC
>JAUXHN010000249.1 GCA_030621515.1 Deltaproteobacteria bacterium | reverse complement strand
GCTCCCCCTCGTGATCACGTCAGGGCTCCCGGTCAAGATGGACCTGATGTCCCCGAGGGGAAGATAGGTGGCGGCGGCTTTCTCTCCGTTGACCCCAAGGTATGCCACGGCCATGTCAGAGCGCGCGGTCGGTCCTACGTTCAATGTCATCACCGCCATGCCCCCATCCAGCACATCCAGGTCCTCGACCGACACGGAGGGATCATCGACGGCGATGAAAGCGTTCGAGGTCGACATTGTCGCCCCCGTCACGGTAGCCGTCATGTCCACGGTCCGACGCCCCGACAGCACAACCGGTGGCCATATCTCCATATGGGGGACCGTGCCGGACGAAGCGATATCCAGGATCGTCTCCATCTGCAGGCTCCCATCCGTGACTTTCAGTAGCGACGGGCCAACTGGAGCATCGTCGGCAACTCGGATCTCGAGAACGAGTGAGGTCCCGTCGATGGCCGGACTCTGATTCTCGATTTTCAGGCCGGATCGATCGAGCACGTGCACATGTGCCCCGGCCGAATAGAGGCCGCCTTCTATGCCGAGAACCACATATCCCGAATACCCCTGAAGAACAGCCTGGGGAGCCGGCACACTCACGAAGGGGGAATCCCCGTCCGCGATGACCACATGAGCCGCAACCGATTCGGCCGCAGTGTCTATCTGCAGGACGGTTTCGTCCGTGGGGAAGTCGGAATCTACCGACGCCCATATGGCCATGGTCTGAGCGTCGATCACAGCGATCGTATCCACTTGACACTCGGGATCCAGAAATTGAGCAACGGAGGAGGAGTCAAACGAGGAGTTGACAACTTTGGCTACAAGCAGGGCCGACTCCTTGCCCCTGACCAGCCTCGAAGGAGTGAGGAGTAGAACCTTGTCGGCGGGATCAGCCAGAACCGTAAAGTCGGTGGTCACCACTTCCCCGTCGGTTTCCACGACCAGGGGAGTAGGCCCCAGCAAGGCGAATTCGTCCACCGAGATATTGATGTCGATCTCGCTGAAGTTCTTCACGTCGTACGTATCGACAGTGATCCCCGGGTTGTCCGGGAAGCTCACAACGGTTCCCTCGTCGGCTGCCGCTTCTGCGGGATCCAGGAAGGTGGTGCTCTCACCCTCGATCTGCAACGAAGCCTGCACCGGCACATCCCCGTTGGCAGGCCGAATCACCTGATCCGGATCCACCTGAATGGTTGGATAGATCCGTTCGGTGATCTCGAATACTCCTCGGGCGACCGCGGAACCGGTGATGACCGCCACGTCCACCTCGCCGACCGGGGACAGGGCGGAGATATCCACCGTTACCCTCAGCTCTCCGGTCCCCCCGATGAGTTGCAGTTGCTTGACGGCGACGTTCGTGCCGTCCCCGAAAATGACATGGGTAACGTCCTCGATGAAGTACGTATCTGCCGCGTGGATGTCGATGTACAGATCGTATGTTCCCGCGGGCGCTTCCGCAGGATCGAGTGTGACCGTCGAGCTTTCCAGGCGCTCCCGAACCTGCAGGTTTCCGTGCAGCAAAGTGTTCTCGTCGCACTGGTATTCGATGCTGTGCATTCCGATATGGGCACTGTAATCCACAACGAGTGTCACCCTCATCACATCGGAGCCCAGAGCCGTTGCCTCGTAGACGGTCACCTGGCTCTCATTATCAGCATTGGTAAAAGTGAATGCTTCCGAGTGCATGTTGGTGCATAGATCGAACGCGACCCCCTGCGCGCTGATGTTCACCACGACCGACGCACCCTGGAGGGCGGACGGCGGATCGAGATACATTGCCGGAGGATCCCCCCTGCCGTCGTTGGGACCGCAGGCCGGCAGAACCGCTAATAAGAACGACACGCTCGCTGCCAGGCGGAAGGCAGCCCTTGCACGCGCGGTCGAAACTGATATTCTACTCATAGTTAATGTTTACCTTAGATCCGGCAGCGACGAAACCGAATCCGGGAAAAATAAGAAGCGAGAGGATTTCGATGTACATCCCGAAAACAGAAGAAAAACATTACTTTTGTTTCAGTTGTAACCAGGAACTCGATTTTGATCGAATCAAAATGGCCCGGACGGACACGTGCCCGCACTGCAGCACAGATCTTCATTGTTGCAAGAACTGCGAGTTCTGGGATCCGGGTTATAACAACCAGTGCCGCGAACGCATCGCCGAGTACATCACGGAACGCGAGCGTACAAATTACTGTACTCATTTTACATTCAGGGACGGCAAGGCTGAGGGCGAGGATATGGACAAGGCTCGTCCCAAGCTCGACAATCTTTTCAAATAGTCCCCATCCTACAAGTGGATGCATTGACCAAAAGTGGGCGCCAAGATGCGCAGCATGACCGGATTTGGAAGAGGAGAATCGGCCTTTGAAAACGGACGGATCGTCCTGGAGATCCGGACTGTAAACCATCGTTTTCTGGAGATAAGGAACCGCGCCCCCGGAGAGCTTGCCGCAGCTGAACCACTGATCGAAAAGTTGTTGAGGAGTCGTCTCTATCGGGGGCACTGCACCGTCGGACTCGTCTACGAAGGCCCGGGCGGCGCGTTGCAGGTCAATCGCAGCGCACTTAAAAACCATCTGGAGAATCTGCTCTCGGTTGCCGATGACATGAAGATTAACCTGGCCGACCTGGTGCCGGTGCTGGCGGCGGTTCCGGATCTTTTTTCCATTTCACCAAATTACGATCAGGAAGAGCTGGAGAAGGTCGTCACCATCGCTTTTAAAGGAGCCATGGAGAAGCTCTTGTTGATGCGAGAGAACGAGGGCGCTGCCATGTCCGCCGAGATCAGCGAGCGGCTGCGCTCGCTCAGCGCATCGGTCACGGATCTTGCGGCCATGGCGAAAGAATATCCCGCGCAAATCCTGGAGAAGACACGCAAAAGGATCGGCGATCTCATCGCCGGTACAAATCTAAAGCTCGATCCCGGTCGAGTGGAGGCGGAGGCGGCGCTGCTGGCCGACAGGACCGACATCAACGAGGAGTTGACCCGACTGGCCAGCCATTGCGATCAGATGGCGGGTCTCATTGAGTCCGAAGATCCCATAGGCAGGAGAATGGAGTTTCTCGTTCAGGAGATGGCAAGGGAGGCCAACACCATGGGCGCGAAGGCGGGGTTCGTTGAGTTCACTTATAAAGTGGTGGATTTCAAGGCAGATCTGGAGAAGATCAGGGAACTTGCTCAGAACGTGGAATGACATGAACAAACGCAAACCGATACTCCTCATCGTCTCCTCTCCCTCGGGAGCTGGAAAGACAACTCTGTGCCACAAGTTGCTCGATCAATTTGCAGACGTGCGCTTCTCGGTGTCACATACCACACGGACTCCAAGACCCAATGAAGTGGATGGCACGGACTACTATTTCGTTGCCGAGGAAACCTTTGACCAGATGGTGGAAGACGAGCTGTTCATCGAGTGGGCCCACGTCCACGGAAACCGCTACGGAACCTCCCACGCGGAGATCAGATCCGCCTTTACACAGGGTTTCGATCTGATTTTCGACGTGGATTACCAGGGCGCAAATCAGATCATGGCTCAGTACTCAAATGCCATCGGCGTCTTCGTGCTGCCACCGTCAATCGATGAGTTAAAGCGGCGCCTCAGCTCCAGGGGCACTGAGACACCGGCGTCCCTCGACAGGCGATTCAAGGCCGCACTCGACGAAATAGCGCATCACGAAGAGTTCGACTACCTGCTGGTCAACGATGTGGTGGAGGACGCCTACGATCAACTCCGCGCGATACTCCTGGCGGAACGGATCCGCAAGGAACGCACAGTGCACCTGGCTAAGAAACTTCTCGATTGATGAGGAAAAAGAAAACCGTTTTGGAGACGAAGATTCCCTCCTATCCGATGATCGGGAAACCATCCATCGATCGGCGGGAGTTCATCGTTCTCTTCGGTTTGGGGACAGCGTCCATGACTGTCCTTTCCGCGTGCGGTTCGCCCGCCCCTGTCAAGGATCCCACCATCGATCCTCCCTTGCTCAAGGAGCCGGAGATCGATATCATCGCCGATGGCGGCAACGATGGCGACGAAGACGCCGACGGGGATCGCATTTTGGACGCGGACGACGAATGCCCCAATGACCCCGAAACCTATAATGGCATCGACGACGAAGACGGCTGTCCTGACATGGCCCGGGGCGTGGTTATCAAGACACCAGGCGTGGTGATCAGGCCCCAGAGCATTCTTTTCAGGAACAGGAAAACCAGGGTGCTCCCCGCGAGCCTGGCCGTGATCGATATGGTGGCGAGGACGCTTGCCGACAATCCGCAGGTCGAATCAATTCTGATTGTCGGACATGCGGACAGCGCGGAGGGCAACCCCTCCAACCGGAAACGCCTGAGCGCAAGGCGCGCCCGCATGGTGATGGATCAGCTCGTCAAGAAGGGCGTCGACAGAAAGAGACTGCGCTCCATCGGCCTGTCGGACGCGTGTCCCCTGTCCATCGGAAACACCCCGCAATTCAGAGAGAAGAACCGCAGAGTGGAGTTCAAAATACTTTCCCTCGACGGTGCCCCGGCGCAAGTGGAAATAGGCTGTGACGAGGCGATTCGACGCAAGCTCATACCCGACGGTGTGTTCAATACACCCGCGCAGGATCTGCGCGGGCTGGAATAAGCGGAGCTTGCGCAGGATCTAGCCGGCTCTCAGGCTGATCTGGGTAATTTCTCCCTCGGTGCCCAGTCTCATGGGCGGCCCCCACAGGCCGGTTCCCTGGCTGACGTATATCCAGGTCCGTTCACCGTGGCGGTGCAGCCCCTTGTTGTAAGGCTGCTGAAGCCCCACCAGGTATGTAAAAGGCCATATCTGCCCGCCGTGGGTGTGCCCGCAAAGGACAAGCCCCACGTCCATCTTCGCCGCCTCGTAGATCGCCCGGGGTTGATGGGCAAGAAGCACGACCTCCACATCGGGCTCGCGCCCCTTGAGCGCCTTCTCGACATCCTGTCCGTGCCCGGGCTCCATGCCTTCGGCGTTGTAGTCGTCCACCCCTGCGAGATAGAAGAAGTCGTCGCCCTCCCCTATCTTTACCCGCTCGTTACGCAAGACGCGGATTCCCAGTTTCGCAACCGCCGGCAGCCACTCACTTACCCCAAAATAGTATTCGTGATTGCCGGTCACGAAGTAAACTCCACGCGGCGCCTCGAGATCGCGAAGAGGGGCGATTTCCTCTTCCAGTTGCTCCATCCGGCCGTCGACGATGTCACCCGTGACGACGATGACGTCGGGCTCCAGGGAGTTGACGCGGCGCACTATATCCTCGAGCCATCTTCCACCGTGGGTCAGGCCTATGTGGAGATCGGAGAGCTGAACGATCTTCAACCCATCCAGATTGCGCGGAAGACGCGGCAGGTTGATCTCCAGCGTCTTGATAACCGCTTTTTTCGCCGCCTTCGCGACTGCTATCCCACTCAATCCTCCCACCGCGACGGTCGCCGCCCCGGCAACTATTCGACTCATGATCCTGCGGCGTTCAGGATCGGCAATGAGCGCTCCACCCACCGTGACCTTCTTGACCATGAACGCCATAAGCTTTACCGCATCCACGGTTAAAAGAGTGAAAAAGAGAAGCATCATCATTCCGATCCAAACGTAGGGCGCCCATACAAGGACTCGGGAAGTCCCAAAAGGGA
>JAUXHN010000196.1 GCA_030621515.1 Deltaproteobacteria bacterium | reverse complement strand
GGGCCCGGCGGCCAGTCGTCCTCCCAACTGCGCGGTGGGAATGTGTTGCACCGGCACGAGCGGAGCGGGCCGGGCGACCAACGCGGCGGGCATGTGCCCCCTCGCATACATCCACTCGGGAGGCACGGGGCTCGGCGACACAATCGTTACGGGCATCGAGATGCTCACCAAGTACGCGGCGTTCGACTGCAATACCGAGACTACCGGCGAAACCGCCGACGTGGACGGAAACCCGTTGCCGACAGGAACCGACACCGCCGACTTCATAATTTCTATCGTCCCCATTTCCTTCGTGGTTCCCCCGGATCCCCCCGGACTGCCAACTCCGACGATAACGACTGACGGGTTCGATGACGTGACCCCGGGTACCGTAGTCACCTTCGATGTGACGGCGTTCAACGATTTCGTGGAGCAGACCGACGACGCCCAGTTCTTCGAGGCGAAGATCACCGTGCTCGCGGGCGGATGTTTCCCCCTCGATGATCGCGTCGTCCTCATCCTGGTTCCGCCCACTCCTATCGATGTGAGCTAGAAATCCTGCATCACGACAATTGACCACTGCGGGGGCGCATGCTAGTTGCCCGTTATAGCCGGGATGGGGTTATGTCGTGAGGTTTTTGCATGCGTTTTGCGGACATACGAGATCAGGACGCCGCCCTCGGAATCTTCAAGAGGGCTATAGCGACCGACAAGATACCCCACGCCTATCTTTTCGAAGGGCCGGCAGGGGTGGGCAGGAATATTGCCGCCAGGGCGCTGGCCATGATTATGAATTGCGAGGAGCCGGGCGACGACTCCTGCGGCGTGTGTACAAGTTGCCGTAAGATCTTGGGGAATGTTCATCCGGACGTGCGTTTTCTCGGTCTTCCGGAGGGCAAGCGGCGAATTCCCATCGAGATGATTCGGAACGTTCAGATCTGGATGGGGATTCGGCCCCATGAGGGAAAGGCCAAAGTGTTGGTCATCGATCCCGCCGATCTCTTGACCGAGCAGGCGGCCAACGCGTTATTGAAAACCCTGGAGGAGCCGCGAGCGGGGAGCCTCATCATACTTATTTCGGATCATGCATCCTCCCTGCTGCCGACGATCAGGTCACGCTGTCAGTCGGTCAGGTTCGGCGTCCTCAATGAATCCACAGTGGTGGATCTGCTCGTGGGAAATGGTCTGGAGCGGGAGAAAGCATTGGTTATCGCCGCCCTCTGTGCGGGGAGCATGGAGCGCGCGTCACGTTACACGGCAGAGGATCTCGCACAACGTATGCAAGCGGTGACAGCCCTTATGAGATCCGCTGACGACAACACGCCTCAGGATGCCATGGCGATCGCCGCGGCCCTGAGGGGCGATCGTGATGAGACGCTCGCCGTACTGGAACTCATGCTACAGGTCCTCGACGAACTCATGTGGTTGAGATCCAACCCGCCGGACGAAACGGCGGCAGAATCAGCCCTCGTGAAGTTCTTCGGAGAGTTGATGGAAGGCCTTACGGAAAGGGGATCTCCCGGGCGTATTGCGCAACACATCGCCGCAGTTCACCGGGCGATCACCGCCATGACGAGGAACAACATGAACCCCCAGCTCGCTGTTGAAGGGATGGTAATGGCCATGCGTGGCAGGACATCCGGCGGCGAGGCCTGGGGCAGGATCGGTGCGAGATGACAGACGGATCTACAGGCGGCGGTGGTAGCGGAGGCGAAGGTTCGAGCCCGCGAAGGCGATCGAGAAGGTCGCGACGGCGCAGGAAAAAGGATCGTGGAGATCAACCTCAAGCGCAGTCGAAGGCGCCGGAGAAGTCGGGTAACGTTGCCGCAACCGGATCGTCCAAGGGGCAAGAACGCTCTGCATCGTCCGGAAGGCAAGAACGCCCTGGCGGCAGGCGTCGTTCGGGAAGGGGAAGGGGAGGGAAGCCTCCGACCGGATCAAGGGAAACCTCGCAAAAGCAGCAGTCGCCACAGCGTGGCTCCCCGGGACGGGGGCGACCCCAGCCCAAGGACCGGCGTTTTCAACCGGGTGGCTCGGACATACGCAGGGACCCAGCCGAGACTGATAGCGTGGAGGATAAGTTGTGGGGTGAGCGCTCGGAGTCATCCTACGGCGAATCCGACAAACCCTCTCCCGATGGGCCCCGGCCTGATTTCGAGTCGATGACCGCAGAACAGCTGGTTTTTCTCAAGCCTCATGTGGCTGAAGAGAACACCTTGCTTGAGGATTTTCCGGAGTACGACTTCAATGACGGTACGTTGATGGATCTGGTCGAAGTGAAGCTCAACTCCTCGGGTTCCCTGGCCCTGTATGATTGCCAGGACATGATTCTCGAAAAGGACGATATTGTGATCGTGGAGACAGGGCGAGGTCTTGCGCTCGGAAAGGTCGTGGTGCCCACCACCCGGCGCAAGGCCAAGAGTGACAAGCTTTCACGGGTTATTCGAAAAGCAACCTCCAACGACATGCGTCAACGCGATCGAAATATCGTCAAGGAGGAGGCCGCGTACGGTCTCTGCAGGGAGAGCATCGGGCGCTTCAAACTGGCCATGAAGCTCATTCGAGTGGACTATCTTCACGGCGGGAACAAGGCGGTCTTCTACTTCTCCGCAGATGGAAGAGTGGACTTCCGTGACCTGGTGCGCGAGCTCGCCAAGCGGCTGCACATCCGTGTGGAGATGCGCCAGATAGGCGTGCGGGACGCATCCCGGTTGCTCGGAGGTCTGGGAGCATGCGGGCTGCGGCTTTGTTGCAATCGTCACATCAGGGAGTTCGCCCCCGTCTCCATCCGGATGGCCAAGGATCAGGACCTTGTCCTCAACCCGGAGAAGGTGTCCGGGCTGTGCGGTCGTCTGATGTGCTGCCTCGCATACGAGGACGGAGTGTACAGGGAAGAGGCGAAGACCATGCCCCGGGTAGGGCGGAGGGTCATGACCCCGAAGGGCGAGGGCAGGATCAGGGACCGGGATGTGCTCAAGCGCGTCGTAAGAGTGCAGATCGCCACCGAACCCGGCCTTGTGGAGTTCCAGGTGTCCGAGGTGGAACCGGTCAGCGGCGGCGACAAGAAAGAACCCCGCGAACAGGATGACGCCCAGAAGCGCTGATATCACACATGAGTTCCGGCTACACAGTACCGATGAAACTGCCCCGCCTGGAGGCGGCGCTGTGCGATTGCCGCAGCGCGTCGGCAGAGGTCAGATGGGTCGCGGCGATTGCACTGGGAGCGCAGGACGTGGGGGCAGGGGAAGAGGCCGCGAAGGCGCTGGAAGCGCTCTGCGAGGATGGGGTGCAGGAGGTGAGGGCGCAGGCCATCGAAGGACTGGCCCAGCAGGTAAGGGCCGGCGCCGAGATATCCTCGTATAGAATTATGGAAGGTCTGAAGGACCAGAGTGACATGGTTCGCTGCGCTGCGGTCGCAAATCTCGACCTCTTCTTCGATGACGCCGCCGCTCGCGCATCGCGGATGCTCGCAGATCCGCTACCATCGGTCAGGGCGACAGCCGTGCGAATGCTGGCCGATCTGCGGGCGGAGGAACACCTGGAGAATCTGGCTCTCCTGTTGAATGACGATGATGATGTGGTGTGTGAAGAAGCCGCCTTCTCGATGGTACTCCTGGGAGATGCCCGTGGACGTGACAGGGTGATCGACATGTTGAGAGGAGGGCTTCCCACGGCCATCAGGTCGGCCCAGGCCTTGGCGGATCTCGGAGATCACGCGGTAGCGCCCGCACTCGAAAAGGTTGTTTCCGGGTGGCTGATCGATCCGGACCTCAAGTCCGTTGCCGCCGCCGCCATGGTTCGTTGCGGAAACGAAGAGGGACGGATCATCATCGAGAAGATGCTGTCATCGAGGAGGGAAACGGTTCGGATGGCAGTGTTGCAGACCCTGGTGGGCACCCCCGTGACCGGCCTTGCCGGGACCGTGGCGGACATCGTGCTTCGCGCCAGTCCCATGGAGGCCTCCGCCGCTATTGCGGCGCTCGTTTCTCTTGGGAGCGTGGATCGCGACCCGGTGGACCGTGCGTTTCATTCCCTGGAGGGGAAACTCGACCCCGAACTCGCCGAGGAACTCGAAGAGGGCAGGCTGGAAATGGATGGCGACGGGGAATGATGTTGTTCGACTCACACGCGCATCTCGACATGACCCGAGGCGGGATGGACGGTGTCTCCAGGTTGCTCGACAATGCGTGGGCAGAGGGCCTTGTCGGGATCCTCACCATCGCCGGCGCCACAAAGGCGGGTGGCTACGAGGACACCTTCAATATTGTCGGAGATGACTCAAGGATGTGGATCGCTGCGGGAATCCACCCACACGCGGGTTCCCGGGCCACCCTGGACGCACTGGATAGCCTCAGGTTCGTTTTGGACAGGGACAAGGTGGTCGCCCTGGGCGAGATCGGCCTCGACTACCACTACAATCATTCGGAGCCGGCGGTGCAGAGACGAGCATTCATCAGTCAGCTGAAGATAGCCCGCGATACAAACCTGCCGGTGGTGATCCACACCCGGGAAGCGGACGACGACACCGTGGCGATCCTTCGGGACGAGGGAGCGCATGAGCTCGGCGGGGTCATCCATTGTTTCTCTTCCGGTCAGGAGCTGGCGAGCGCGGCCCTGGACATGGGATTCTACCTGTCCTTCTCCGGGATCGTCACATTTCCAAAGACCATCGCCGTTCAGGAAGTCTCCGCCACCGCCCCCGTAGATCGAATATTGGCCGAAACCGATTCACCGTTTCTCTCCCCGATTCCCTTTCGGGGCAGGGTCAACGAACCCGCCCGGGTAAGATATGTCGTGGATAAGATCGCCGAGCTTCGCGACGTCGATCCCGAGGAAATGGGACGCATCACCGTCGAAAACACCGCCCGGTGTTTTGGTATTTCCATCTGATCTCAGTTGGGATCAAACAAGATATCTCAAAATATATGCGAACAGACAAGCACGTTCTGGTAACATAATTGTGGGAAAATAGAGCCGAAACGATTTCATGAAGGCACACTATTAGGAAAGCCTCTTGATCTAGAAAGGTTAATTGACATGCAAATGCGCAAGACTTCGGGCGGGGGAACACAGGTTCACGGGGTTCGGGGGTCTCTTGCGGTATTGCTTGTCTCGGCTTTCGTCGTGTTCAGCCCACAGGCGGTCGCCGCTGATGCGGTGGAAGTGGAGGTGCTTGAGAGCACGGACAGCCGGATCCTGATCGAATTCCTGGTGCAGGACTACTGGCTGGAGCCCGTGATGATCGACGATCAGGAGTTCACCCGCGTGGTCGTGGATGACGAGGGTAGCATGAAACTCGCCGGCGCCCCGGAATTGCCCACTATCAATCGCAGCATCGTGATCCCCGACGACGCGCAAATGGAGTTGAGGGTGCTCGATTACGAGTATCACGAGATCACGGACATCGACATCGCTCCGTCCAGGGGCATTCTTTCGCGCCAGGTCAATCCCGAGGATGTCCCGCACATGTTCGGATCGCAGTACTCCCTTGACGAGTTCTTTCCGGCGAAGATAGCCTCCCTGCGAGCTCCCTACATTCTGCGCGACCTGCGTGGGCAGGTGGTGGACATAACGCCGGTTCAGTACAACCCGGCGACCAGAACGTTGAGAATCTATGATCGCATCGAGGTGGAAATCGTTGCGACGGGCCCGGGACTCGAGAACGTACTGCACCGAACAGTCGGGCGCGACAGCCTGGTGTTCAGCAAGATGTACGACAGCGTCTTTATCAACTACATCCCCGATTCCAAGTACTCATCGTTGAACGAAACCGGCGAGATGCTGATCATCTGCCACGACGCCTGGCTCTCCAACATCAACCCGCTGGTCGCCCACAAGAACTCGGTGGGAATCGCGACCACTGCGGTCGGTGTCTCCACCATAGGCAACAGCACCAGCGCCATTACCTCGTACATTCAGAGCACGTTCGACAGCTCCAACTTGGCGTTCGTACTCCTCGTGGGTGATTCCACACAGGTGGTCACTCCGTCGGTCTCCGGCGGCGCGTCGGATCCCAGCTACTCCAAGGTGGCGGGCTCGGACGATTACCCGGATATCCTCATCGGGAGGTTCTCCGCCGAAACCTCCGCGCACGTGGACACCCAGGTGCAGCGCACGATCGAATACGAGACCATGCCGGCGACCACCCAGGACTGGTTCAAGAAGGGAATAGGCATCGGCTCGGATGAGGGACCCGGGGACGACAACGAGGATGATTGGGAGCACATCGACAACATCAGGGACGATCTTCTGGCGTGCGGTTACACCACGGTGGATCAGATTTACGACCCGGGCGCCAGCTCATCCGCAGTGAGCGCTGCGCTCAACACCGGGCGCGGAATCATCAACTACTGTGGTCACGGCAGCACAACTTCCTGGGCGACAACCGGCTTCTCCAGTTCCCACGTGAGCAGCTTGACCAACGACGGAATGCTACCGTTCATTTTTTCGGTCGCCTGCGTAAACGGCAACTTCAACGGAAGCACGTGTTTCGCCGAAGCCTGGCTGAGGGCAACCAACGGCGCCAATCCCACCGGGGCAATAGGCATGTACGCCTCGAGCATAAACCAATCCTGGTCGCCGCCCATGGCCGCCCAGGACGAGTCGGTGGACCTGCTTGTGGCGGATCAGTACTTCAGCTTCGGCGGCCTGGCCTTCGCGGGATCCTGCCAGATGATTGACGAGTACGGTGGGGGGGGAGTGGACATGTTCAACACGTGGCACGTGTTTGGAGATCCCTCGGTTCGTGTTTACGGCGTCGCCACGCCGCCATCGGGATTGTCAGTCGATCCCATGAGCGAGGTGGAGTCGCTGGGTCAGGCAGGCGGGCCGTTCGTTCCGGAGCAGTTCGTGTACACGCTGACCAACCACGGCGATATCAGTTTCGATTTCGAAGTGAGCGCAGACGTGGACTGGCTCGACATCGATGCGGACAGCGGTTCACTCTCGGGGGGATCGACGACGGATGTGACGGTTTCCATCAACTCGGATGCCATGAGCATGGGCAACGGGAACTACGTGGCGACGCTGGAGTTCACCAACGTCACTGACGGAGACGGGGATACGACGAGAACAGCGGTCCTGGTGATAGGCGTGCCCGAGCCCCAGCACGAGTGGCCCCTCGATGAGGATCCCGGCTGGACGACCGACGGAGCATGGGAGTTCGGTGTGCCCCTGGGCTCCGGTGGCGAGCACGGAAGCCCGGATCCAGGCAGCGGCTACACGGGGACCAATGTGTACGGATACAACCTCTCGGGCGACTACCCGGCGAATCTCCCGGAGAATCATCTGACCACCGGTCCTATCGACTGCTCCGAGCTGACACAGGTGGGGCTCAAGTTCTGGCGATGGTTGGGTGTGGAGAGCAACGTTTACGATCACGCCTACGTCAAGGTGAGCACCGACGGCACAACCTGGGAGACGGTCTGGGAAAACGGCGGCGAGGTTGCCGACGGAAGCTGGGGCCAGCAGGAGTTCGATCTCAGCGCCATCGCCGACGGCCAGTCCGAGGTGTATCTGCGCTGGACCATGGGGACTACAGATGGAGGCTACCACTACTGCGGATGGAACATCGACGACATAGAGCTGTGGGGAGTGGGGGCGGAGGACTGCTCCGACAAGGACAACGATGGCTTCCTGCCGCCCTATTGCGGTGGTGACGACTGTGACGACAATGATTACGACATCAACCCGGACGCGGACGAGGACTGCGATGACGGCATCGACAATGATTGCGATGAGCTCATCGATGATGACGATCCGGACTGCGACGATGATGACGAAGATGGTGTAGCCTTCAACAAAACCGACCCCTCGGGTTGCGGCTGCAATACGCCTGGATTGAATGAAGTCGGACCTGAGGGATTGCTCTCAATCCTGCTGATATAATTAACTTAACCCCGCCCCCGCTAACCCCTCAGGTGATCCTCCACCCAATCGAGGACGAACGACTTTTTTTCCAGGTTCGGATCCGGGTAGGTGAGCCCGTCGATGTTGATCTCCAGGTCGTCATTGAACGCTGCTTCGAGAAGGCACTTGATCCGTTCCTCGAGCATCCTGCGAGGTTTTCTGGGCGTGTGTGGAAGGACGAGTACGATGCGATGCTTGAACATGAACATCAGATCCGTCTTGCGCATGCGCTCGCAAAGAGTTTCCACAACCGATTCGTAGGCCGCCTTGTCCGGCAGCTCTTCCAGCTTGAGCACCAGCAGGCTGAATGGTTCAGTGTACCGATCCGCGCGGGATATCTGCTCGGCGACCCTGCCTCTCAGGTGTCGTCCCTCCAGCATGACGATGCCGGCCTCTCTTCTGTCCAGGGCCATGTGGCAGATGGACATGAGATCCTCGATGGTCATCTCGTGGTCGGGAATGATCTTCTGCCCCAGCCTCAGTAATTCTCTAACGAAGGCGTCGGCCATTTCCTTGTGGCTGGTGACGGCTGTGTAGCTCATGGCGGCCTGGACCTTTGAGTCCTTGTCGCCGGTGAGCTTGGTGACCACTGTAATGTTTGAGGTATCCTGAGACATTGTTTCCAGATTAGCACGTGTGCGCCGCTTATTAAAAGAGGTAAGTTTCGGACAAAACGGTATACTCCGCCAATGCGAGTCGAGTGCGATTACCTGGTGATCGGGACGGGCGTGGCGGGGCTCGCCTTTGCCCGGGCGGTTTCCCATACGGGGAAGGTGGTCCTCCTCACGAAGCGGGCGGCCGACGATTCCGCCACGTTCCAGGCGCAAGGCGGGGTGGCGGCGGTCGTCGACGATCAGGACA
>JAUXHN010000021.1 GCA_030621515.1 Deltaproteobacteria bacterium | reverse complement strand
GATCAAGGGAGTGGGTGCATCCGCCCTCAAGGTGATCATCGAGGCCAGGGAAGACGGCCCGTTCAAGGATGTCTTCGATCTGACGATGCGCGTGGATCTGGGCAAGGTCAACAGGGGCGTGATCGAGTCGCTTATCAAGTCCGGAGCGTTCGATTTTTGCACTCTTGGCAAGGGGGTGAATCGCGGGCAGGTGTTTGGGGCGCTGGACAGCGCAATAGAGCGTGGTCGGACGGCTCAGAGAGACAGGGAGGCCGGGCAGATCGATTTCTTCGGCGCGCTCGCGCCCAGAATAGAAGATGGCAAGGAGTGGGATGATCTTGCAAGCAGCGCGCGCTACGGCGAATGCAGGGAGTGGAACGAACGCGAGATCCTGTTTCACGAGAAGGAGTCCCTTGGCTTCTTCATGTCGGGACATCCCATGAATAGATACGCGGCGGAGGCGTCACGCCTGACCGGTTGCAACACCTCAAACTTGAGCAGACGAAAGGATCGTGACGAGGTGTCGATCGCCGGGATCATAGTGGACTATGAGGAGCGAAAGACCAAGACGGGCAAGCGAATAGGGATCGGCGCCGTGGAAGATCTGTTCGGTCGAGTGGATCTGATAGTCTATTCCAAACATCTCGAGGAGTTTTCCGATGTCTTGCAGTCGGATGATCCCCTGCTGATTAAGGGCACGCTGAGGTTTGAGGAGCGCGACGAGGGTGAGGAGTTGAAGATCCTGCTGACCGAGGCCGTTCCGCTTGTTGACGTGCGGGCCAGGCTGACGAAGGAAGTGCACCTCAAGATAGACGGCACCGTTTTTCAGGCCGTCACCATGGAGGCCCTGAAGAAACTGCTCGAAAAACACCCGGGACGATGCGATGCGTACATCGAGGTGACCATTTCCGGCAAATCGGTCACGACTATTGATCTTCCGGAGCAGTTCAGGCTTGCTCCGAGCGACGACCTGCTTCAGGATCTAGACAAGTTCGACGGCGTTTCGGGGGTGGACTTTCGATGAACAAGAGCTGGAAAATGAACAAGGATGCCACGATCTATATCGCCGGCCACGACGGGATGGTCGGCTCGGCGGTGGTGCGGGCGCTCGAGGCGCGGGGGTACGAGAATCTTCTGTGGCGAACCATCGACGATCTGGATCTGTGCGACGGGGCTCTGGTCGCCGACCTGTTCAGGGCCCATCGTCCGGATGCGGTGGTGCTCGCTGCGGCGCGGGTGGGCGGGATCCAGGCCAACATGGACCACCCTGCGCAGTTCCTCTACGAGAACCTGATGATGCAGAACAACGTCATTCACCAGGCGTACCTCAGCGGGGTGCAGAAACTCTGTTTCCTTGGCAGTTCGTGCATCTTCCCCCGACTTTGTCCCCAGCCCATGAAGGAGGAACATCTCCTGACCGGCCCGTTAGAGCCGACCAACGAGGGCTACGCGGTGGCAAAGATCGCAGGGCTCAAGATGATTGAGTACTACCGGCGGCAATATGGATTCAACGGCATCAGCGTCATGCCCTGCAACCTCTATGGCACCAACGACCATTTCGATCCGCGGCACGCTCACGTATTGTCCTCGCTGGTAAAACGGTTCGTGGATGCGGTGGACGAGAATCAGTCGGTGGTGACCGTCTGGGGAACCGGGACGGCGCGCAGGGAGTTCATGCACGTGGACGATGTCGCCGCCGGGATCCTTTTCCTCATGGAACATTACGAATCCGGAGAGTTCATCAACGTGGGTTGGGGTGAGGACGTGACCATCAGGGAGCTAGCTGGTCTCATCGCTCACGAGACCGGCTTTGACGGAGCTATTGAATGGGATACCTCCAAACCCGACGGCATGCCCAGAAAGTGTCTGGACGTTTCACGCATGCATGAGATCGGGTTCAGTCCCAGGATAACTCTGGAGCAGGGGATCGCACAGACCATCCGGGAATATCGTCAGATCAAAACAGCAGCGGCCGATAAGGAGTAGAGATGATTCCACTAATGAAGAACCCGTTCCTGCAGGCAAGCGAGACAAAGGAGCGGCTCGCCAGGTTCATCGCGACGACCAATCGGTTCAGCATGGGCCCTGAATGCAGAAAATTCGAGAGGGCATTCGCCGGCTACCAGGGCGCAAAGGACGCGGTGTTGTTCAACAGCGGAGGCAGCGCGAACCTGGCCATGTTTCAGACCCTGGTTAACCTGGGCCTCCTGTCACGGGGCGATCGGGTGGGGTTTTCGTCTCTGACGTGGTCGACCAACGTCATGCCGCTTTTCCAGCTGGGTCTTGAGCCGGTGCCGGTGGATTGCTCGACGTCGACGCTGAACGTCATGTCGAAGAATCTCAAGGCGCGCCTCGAGGAGACGGACCTGGACGCCCTCTTCATCACAAACGCCATGGGGTTCGCAGGGGACCTGGGTAAGATAAAGAAGATCTGCGACGAACGCGAAGTTTTACTTCTGGAGGACAACTGCGAGGCGCTCGGAACGGTGCTGCCCGAGGGCAAGGCGGGTTCTTTTGGAGAAATGACGAGCTTCTCTTTTTTTATCGCGCATCACATGTCGACCATCGAAGGGGGAATGGTGTGCACGGATGACCAGGAGCTGGCCGAGATGCTCCGGATAGTTCGCGCCAACGGATGGGATCGAAATTTGACGGCCGCCCAGCAACGCAAGTGGCGAAAGAAATACAACGTGGATTCGGAGTTCGACGCGAAATACACATTTTACGATCTCGGCTACAACATGCGGCCCACGGAGATCACGGGGTTCATGGGCTCCTGCCAGATGGACTTTCTGGATGAGACGGTCGAGGCGCGGGAACGCAACTACGACTTGCTCGCCGCGGTGTCCAGGGAAAACCCGGATCTCAGCGATTTAGACCGATCGAACATCGACGTGCTGTCCAGCTTCGCCTTTCCGGTGCTCTGCAAGACGCCGGATCTGAGGCAGTCGTACCTTGCGCAGTTCGCCGGCGCCGGCGTGGAGATCAGGCCCATGATCGCCGGGAACATCCAGAACCAGCCTTTCTATAAAAAGCACAGCTCCAGGAACTACGATCTGCCCGGGACACAAAAGGTGGACGAGTGTGGATTCTACTGCGGGAATTACCCGGAGCTCACGGAGGCAGATCTCGAAGTCCTTGCCAGCTGCCTCGAAAAGTACTGAAAAAGCAGATCAGAAGCGGCGACCAATAGCGATCTCTCGCATGAGTCCGCGTATGAATCGGAACCCCGTCGGGAGGGAGGTGGCAGTACTCTCGCCGCCGATCCGGTCGCTCTCGATGGTCGGGATCTCGGTTATCGAGAGGCCGAGCTTCATGGCGCGCATGGACATCTGGTATTCGATGAGGAATCCCTGCGCGTCGACGTTCAGCCTGGAAAAGGCGTCGCGGGTGATCGCCCGGTATCCGTTGATAGTGTCCCGGATGTAGGACTCCCTGTTAAAAAAGACACTGCGTCCGTTGAAGGCGAGATTGGCAAGGAGCGTGAAACCCTGGTTGGCCCAGGCCCGAAAAGGAAGCGTCAGGTTGTCTTCTTCGTTCCTGGCGCCTTTTCCAAAACGGCGGGCGATGGCCATGTCCGCGCCGGCTTCAACCGCCGCGAAGAGCCCGGGAATGTCGGACGGGTCCTCGTTGCCGTCGGGGGAAAAGAAGCACAGGACGTCTCCGTCGGTCTCCTCGAAAGCTATGCGGAAGGCCTCTCCGCGCCCCTTCTTTTCCTGCCCCACGACGCGAAGTTTCTTCTTCTCGAGGAACTCCAGCGTGCCGTCGGTCGATCCGCCGTCCACGATGAGCACCTCGTCGGCGGCGTCGAATGGAATCTGATCGTGGAGCGCGGTGATCCCCTCGATCTCGTTCAGAGTCAGTAAAATGAGTGATTTTTTCAAAGCCGGCTCCTCTCCTGCAAACGATCCCGGCGTCGCCCCCGAAGATAAGGTTGACGAAAGCGCACCAATTTACAAAAAAGGAGATGCAACACGCAAGGCAAAAAGGGGCGTCTTGAGGCGGGTCACCGAATACGTCAAGTCCAATCCGGGAATGATGCTGGCTATTCTGGCCTGCGCGATCATCCTGTTCACCACCCGGGGCATGTTGTCGAAGGATATCATCGATCAGTCGGGTGATCTCAACTACCACCTTGCCTGCGAGGCCGAAGTCGCCAGGGCTATCAACGAGGGCAGAAGCCCGTTTGGGCCTATTTCACTGAACTTCGGCACGCCCATACTGAAGTTCTATCAGCCGCTGCTGTACCTGGTGACCGGATATGCGCATTTTGTTACCCGCGTGGATGTCTTGCTGATTCACAACCTGCTGATTGTTTTCTTTTTCGCGCTGACGCCTTTTTGTCTGCGCTGGTGTTATCTCTCAATCGGGATGAGAGAGTTGACCTCTGGATTGGCGGCACTTCTTACACTGATCTCCGTCGGTGGCTTCGCCAATTCGTATGAGGCATATTTTGGTCTGGGTATTATCAGTCAGTTGCTGGGCGCTGTATTTTTCCCCCTGTTCATTGGCGCGTTTGCCAGGATGTTGAGGGATGGGAGAGGACCGGTGCGAGCGGCGGTCCTGTTTGCGCTGGCGTTCGTTGCCCATGTGATGATGGCGGTCTATGCGGTCTTCGCCGGCGGGCTTTTGTTTTTCGTAAATCGTTGGGATGTCAAACGAATCTGGAAGCCATTTGTCACGTTCGGAGTGCTTGCCGGATTGCTCGTTGCATTCTGGTTCGTACCCTTCGTGACGCTTCGGGAACGGTTCAGGCCGGAGCCGGACATCGTTGCGCGTCCGTGGGCAGCGCACTTCAACAACGGTCTTACCGCATCTGAGACCACGCGATTGTTGTTCACGGGCAGGCTTCTGGATGACGCTCGCCAGACGAGGAAGGAAGCATCTCCCCAGGATGACGATGACAGGCTTACGGACAAGCTCAACATTCTGGCCGCATCGTTCTCGCGACCGCCGGTCTTGACCGTGATAACCTTGCTGGGTTTTCTACTCTGCCTGACACGTTTCAGATCAACACCTCATCGCTTTCTGATTGCCGGGTTCATCTTTTCTTTTCTGTTGATAATGGGTCCGGACGACGTGCCCTGGTTGGGTTATCTTCCCTTTTCAAAGAGGATCCAGTTCTTCAGATGCACCTATTTGCTGGAGTTCTTTGCGTTTGGACTGGCAGCATCCGGGATTGAGATCGCGGTGGTATTCATTGGAAGATCTATCAGGAAACTGCCGGGAGTCGGTCGTCGAACCACCATGGTGACGGCCGGATGTTTCCTGGTCGCCGCTCTTGGTGGCTACATCCACCTCGTGCACCAGATAGCCACCGCTCATGTCAGTCCCGGTTCGCTGAAAAGGTTGCAAAGAGGAGAGGTGGTGACCGAGCCCGCCCTCGACCGTTTTCCCAGTAGAACCCTGTTCACTCACGGACGCTTCATCAAGAACAAGCGACTGATGCACTATCTGGAATACAAGGGTTACCGTGCCGTATGCGGTCACTGGAGAGTGATCGGGGCCACCATCACCAGCGACATCTGCCAGCCGTTGTTCTCTCCGGGCAGAAATGTCTCCGCAACGAGGAAGATGGGAATCGGTCAGTATCTTGTGAACCGGAAACAGGCGACCTTCCTGAATGATGTTACTTTCAGCGGTCAAAAAGTGATGAAACAAGTGAAGCTAGGTGGTGGATATTATCTGTATGCAGATACGGGAGCCCGATACCTCTGGGTTGCTCGGCCCGCCGTGCTCGTCATCTCGAATGACGTACAGTGGTTTCAGCTGGGGAGGGCGTGGCTCTCCAGGCTCTCGAGGACGAAGGGGATCAACGGACCCCCGACGCCCATACGACTTGACGCCGGAGCGCCGATAGATGCGAGAATTCTTGGTTCGGTGGATGCGGTGTGGGTGCTTTCGGCCAATATTCTCGACAAATCGAACGAAAAAATCCTTGGTGAGTTCGCGAACAGCGGCAAGGAAGTTCGCAGTGTGGAGGAGATTCCCGGCGCGGAGACAACCAGGATCGAGACCGATGGTCCGAGCCTTCTTGGAACCTTGCGCGGAGATGATGTTGAAGAAGGCGTGGAGATCGAGGAGATCGAGGCTCACATCGGTGGGCCGTTTGTTTACGATCTAGTGCTTGATCAACAGTCCGTGGTGGTTCTGCCCGAGATGTTCTGCCCTGGTTGGAGCGCCACGGTCGACGGGAAACAGCAGGCGGTTTTTGCCGCTGCACCTGATTTCGTGGCGGCGGTTGTTCCCGAAGGTCGTCACACAGTTGTGTTTCAATGGGAAACGCCTTCAAGTGAGATAGTGTATCTTGTTATTTCAGGGTTGACGTGGATCTTTGTGTTTGTTTTTCCGGTTGTTGTTTTTGCATACAGGAAGAGAAAAATATGAAGGTTGCATTGAAAAGAGTTCTTGAAAGGGCGTGGCGATACGGAGCGGTATCTTTGTTGATCGTCTACGCCGTTTTCAAGATTTTTACCAGCCTTGTGCTCGTTGAAGCGCCTGGTCTGCAGACGCCGCCCGAGGGGTATGTCGTTCACGGGAGTAGAACGCAACTGATCTGGACCCCGGGAGACGAGAAAGAAGCATTCGAGTTGCAGGTGTTCGCGGGGAGTGACAAAAAGGAGCTTTTTTTTCAAAAGGAAACCAGGAGCAACAAGGTGTTCGTTTCAGGACTGGAGGGAGGGCGCAAGTACTGCTGGCGGGTTTACAATGATGACGACGCCCGGATGTCGTGCTTCAAGACCGCCAGGCATCTTGTGCCGTATTGAGAGTGAAAAAGAAGAAACCCAGGATCGACATGGACCAGCTCAGGGCAGGAGTTCGCCCGACGGTCAGCTACGGTGTGACCGGCGCTCTTGTGATTCTGGTCGTCTGCGAGATCCTTGCCGGCACAATTTTCGGGGTCGACCCGGCGCCGCAGATCCCGCCCGACGGGTATGTTGCTCATGAGGAAAGGATTCGACTCTCATGGCGAAGCGGCGACCATGACGGTGAGTTTGCGGTTCAGGTTGCTGTTGACGGTGATTTCGAACAGCTGGTGCTGAGCAAGAAGACCAGAAAAACAAGCCTGGTTCTTCCCAGATTGGACAGAGGGAAAAAATACTGCTGGCGGGTGCTCGACGATGCCGATGCGGTCACGTCGTGCTTCGAGACGACACCCGCGATGATTCCCTACCGATAATGATTGAGTCAGGAGACAACACGGAAGCCCGTTTCCCAGAGCGAATCGTCGATAGAGCGGCGAAGGCGATGACCTGGGTTCTGCCCGCCATCGCATCGGGCCTGGTCATCTACCTTTGTTATCCGTTTCTCAAGGGTGAATCCAGCATCGCATGGGACGACAACTTCCACCAGTCCACGCAAAACCTCACAGCGCAGACCATCGCCGCCGGACGCAATCCGCTGGGGTTGCTTCCAACAATGTTCGGTCTCCCGGGTTTCCGGTTCTATCAATTTCTCCAATACTTGATGGGCGGGACCATCCAGCTCATCACGGGTCTTTCGACGACGATCGTGCACAACTGGATGATCACGTTTCTGTTTGCGGCCACCCCCTGGTCGTACCGCAAATTCTGTCTCTCTCTTGGGTTTCACCCCATGGCGGCGGGCGCCGCAGGGCTGCTCTGCATCGGTTCCATCAACGGTACCTCCAATTCCTTCGAGGCTTACTACGAGATGGGGTTTCTCACCCAGGTACTGGCCTCGGTCTTGATGCCCCTGGCAATGGCGGCGTTGATCGACATCATCAAGGATGGCCGCAAAGTGGTGTCCGCCGGGGTATTGATGGCGCTGACGGTTCTTGCTCACGCGATGTTTGCCGTGTATGCGGCGTTTGCAGCCCTGCTGGCCGTGTTGATCTATCTTCCCGCGAAGAAGGAGATATGGCTGAAACTCGGGACCGCGGCGGTGCTGGCCGGCGTGCTTGCTGCCGGGTGGGTGCTGCCATTTGTTCACATGCAGCAGCAAAAGAAGCCCGTCTCCGATATTGTCGCTCGCCCGGATCGGATTTTCTGGTTTGCGGGCCTGGCGCCGGATGAGATGGGGCGATTTCTGGTTTCGGGGAGGCTGCTGGACGGTGGTGAGATGGATGATTCTCCTGACGCCAAGTCCGAAATCAAGTTGAACATGGCCGGGACCGCCAACCAGAGATTTCCATTTTTTACGCTGCTGACCGGCGTGGGAATCATCTTTGCCATAATCGGCATTCGGGATCCCAAGAATCGGTTTTTGATCGCCGGACTTGCGACCGGAGTGATGTTCCTCCTTGGAACAGACGATTTTCCGCTCCTGTTTCGACTGCCGCTGGTCAACAAGGTCCAGGCTTTCAGGGTGAGCTACTTCATTGAGTTTTTCTGCATGGCCCTGGCCGCATTCGGCGCCTACCGGCTCGGAGCGCTGGCCTACAGGTTGGCGATCAGGCCGTTTCCGAGGGTGGTCGTAAAGTACATTGTCGTTGCAGGGGCGTTCGTTATTGCGACAGGCTTTGTCTTGACGATGATACGCATTGTCACCCCCATGATGGATTTCTGGGACGTGAAAGACTTCGACAAGGTCGTGCGCATACTCAACAGGGCGCAGGGAACCGATGCCCCCAAACGGGTAGCGGTCAAGTTTCGGCGGCCCGGCAGGAAGTTCAGGTATGCGCTCGAGCACAGGATGGAGGTCAAGGGTGGTTACCAGACCGTTTGCAACCACTGGACCTCACCGTCACCTACGTTGAACCTTCATGTTTGTGGTCCGCTCGGAAGGATGTGGAATGCGTCCCGGTACGCAAGAATTATGGGAGTTCGGTTCATGGTGATCGGCAAGGATGGAGTCGATCAGTTGCTTGAAGCGAGGCCGGGAGAATACAAAAAACTCGGCCGGACAGGCAGGATGACGGTGGTAGAGGATCTGAACGCTGCCATGCTGCACGAACTGGCGGGGCCGCGGGTGCTCATCGTGGCGAGCCCCGGGCAGTGGTACTGGTTGAGCAAGTCATGGGTGCGCAGATGGGCTTCGAAGGTGGGCGAAGCGGCGACACCCTGGATGCTGACAGCGCCGTCATCGGTCCTCGGCCGGGAGGACCTGATCGATTCGGTCGACGCGGTGATGTACCTGGATGACAGTAACCTCCAACATGATCTTCCCGCCCTGAAGGCGATCGCCAGGTCTGGCAAGAAGCTGATATCGGCCATGGACATAGAGGGTGTAAAGACGCGTGTATTTGGGAAGGATGATTCCACGTGGGAGGGGGTTCTGGAACTGTCGCCTCGAGAAGCGGTCGGAGCCTCGATGCGGAGGATGGATGGAGCGGAGGATCCGGGGCAGCTCGTTTACGAGGTGACTTCCTCTGAAGCGACCTTGCTGGTGCTTTCCATGCAGTTCTTCGACAATTGGCGAGCCTATGTGGACGGCGAATCGGTGACCGTGATGAGCACCGGCCCGGACCTGGTTGCGGTGATCGTTCCGGCGGGAGAACACGAGGTTCGCTTTGCGTACGAGGCCACGGTGCTCGAGAGCGTATCCATGGGCATTTCTCTTTTCGGATGGGTCGGATTGCTCGGGTTTGGGGTTTTCCTGGGAGCCGGCCGCCTGAGAAGGAAGTTGCGAAAACCTACCTCCCGATGAGCCGTATGGCTTTTTGATGGAACCTCGCCTTGTTCCTGTCTTCTCGGGCCTCCTCGAGCATGTAGTAGACAGCTGTGTCCCTGGTCTTCCATTCATCGAAGGCAGACCGTTGTTCAATCAAAATTTTCTCTATGTTGTCCTCGGTCAGGATCACGCCGAAGTCCTTTCCTTCTTCGGAGGCGTTGTTGCCGAGGATGCTGGTGATCCGGCGGCCGATCGAGATCTTGAAATGTGAGGGGTCGATGTAGTTGTCGCGGTTTTTGGAAACGTCGTTGATGTAGTTGAAATCCCACAGCGGGCCGAGCTTGACGATTTCGCGTTTCATGAACTCGAACTCTTCCCACAGCTCGTTGATGTCGTACGCCATCAGAAAATCCGCGTGCACGGGGTTGGTGTACATCACGACCTTCACGCCCTTTTTCTTCGCAGATTCGATCATCACCTCGAACTTCTTGTAGTTGAAGAAGGATCGCCTGAACTTGGCGTACGTGTTGGTGTGATACCGAAAGAGAATTTGCCTGAACTTCGCGCGCCCGGTTGGCCACCTGGTTAGCCGTACGGTGTCCCACCCGCGGTCGTAGTAGGTTGCGTCCGGGTTCCTTTCGCTCGCTTCTGTGACTTCCATCGAAGAGCCGATCGCGTCGAACGAGAGGACCGTATCCTTGAGCTTGGAGACCAGGGACGTCATCCTGTGGAAGGTCATCATCCAGAGGCGGTCTTCCGAGTACCCCTTGTGAGGCCTGTTGTATCTGGAACTGAACTGGAGGAGGTCAACGGCGATTGCGACGATCCCTGGCGTGTGAATATCGAGGGCCGCGTCAAGGTAGAACTTCTCTTCAGGGATATGAACGGCGGTGATACCGAAATTGTATACTTTCTCGTCTGTCACGCCTGGCCACTCGGGAGGGGTGCAGTAGTTGGTCCGCGACGATCCGAAGAAGGCAACTTCGGGTTTTATCATCTCGTACTGATACATCTTGAAGACCCGTTCCGTCTGCTTCTGGGCGATCTTGTAGTTGTTGTATCCTGCGGTTGTGTCGGACCTCCACACGCCGAAAGGATCGACCGATACCTGGTAGATTGTGATGCCTCCCAGACAGAGCAATACCGTCATCAAAAATGCGAGCAGCCAGATTTTCCATTTGTGGTTCATGGTCACTTTGCCCGTCAGAACTGAAAATAAAGGAACTCGGATATCCGTGTCAGTCCGAGCACCGATGACGAAAACAGCAAGCCCGCGAAGATCGCTCCGGGGACAGTCAGCCTCTTCAATCTCTCCCGCGCCCATCTCCAGCCCACGGGCATGGAGACGCACATCGCCAGCAGGGCGATAAGGATCACGACCCGCTCGTCTCCGGGAAACCAGGGCATCAACTCATTGTTTGAAGAGTTGAGCAAGGTGGCCCTCATATTCTCCACGCCGTTGAAGCCCGCCATCCCCTTGATGATATTAGTCGCTGCGCCGAAGGTCGCGGCTCTGAAGAACACCCACGCGAAGACCGTCGCGACGAAGGTCAGCGCCCACGCCAAAACGAGCGGAAGCCTGAACCCCAATCTGGTGGAGATCTTGCCCCAACCGTGGTTGATGCAAAGGTAGAGCCCGTGGAGCCCTCCCCAGAAGACGAAGGTCCATGCAGCTCCGTGCCAGAGGCCGCCGATGAGCATGACGGCCATGAGATTGACATACCGTCTCGGTGTGCCCTTGCGGTTGCCGCCCAGCGGAATGTACAGGTATTCGCGCAAGAAGCGGGACAGGGTCATGTGCCAGCGTTGCCAGAACTCCACCATGTTTCTGGATTTGTACGGAGCGTCGAAGTTGATGGGTATCTTGATGTTGAAGAAATGCCCCAGGCCGAGCGCCATGTCCGAGTATCCGCTGAAGTCGAAATAGATCTGGAAAGTGTAGGCCAGGCTGCCGATCCACGAAGCTACCAACATGGCAGGTTCGCCGTTTCCATCAAAAATGTCGGCCACCCATGGTGAAAGGGTGTCGGCGATGATGACCTTTTTGAACAGGCCCATGGAGAAGATCGCGAAGCCCGTTGCCATGTTTTCGGGGTTGTAACGGAAAGTCCTTTCGTCGGAAAACTGGGTCATCATCTCGCCGTGATGCACGATCGGTCCCGCGATCAACTGGGGAAAGAAGGTCACGAAGAGGCAATATTGTAAAAAGCTGTGCTCCCTGGTGATGCCGCGGTGGCAATCGACGAGATATGCGATTTGCTGGAAGGTGAAGAAAGAGATTCCCAGCGGCAGGAATATGTCCGGGACTTTCGAACTCAGGCTGAACAATGCGTTGGCGTTTTCAATGAAAAAACCGGTGTACTTGAAGTAGCCTATCAGGCTCAGATTCACCGCCACTCCAATGAAGAGTCGCCATCGTTTCCTGGTCCCTGCGCGGGTCAGGAAGCTTCCCCAGATGAAATTGAAGACGATGGAGAAGAGAATCAGCAGGACGAACGGAGGGTTCCAGTAGGAATAGAAGGCGAGTGACGCAACGGTCAGGCAGGCGATGGCGCCTCTGATGAGACCCACCATGGAAAGAACCCGAAACGTTATCCACGCGAGGGGAAGAAAAGCGAACAGGAAGATGTAGGAGTTGAAAAGCAATCGGAAACCCTGTGAAAAAAAATGTGGTTACGCAAGTCCTCTTTTGGCGACGGTATTTTGGAAAAAATACCATTCAAGGGTAGACAAGTAAATGAGTGAAGGGTTTCACATTGAGAGGGGGAGCATGGCGATTTTTCCAGCCTGCATTTACCAGATAGAACACCTCACTCGGCTTTACCCCGGGCCGCCGACTACTCCCACATAGTGAGAACCGGCCAGACGAGCAAACCAAGTGACAGGAAAAAAAACACAACCTGCATGGGTAGATTCCACCTGGCCCATTTCTGAAACGGAATCCTGGCCATGGCCAGGGTGCCGACGGTCACGCCGGAAGTGGGAATGATCATGTTGGTGAATCCGTCACCGAGTTGATACGCCAGCACTGCCGTCTGGCGGGTGATTCCCGAGAGATCCGCCAGCGGAGCCATCAGAGGCATCGTCAGGGCGGCCTTGGTGGAACCTGATGGGATGAAGAAGTTCAACCCCATCTGGATAACGTACATCGCGTCCGCAGCCAGCATGGACGGCAAGCTGGAGGTTGCGCTGGCCATTCCGTACAGAATGGTATCCATGATGTTGCCTTCGTCCAGGATAACCAGGATTCCACCGGCAAAACCAACCACCAGGGCGGCGCCGGCCATATCTTTTGCGCCGGCAATAAAGGACCTTGCGAGCGCGTTGGGACCCATGCCGGATACCACGCCGGTCAACACCCCCATGGCGAAGAAGAGACCACCGAGTTCCACGATGTACCAGTCAAGCGCGATAACCCCGAGGATCATGACGCCGATGGTGATCGCAAGTAGCCCCAGACTCAGACCATGACGCCAGCTGAACACCGAATGCGCCGCCTGATGTTTCAGAATCTCCGCGCGCCGCTTCCGGTCGAGCTCATACATCGGGCTCTTCTTCGGATCCTTTTTGATCCGCGTCGCGTAGATCATCACCCAGACGATCGCCAGAGTGGTGACAATGCCCCACACCACCAGGCGGTATCCCAGACCTGACACCGGCGGTATGCCGGCCAACCCCTGAGCAATCTGCAGCGTGAATGGGTTCAGGAACGCCCCCGCAAAGCCGACCCCCGCAGCGAGAAACGTGAGACATACTCCCACTATGGAGTCGTATCCGAGGGCAATCGCCATCGGGACGAAGATCAACGCAAAGGGCATGGCCTCCTCGCACATTCCAAAAGCCGCCCCGAAAAATGAAAAGAAGACCATCACGATGGGAATCACGAGGAGCTCCCTTCCGCGCAGTGCCTTCACTAGCTTGTGGGTGCCCGCGGATATCGCTCCGGTCTCATTGAGTATGTAAAATGAACCGCCCACCAAAAAGATAAACACAATTATGTCCGCGAGTTTCAGAAAACCTTTTAGCGGCGCGGTGAAAACGTGAAAATGTTGCGGTTTCGATTCTTCAAAGCGAAAAGACCCCTCGACAACCACCTCCCGCTCGTGATCATCGACTATCTCCTTTCTCCGCTCGAAGGCACCGCCGGGGAGGATCCATGTAAGCGCCGCCGCAATGACGATCAGCGCGAACACGATCACGAAAACATCCGGCATTTTCTTGAACAACTCGTCCTCCATTCGAACGGTATTTTGAAAAAAATATCATTCGAAGGTAGACAAGTAAACGAGTGAAGGACTTCTCAACAAAGGTAAATCGAGTTTGGTGTCTCGTATGAGGATAGCGCTTCTGAGTTTCTGGAAGTGGGCTCACTGGGCGCTGCCGGCGGTGGCGGGCGTGGTGATCGCGATCGCCCATCACGATCTGCTCGGGCCCGTCGTCGATAACGGTGGCGACAACGTGTACCACCTGCTCAGCGAGTACGCCCTGGCTCATGCGCTCGATGCCGGCGACAACCTGTTCGGTCCTGTGGCTGTGGATGTGGGCCTCCCCCTGTTGCGCTTCTACCAGGCGCTGTTCTACCTGAAGGTCGTGGCGATTCAATCTCTCACCGGCCTGGATATGAGGTTCGTCCACAACCTGATGGTGACGATCTGCTTTTCCCTGTCGCCGCTCTCGTATTGCTACTTCCTTCGAGCGCTCGGGTTGCGCAGATTCGCGGCGGGCTCCGGCGCCCTCGTCGCCGCCATATCGGTCGGATCTTTCGGAAACTCGTTTGAGGCGTATCACGGAATCGGCATCGCAACCCAGGCCATGGGGGCGCTCTTCTTCCCGCTGTTTCTCGGTAGTTTCGTCGGCATGCTGCGGGGTAACAATCGCTGGTCGTCAACCTCACTGCTCTTCGCGGCAGCCTTTCTCTCTCACGCCATGATGGCGATCTACGCGGTGTGCGCTGGAGTCCTGTACTACCTCGTCGCGCCCGTGCGGATCCGTGGCAGCGCGGTCAGGCTCGTGTTGTTTGCGCTTTTCGGCGCGGCTCTGGTCGCCTTCTGGGTGTTTCCGTTCATCGAGCACACCCTGGAAATGCGAGCCGTTCCGGACTCGATCGTCCGGGGGCAGGCAAAGCGATGGTGGTTCACCAGTGTCTCCAGGGACGAGATGGTGGCGCTCGCGGCGAGCGGCAGGCTGCTCGACGATCCTCGTGTGGTTCACGGCAAACAGACAGATCCCCTGGACAAGCTGATGGACAAGGTCAGCATAGGAGGTACCAGGAGAACGCGGATGCCCATCGTTACCGCGCTCACGGCTCTGGGTATGATCGTGGCGATCATGGGGATTCGTCGAACATCAAACAGGTTTCTTTTAAGTGGGCTTGCTTTCTCCCTGGTGCTCTTCGCAGGTCCCGACGACTATCCGTGGTTACGCCATTTGCCATTCATGAAGATCATACAAACTTTCAGATGCACCTACCTCATAGAGCTTTTCGCCTTCGGCCTGTGTGGCGTGGGCCTGGAGTTCGTGGCCAGGCACGCCTGGAGGGTGGTGGCCGTCAGGGGATCCCCCGCTCGTGGAGTTCTCGCGGCTCTTTTGATCACGGGATCCGTCGCGGGCGTGGTGGCCTGTTGCGCGGAGATAGTCATCCTTTCACAGAGGCACGTACGCGTGCACCCGCAGGCGATTCTCGACTCCATGGTCGATGCCCACGGTTCCCTCGAGGAAAAGGGGTATCCCTTTGCGGTTCTCTGTCGACAGAAATGGGGATCGTACAAGTCGTGGCTGGTTGCGAAAGGCTACAGAACGCCGTGCTCCCACTGGGGCAGCGTCGGGCCGACCACAACGTTCCAGTTTTGTGCGGCGACGAGCAGATCGCCGAAGAAAATCGATATGCTGGCCCTCTCCGGAGTCCGTTTCATTTCCGGCAGGGCGGTTCACGTGGAAAAGTACCTCAAGGCGCGCGATGCCGACGGGGTTCCCATATATGAACGACTACCGAACGGGAAGGATAGGGCAAAAGAAAAAAACGCCGATCACTTCCTTCTGGACTCCGGAAAGGACAGTTTCCTTCGCCCTCTGCGCGGCGAGCCGCTGCCTGTGGTCTGCTCCGGCGCCCAGTGGACATGGATAGTAAAGGGTTGGGTCTCGCGTTTTTACGGGAAATTGAGGGATGAAAAGATCCCCGTCCCCATGCGTGTTACGGCGGGTTCTCTCGAGGAGAGCGGCCTGTTGGGTCGGTCATTCAGGGTGCTCTACGTGGATGGGCGCAAGCTTTCAGATGACCGGGAGGCGCTGGCGGATTTCTCGGCGCGGGGGGGGCTTGTCATGTCGACCTTCGACATCGAGGGAGTGGAAACCACTCGCCTCGGATCGTCATCGTCATTCTGGACCGCCCTGAACGCCAAGACCCGAAACAAGATCAATGCACACACTCGAGCCTATCGCGAGGATGACGACCCGGGAATCGAGGTGGCACGGATTGAAATGAAGCCCGGCCCACATCACTCGAGTCAACGTTACACATTCGAGATCGACACCCTCGAGGATGTGGTGGCGATTCTTCCCACCAAGGCGGTTCCCGGGTGGAATGCCCGCCTGGATGGCGTGGCGCTCCCGGTGTTTCCCGCAGGGCCTGACATGGTGGGCGTGGTTGTTCCACGAGGGGCGCACGATCTGTCCTTCGAGTGGAGGATGCCCGATCGACATGTAGCCCTGATGTTCACCAGCATCGCCGCTGCCGCGATCGCGCTGTTCGCCTGGTTGCTGTCGGTCGCGGGCGTGCTCGCGCGGCTCAGAAGGAGGACGGCATGACCCGAACCGGCCTGATACCGCGGATCGCCGCGTGGTTGCGCGTTTACCTGATTCCCGTCTGTCTCTTTTGTGTGGTCCTGGTGTCGGCCATCGAGACGGTGACCTCGAGCGTGGATCCCATGCCCCAGCACCCGCCGCACGGGCTGAACCTGGTGAGAGATCACGTCCAGTTGCAGTGGAGCAAGGGAAACGGCGAGGGTGAATTGAGGCTCCAGGTCGCAATCGATGACTTAACTTTTTCAACCATGATCGTGGATGAGGCGGTCGTGAAAAACACGCACAGGCTCAAGAAACTCGAGCCGGGTCGGACGTACTACTGGCGCCTGGTGAAGGGCGGGGAGCCCGGTTTTGTCTCGGTCTTTACGATATCGGCGAACGCCCTGCGCTATTGAGACTTGTTATCCGGTCTGTCCCAGATGCCGCGACCGTGCTCGGCGAGGACTTCCGTTCCCAGTTTCTTCGATTGATCTATGAGTTTTCGGATGACCTGGTGGGTTCTCTTCTCGCCCATGCCGATGGACGTCTTGTGCCGACGTACCCTTATGGGCTGCGCCTCGATCCAGCTGACGCCCTTCTTGTCGATGTGCAGGCGGAAGACCAGGGAACTGGCGGATTTTTCTTTCTCCAGATTGGGGTTCATGGCGAAGCCCGGGTTGTGGATGATGATACCGCCGCCTCGCTGTTCGATGCCCTCGAAGGCGCCCGACCGATGGCCGAGCACCGCGTCCGCTCCCGCCTTGTCAATCATGTCCCGCGCAAAATCCCGTCGTACCTTGTCGTCAATGGACCTGTCGGGTCCGTAAACGATCATTACGAGATCCGCAGATTTTCGGGCCTGCGTCACCGCATTGCGGATACTGGATGTGGCCGTTTCGATCTCCGAGACGATCCACGAAGCGATCGAGTTGCCGGCGTCGGGCGGTTCTGCCTGCCCTGAAAGATGAACTCCAAGAAAGCAGACCTCTATGCCGGCCAGAACAACCCGGACAGGTTCCGGGATTCGGTCTTTTGCCAGGCCGATGGACGAAATCCGAAAATCGCGAAGCGCGTCCACGGTGGACTCAACGCCCTTCTCGTCAGCCTTCGCGACAACGGGGTTGGCGATGGAGATCGCGTCGAATCCCGCGAGGTTGAGTATCTCCGCCAGGCGCGGATCGGGGGTGGACGTGTCATTGTCCAGAATGGTGCTCAGGCTTGCAACCGTGGCCGTGTTGTGACTGATCAGATCGGGTCCCTTGAGAAGCTCGTAAATTCGCACAAGCCTGGGGCGCAGAAATCTCCTGCGTTGTCTTATCGTTTGCCCGGGCTTGAACAGCCGGTTCATGGATCGGGGGAGGGATATTCCGCCGGCGAAGGTCACCTGCGCCGTCTGCGGGCGAACCTTGTCGACGGCAACGGGATCGGCGCACTGACATGCCGAGATCAGGAATACAAGGACGATGACGATGGCGTTGCGCATGAGATCTCCGATTGACTGAGCCGTTGGGGGAATCTATCATCCTGGTGAAATCTTGTAAATGTGGCCGGAAGGAGCTGAATCTATTGTGTTTATAAAAGGAAACATTCGTTGCATTCAGGCGGCGGCTATTTCGACGTTGTTGTTCGGCGTCTTGCTCGGCGGGGCTGCGTGCGATTCTCCTGAAGAAATCGACATGCACAAGGTCATCGAGCCGTGGATCGGCGAGGGCAGGACGAAGATACTGGTGGATTCGGCCCACCAGTGGGAGGCCAGGCCCGACTTTGTCTTTGACGATCATGAGTTCAGATATTGTCATTCCCAATCGACAAGCAGGTTGCTCCAGAATTTGATCGCGCACGATTTTCGTTATCGGCAGTTTCGCGAGGGAACCCTCGATTATGATCTTCTCAAGAATTACGACATCCTGTTTTTCAACGTGCCCACGTTCATACCGGGGGGGAGATCGAAGCCGGACAGAAAGTTGGAGAAGCTCACCACCATGGAAATAGATGCCATCGGGCGGTTCGTGAATGAGGGGGGTGGGCTGTTCGTCGTGTCGGAGCACAACAACGCGTATGACAATGCCGAAGTTCTCAATCCAATGCTCGAGCAGTTCGGCGTGAAGATCCCCTCAGCCTATGCCCGGGAAAAGACGTTGAACGGCTACACCATTGGGAATAACTCTATCCTGATTCGTATTATGCATTACGAAAAGCACCCGGTGACGCGCAAACTGAGGGAGACGAGCTGGCTCGGAGGCGGTCCGCTGGAGACGGAGCACGGGGTAGCGTTCCTCTCCGACGACGGCCACTCCGATTTTGGAAACTACATCACCCACAAGCCGAGCAAGCACTCCAACAGAAGAGTTGAGCCCGGTGAGGCCACGGGGCCGGATATCCCGCTGTTTGCCGCGTTGGAGAAGGGCAAGGGGAGAGTTGTCGTGATAGGAGATCACAACACGCTGGGGGTCCAGTGGCTCGGGATCGCGGACAACTACAGGTTCGCCATGAACACCTTCGCCTGGCTCGCAAAGCGAGAGAACGAAGATCCCCACATTGCGGATATTCCTCCTGTGGGACTGAAGCTGGGTTTCGATCTGAACCACACCGATTGGAACCCGGGCCTGCGGGATCGCAGGGGGTTTCATCCCATGTTCATCAATTTCTCGCGAGATCCCCGTTTGTTCACCATGGGCCTTCTGGACCTGGCCGATCCAGCCGATGTGCTCGTACTGGCCGATCCCATGAAGGAGTACGATGAAAAGGATCTGGCCAATATTGAGGCGAGATTGAAGGAGGGGCAGCGGGTAGTGCTCCTGGTCGATCCGGCGGAGCCGCAACAGGGTACCGTTCAGCTGCTCGTGCGGTTTGTTCCGGATCTGGTCATGAAGACGCCCGGAGGTAATGTGCGCCCCGAGCAGATGCAGGTCGGGAAGATGAACCAGGTGGCCAGGATAGAGGGGAGCTATCCTTTCCTTTCCAGGGAGCTCGATCTTCCCGCAGGAATATGCGGTGGCGCGTTGAGCCCTGAATACAACGGGCGTGGAACTTACGCCGTTCCGACGAAGCTTGAGGAGGCGACGTCCTATCTGTTGGATGTGGTCGTCGAACAGGGAGCTCCTTTCGTGAGCGCCAGAACCCTGGACGACAGGGAGATCACCATCGCCAGGCGCTTCGCTGTCGGCGGCGGCGAGTTGCTGGTCTTTTTTCAGGCAAAGATGTGGAGCAACGAGTCATTTGGCATCATGCGCGATGAGCCCATACACGATGCCGCGTACGGTTCTCACGATTTGCAGATGGCTTTTGTCCGATGGTTGGCGAAGCAGGTTCCTGTCATCGATTCCGGGGCCGGCGCCATCGTATCCCGAGCGAAGATCACCGGCGATGGGTCACCCGATACGGGGAAGGATGCGGGGCCGTAGCCGGGACTATTTCTTTTTTTTGGCCCGCTTCTTGAGGACGAGCACCACCACGACGATGATGATCAGCAGCACTGCGCCGCCCCCGGCGAAGAAGGGCCACAGGGGAACACCGGGCTCCATTTGTGGATGAACCTCACCCTTCGGCGGCAGCATGCCGTCCCATGAGACGCCCGCCGGACCCGAGGGGATGTTCTCCCTGGTGATCAGGATCTCGCCGATGTGCACGAACCCTTCGGAGTCTCCCTGGGCCTTGTTTACAGGGGCGGCGTGGGTTCTTTTTGATAGATTCTCGAATCTCCAGTAGAGATCGTAGGTGCCCTCGGGGACGGTCTTCGGGCGAACGAGCGTGCGGTCAACGACGATCTGTCCGGGCTCCCAGATATAGGGCAGCCAGCCGCCGTCGGCGATTGGGTGTCTCCAGACGAAGGTCTCTTCCCCGTCTCTTTGCACTCCCCTGATCGAGGCTTCCCATCGCGCCTTCTCGAGGGGGCCGGGAACCTTCAGCGCTATCTCAGCGGTGAAAGCCCTGCGGGGCCAGACCGCCTCCGGGTTGCGGGCGCCGATTATGGTGACACCGTTGTCGAGTGGAATGGAATCGAAACCCTCTGTCCACCCGGGGGGGGTGTCGAAGACTACGTTTGTTTTTCTGGATCTGAGCTCCTGCGGTAGCTTCCTGGTCTGGCCTGTCTTGTGGATGTTCTCTGGTTTCAGAGTCGGCGGTGTGGGAGGCACCTCGGGGGAGAATGAAAAAACGAGAGTGTCGCCTTCGACCACCGGCGCAACGCCTGTGCCGAACCCGGCGGTGAGATCGATGAGGAGCTTGTGGATCTTCTCCAATACGGCGCCCTTCGCGAAGACGGTCCGGTTTGAGTGCAGCTTGAGGGGATGGATGGTAAGCTTTGTGAAGCCGGCCTTGCTGAACGTGAGGACGTAGCCGGCCCCGAGGCGCATTCGTTTCTGCATCACGGTATCGAAGAAAAACGAGCCCATGTCGTAGACGATGGGTCTGCCCTTGTATATCTCGATGCCGTGAATGTGGTGCGCCGAGTGTCCCAGGATGGCGTCCACGCCCATATCGATTATCGCTCGGGCGAGCTTTCGGCGTTTCCCGGTGGGTTCGTCCGTCCAGTTGTCTCCCCAGTGTGGGGTGAAAACGACCAGATCGGCATGCTTCCTGGCAACCGCGATCGGCTCCTTCAGGGCATTCTCCAGGTTGGAGTATTCCTTTGCATAGAAGTTGCCGGGGGATGTGTCGGTGGCGGCGAACTTGGGGAATTTGGTTTCGGCGCCGAGAAAAGCAACGATGACATCGCCGGCCTGAACGTAAGTAGGTGTCGATGCCTCCGCCTTGTTCCGACCTCCGCCCACTGCGGCCATGCCGGTTGCCTTCAGGAGTTCGAGCTCTTCCAGAAACGCGTCGGGGCCGTAGTCTCCCGAGTGATTGTTGGCAACCACTGCCACGTCGAATCCGACCTCGGTGATGATGTCGAGGAGCTCCGGGCGTCCCCGATACAGAAACGGGCGTCGCTCTCCCTTGTCGCCGAACGTTCCGCAGGAAGCCACGACGCACTCGAGGTTTGTCATGGCGATATCCGCGCCGGATATCAGGTCTTTCAGGTCCAGGAGGCAGCGCTTTGGGCCCTTTTCGTAGTAGCCGTTGTGCACCCACCTGGCCAGGGCGGTATCGCCGCTCGCGAACAGCGTGTAGGTGTCCTTTGAAACCGGGTCGCCGCCCTTTTTCCGCGCTTGTGCCCCGACCAGGGAACACAGTATCGCAAGCGTAAAAACCGATATCAAAAAGGCGCTTATCCGACTATTCTTCATATGATCGCTCCGGCTGATATGAGGGAAAACACACAATTGGGTTACACCGACATTCGATTGTGGTCAATTGTGGCAATGTGCGAATGAGAACATCGATCAACATTATTGCGGTTGTGCTGGTGAGCCTGGCGGTGGCGTCGGGTGCCCGTGCCGACTGGCCCAATCCTGCTGTTCGTTCCGGCGGATACCTGCCGCCCGCAAGGCAGGTCGCGGTTTCCCTGAACGGCTCGGGCGCGTATGTGCCCCAGATAGGCAATCTGGCCAACGACACGTCCGCCGTCCTCGAGGGCGGCCTCACCTGGAACTTCGCCTTCGATGAGCGCGCAGGCCTGTTCGGGCATCACACGATAGGAGGAATGTGGTGGAGTGACGACTCCCTCCTCTCCTTCGGTCATGAGGTGGGGATGCGGTTTCCCCTCGTCGATGTGTTCACGCTGGAAGCGGCCTACCTGACCCACCGGGTAGACAGCGCGTGGACCGACGGCGTGAAGCTCAGACCGGGGGGCGTCATGGACAGCGGAGGAGAGCTGGGGTTCTGGCTCCACTTCAGCCCGATGCGGCGTCTCAGGGTCGAGCCCCACGTGTTCGGTCGCGTGTTCAGCGTGTACAAAGACGTGCAGGGAGTGACGGGGGTGGGCCTGCGGACGTCCGTGATGTTGTTCGACGGCCACGTGCTGGGCGCGGAGATCCAGTTACTGCCCACCATCCGGCACGATCCGCGGCCAGGCGTGGAAAAGGTCACCTGGAACGTTGTCGGATCCATCTTCTGGAGATCCCGCATCACGGGCGATTTCGGTTTTCAACTCGGGGGGATGATCTCCACCAATCTGCTCGTGGGGCAGGTGCCCATGCTCGAGCTGAAGCGCTCCATGATAAACGAGCCCATGGCCATGGGCACCGTGGGAATCTATTTCGGCATTTGAGATCAGAGGTAGATCGGGGCCGTGTGGGTGGAAACGACGGTATCGCCGACATCCCGATCCGAATCCAGCCAGGCCGACAGCGCCTCGAGGCCGAGTATGTGAGCGGCGGTGATGTCCTGCACCGAGAAGGTTCCGCTATTCAGAGCGGGCGGCACGTGTATGAAGCCCGCGGCGACGGGAGGATCGTCGCTGTTGTCCACATGGTACATCAGGTTGTAAAATACGTGGTTGCACAGAAAATCGCCCGCATTGTCCGATATCATCGTGTCGAAGCCGCCGTCTTCCATTGCATCGGACATCTGAGACACGGGCATTTCCGCCGGGATGGTGGCCGGTCCGCCCTCCACCACCGGTTCCCCGCTCAGGGTCACGTCGTCCTCATCCTTGCCGGAGGCTTCGTTTCTCGCGAGGGTCTCGAACCGCATGGCGTCCGAGCCGGCCACGCCCGTTCCCACCACCACGTCCGGGTTGAGATCATCGATCTCATCCAGAAGGGACGTCCAGCCGGACTCCCACGTGACCGGAATCTCGATTATCCGAATGTCCAGGCTCGAGATCAATTGCTCGTGAAGAGGGATCAGGGCCTCGTATGAAGGATTGGTGTCGTAAATGCCGAAGGGTTCGAAACCGCTCATCAGTACCAGGGTGGGGATGGCGATCTGCAGGTCAACTTCATCGGTTCCGTCGTCATCTTGCGCCTGAACCGTGAATCCGTAGCTTCCGGATTTCGACGGCTCGCCCGTTATCGCGCCGTCAAGTGGAGACAGATTCAGCCCCGGAGGCAGATCCCCCGCAGTGACCGACCATGTGACCGGCCCGGACACGTCGCTCGCCTCGAGCACGGCGCTGTAGGGCATGGCTACCCTGCCGTCGGGCAGATCTATCGTTTCGATGAGTATCAGCTTTTCCCCGTCATCATCCGCGCACCCGGTCGCGCAGATCAGGAGAAACCCGACGATGGCCAATCCGCATAATTCGCCGGCCTTTTTGAGCAGTGTGATCATTTTATTCATGGCAACATTCTACTGGGTTCCCGAAAATTGTAATAGCATGTTGGAAATGCCATATTTCGTGTTTGTTATGAATGTAAAACGTACCAGGGCGATTTTGTGGACGGCGGGGGTCGTGATCCTCTGTGCGTGGCTCGGCGCATGCGGGGGGCCCCACGTGGGGCCGACGCCCAAGGAAGGAGATCTGGAAGACCTCCTCAAGTCGCCTGCAGAGGGTAGCGAGGTTCCTCTGGCGGCGAGGGCGTTGAATGTGGAGGAGGTGGCCACGGAGCTTCCGCCTCAGGTGGACGAATATCGGATCGGGCCCAACGATATTCTCAACATCACGGTGCTCGAGCACGAGGAGTTCTCCTCCGCCAGGGATTTCAATCGCGGGATCGTCGGCACAATCGTCAAGAAGGACGGCAATATATACCTTCCGATAATCGGTCCGATTCCGGTCACCGGGTACACGGTGGAGGAGATCCACGGGATTTTACAAGAGCACATCGGGGCGTACGTCAAGGAGCCTCACCTGACCGTGGACGTTCTCCAGTACGAGTCACAAAAGTACTACGTTTTGGGGGAGGTCAAGGCACCGGGCGTGTTTCCCGTGGACGGCGACACAACCCTGCTCGAGGCCATCGGTCTGGCGAAGGGCGTGTTACCCGAGGGGAACCTGGAGCGCGCGTACGTGGTGCGCAACAAGACCCTGCTTCCCATCAACCTCGCGGATATCCTGCTGCGTGGGGATATGAGCCGCAACATCTACCTGAAATCCGGCGACCTGATTTACATCCCCAGTTCGGAAGACCAGAAAGTGTATGTTTTCGGCGAGGTGAAAAAACCGGGATTGGTGAAGATAGAGAGGGGAAGGCTCAGTCTGGCACAGGCGATCGCCTCCGTGGGAGGGATCCTCCATGTCGAGGCCAGGGAGAGGAACATCAAGCTGATACGGGGCAATTGGCAGGAGCCCACCGTGTACACGCTCTCCTACGATTCCATTCTGGACAACGGTGATCGAATCCTGTTGCAGCCCGGCGACCGCATCGTGGTATCCCCCACAACGTTGACAACCCTGAGCCGGTACATGGAGCAGATCCTTCCCTTCCTGTTGGGCGCGGATCACGCCACGCGAACCTACGATCGGATGGCCAATTGACGGACGATCCCCAAAAAGAGGTTCCAATACCCGACCAGATCGAGGACGACGAAACCTCCATCGCCGAGTACCTGGTGATCCTCCTCGATGAATGGCGCACCCTGGTTGTGCCGTTCATTCTGGTGATATTGGCGGCGGGCGCGTACCTGATATTCGTTGTGCCTCAGTACAGTTCTTCGGGGGTCCTGCAGGTTTCCTCTTCAGATTCGGCGGGCGCGAGCGCCCTGCTGGAACTCTCCGGAATCGGGCGGCCGTCTCCGGTGGAGACCGAAGTGGAGATCCTGAGGAGCAAGTACATAATCGGACAGGCCGCGCACAGACTGGGTCTGGGCATTACACAGAAGATCCCGGATTTTACAATCGATATCGGCGTCACTCTGGGCGGCAAGTCGCCCCTCGACAAGGATCTGCGCGCCCTGAGACGTGTGATCGAGGGCTGCTACGTGGACGACTGGGTGGAGAGAAATCTCGAGGCGACGTTCACCGCTCTGTCCGGAGGTGGCTTCGACGTGGTGGTGTCCGGCGATGCTCCGGTGACCGTTCCTGTGGGCGGGCGTTTCGACAGGCGAGGTGTTCACTTTTCGGTTGGCAAGGGCAAGGGCCCCGCGCCGGGGGCGGAGATCGACGTTACCATCGTGCCCGACGACAAGCTCGCCGAAGATATCATCGAGCGGATCTCGGTGGAGAGCATTGGAGGACGCAAGGAGACCAACCTGGTGCGGATCTCGTTGATGCATCAGGATCGCACCCTGGCCAGGGATCTTATCAACGAGATCATGGATGTCTACATGGGTTTCGCCATCCGGTGGCGAACCAAGAGGGCGGATCTCTCGGCCACCTTCATCGAGAATCAGCTCGAGAGCATAAGGATTGGCCTGGAGTCGGCGGAGAGCGATCTGCAGGTCTTTCTGGAGGAGTCGGGCGGGGTGATGTTGCCCGAGCAGGCGAAGGAACTCATCAGCGGCGGCGCCGAACTGGAGCTGGAGCTTCGCAAGGTGAGAATCCAGGAGGAGCTGTTTTCTTCGGTCGTCGTCGAGATCGCCCGGGTGCGAAAAAAAGGCGGCCCGGTTTTCCTGACCGGAGACTTCCTGTTTGACGACGAGCTTCTAGGACAGGCCATCGGCGCGTTGAATGAGCTGGAGCTCAAGCGCCAGGCCCTGCTGTCAGACATGACGGCCACCCACCCGGAGGTAGTCAGGCTAAACGAAGAGATCCGGAGAGTGAGGGTGCAGGTGCTCGAACTCGTCCGGGCCTCCCGTAACCGAATCAAGGAGAGGCGTCGGGGGATCGGTCGCGCGCTGGACGAAATCCAGGCGGAGCTGTCGAGTTATCCCGACAAGGAGCGCCGGATGGCGTCCCTGAAAAGGAAGATGGAGGTGAGCCAGGAACTGTACACCTTCCTCATGACCAAGCTCGAGGAGGCGAATATCCTCAAGGCGTCAACCACCACGGACAAACGGATAATCGACGCGGCTACGACGCCCTTCAAGAAGAGCAAGCCGAGGCGCCTGACCACGATGATCCTCGCTGCGTTTCTGGGGTTGATCGTCGGGATGGGTGCGGTCTTCCTCCGAAGGGCCATCGATCCCAGAATAAGGGACGAGGAGGAGGCCAAGACCATGGCCGGGTTATCGCCCTACGGGGTGATTCCCAACCTCAAGGATCTGGGATTGGTGGTGGGCAAGGATCCGCTCATCGCGGAGATATGGGGGGCGCCCAAGGGGCCGGCTGCGGAATCTTTTCGCACGTTGCGAACCAACGTGGAGTTCTCCCAGGTGGAGGGGAAACCCATCCGAGTCATCCAGATAACTTCATCCGAGGCGTCCGAGGGGAAGTCTACGGTGATATCGAACCTGGCAATAGCTCTGTCCAAGGCCGGTCAACGGGTGGTGGTTGTTGATCTCGATCTTCGAAGGCCCGCTCAGCACAGGATGTGGGGAGTTCCGCGTTCTCCGGGCATCTCCGACTGTCTGGTGGGGCGAACCAAGGATCCGGTAAGGCATATCGAGCAATGGAACGTGGACGTGGTACCCGCTGGAAACGAGCCACCGGAGTCCCAGAGACTCCTGTCGTCCGATGCTCTGGCGGATATCGTCTCTCGATGGCGGGACACCTACGACTATGTTCTCCTCGACACTCCGCCGCTGCTCGTGGCGGATTCCCTGGTGATCTCCCGGTTCTCGGACATGATGCTCTTCGTGGTTCGTCCCAGAGCATGCAGGCGTGCGGCGCTCAAGCTGTCCGGGCAGACTCACAGGAAGATGGACCTGGTCAAGGGGTTGGTGATCAACGGCGTTACCACGCGACGCGGGGGCTACTATCACTACTACCGGGGTTCGTATTACGGATCGCGGACCACCGATACCCAGGAAAGCTGAATCGTTACTTCCTGAATCCGGACCATGACGAGCGGCGCTGGGTTTGCGCGTAAGGCTGCGCCTCGGAGGTTGCGCGGTGCATGTCGGTTCCGAGCAAGTCGACCATGCCCTTGATGTAGAGCCGACGAGCCATCTCGCCGCGGCGGCTGGTCTTGGGAAGCATGAACGACGGGTGGTTCACCTGGAAATGAACGCCCATTTGCTTGAGGTGGACGACCTGATCGTGGTTCGATTGCAGGTATCTGTATCGCTCCACGTGCGCCAGCAACGGTGTATACCCGGCCGACTTGAGACTGAAGGCGATCTCCTCGAGGACCATCGGCTGGCTCTCCACGGGGGATTCGAAGAGCACGTATCGTTCATCGCCGAACGAAAGCAGGTCGTTCCGTGCGATCCTGTCCAGCAGGGCGCCCTCGGCGTAGTATTCGGCGCCGGCCATGATGTTGAGATTGAGTCCGCTGTCCACCATGAGGCGGCGCATGACCTCCACCTTGTCCAGGATGGCCTCGGTGGTGTTGGGGTACAGGTCGGAGATCACGTGGGGGGTGGCCACCACGTTTTTTATTCCCATCTCTATGAGCAATCGGGCGATGGCGAGGGATCCACGCTGGTCGGACGGGCCGTCATCCAGTCCTGGAAGGATATGACAGTGGACGTCCGTCTCGCCAATTGAAGGCGGTTCTATGAGGCCGTCGCGTCGTACCAGTAAAGAGAACATCTACCCTCCCCAAGAGGCGGTCATTGTTGCAAAAGACTTGTAGAAATACATTCATATCAATCTGTGTCAGAAGTCGCAAGTCAAAGAATAAATACTTGAGGGCTCGGGTAAAAAATTGACGTTGGCGTATCAAAGACGACATTGTATTGGTAACGCGTTTTTACCAACCGAAGGAATGATAGTTTTATGAGCAATCGCAAGTACTTACGAATTGCAATAGTTCTGGTGGGCGCACTTGTGCTCGGGTACTTCGGCTATCAGGCGGTGGGGCTCTGGTTCGACCCTCCCGCAGCCCCGACGATCGGCGCGGATCTGGACGTGGAACAGGCCGCACAGCTCACCTCCGATTTCGAGCGGGAGATGGTCGTGTGGAACAACCAGTTCGCCCGCAAGGCCTTCTTCTCCCTGGTGGGGCTGTTCCTGATCCTCATCGGATCCTTGCCCAAGAAGAAATTCTGGATTCCAAAGTTCACGTTTTCCATCGGCCTGGTGGCGCTCATCATCCATCACCTGCTGGCGGACGGAAAGATCGCCGCCATCATGGAGGAGGGGATCCAGATTTCCGTCATCTGGATCGTCCTCGCGTTCGTGGTCAAGGGGACGGGGATGTGGTGCACCATCTGGCGCTGGAAGGTGCTGCTCGAGGGACAGGGATTTCGTATTCCCCTGAAGCACCTGGTCGAGTCCTTCCTCATCGGTCGATTCATCGGGTCCTTTGCGCCGGGGACCTCCGGGCTCGACGGTTACCGCGCGTATGACATCGCTCGATACACCGGCAAGGTGGCGCGTTCACTGGCGGTAATATTCGTGGAGAAGCTGATCGGTTTCTTCGTGCTCGGGTCCCTGTTGCTCATGGCCATCCCCATCGGTCGGAGCCTTTTTGCGAACAAGCAGGTCAACACCACATCCCTGGTGATGATGGGGTTGTTCTTCGTGGGGATGATGACGGTGTCCATGATGGTCCTCTTCAGGCCGGGGCTCATCAGGTGGATAGCCGACAAGTTCATCCCGAAGTCCAGCCCGATTCGCAAGAAGGTGGACAAGGCGGTTCGGGCGGTGGCCGCCTACGAAAAGCGCAAGCTGTACCTGGTCAAGGCGCTCGCCATCGGCTTCGGTGTTCACATCTGCACCATCGGCATGTATTTCTGCACTTCCCGGGCGATCCTGGAGATCGTTCCCGCGCAGGATCTGTTTGCAACCGGGGCGCTGATGATCGGCGCCACCGTCCTTCCGCTCTCCATCGCCGGAATAGGAATGCGCGAGGGCGTCTTCGTGTTCTTCCTCGGTCCCATCGCGGCCATCTACGCTTTTATCGGATACCTGGTGGGCGAGATCATCAGCCTGTTCGGAGGTCCCGTATGGCTGATCCGCAAGGGTGACTATTACGAGGTCATGAAGACCCAGCGCGACGCCATAAATCTCGGCGTGGATGAAGACGATGAGGAACTGGAGGACGAGGTCGAGGTGAGTGAGCCGACGGGACCGTTGCCGTCAATCGTGCAGTACGGGTTGACCGGGCTGGGGGCCGGGCTGATGGCCGGACTGGGGGTGGCGATCTTCGATTCAGTGCGCCTCTGGCTGGTCGGCGGTGTGGTCGACTGGTCTCTGCCGGGATACGCTGCCGTCCTGTACGGGCCGCTCCTGGCGGTCATCGGGGCAGGGGTCGGTGTTGTATTCGCCCTGGCCGGCAGGTTGGTGGGCAAACCCGCCACGCCGCCGATTCACACGGGTACCTTCATCGGGTTCTCACTGTTTTCCCTGTTCTCGATGGTCATCGGTTTCTTCTTTTTGCAGCGGGACGTATTCGGGGAGAAGGCGAGCCTCTTTTCTCCGAAACTGCTGGGCGCGGTACTCGTTCTCGGTGCCGGTTTACTGGTGGTGAGCGTTGTTTTCGGCTGGTTGTTGCGGAAGGTGTTATCGGGCAAGCGGGAGCGTCTGGGCTCCACGCGTTTCGCGATCATCATCTATGTCGTGCTCGCCGGGGTTCTGGTGGTGCTCTGGCAGGCGGTGGGCAGGCCGTCCAGAGAAGTGAAGATGGGTCCCGCCCCGAAGGCGGACCGGCCGAACGTGGTGCTCGTCATGAACGACACCCACCGGGCGGACTACGTTGGAGCATACGGTTGCGAGAAGAATCTGACACCCAGGCTCGACGAGCTCGCCGCGGACGGTGTGGTCTATCTCAATGCATTTGCCCAGGCGTCCTGGACCAGGCCGTCCGTTTGCACAATCCTGACCGGGCGCTATCCGTCGTCCCACACTGCCACGCTCAAGGGCTCGGTCCTGCCCGACGAGATAACAACCCTGGCGGAGGCCATGAACGACGGGGGATACGAGACCATCGGGATAGCGACCAACTTCAACCTGACGCCGTTCTTCAACGTGAATCAGGGGTTCTTCGACTACAATTACCTCTCCCCCGACCTGCCGTTCGGATCGACAGACGAGCAGGCCAAGCTGATCTTCGTGGAAGTTGCCAAGAAGATCTCCGCCAGATTCCGGGGTAAAGAGGAGGCTCCAGAGGACTACTACGTGATCGGCGAGGTCGTGACCGACGAGGCGCTGGCCAGGCTGGACAAGAGGGACAAGGCTCGCCCGTTCTTCATGTTCCTCTCGTACATGGACGTGCACGATCCTTATTTTCGGCACCCTTTCGATGGATACGGCATCTCCCACCGGGCCAACCCCAACCCGGATCCGAACGACGAGGCGCTGATAAAAGAGATGAAGGAACTTTACGCCGGTGAGGTCGTGTACTGGGACAGGCAGTTCGGTCGGCTCATGGACGGCCTGAAAAAACGGGGAATCTACGACGAAACCCTGGTGGTAATGGTCTCCGATCACGGGGAGGAGTTCGGCGAGCACGGCGGCTTCTGGCACGGGACCACCCTCTACGACGAGCAGTTGAAGATCCCGTTCATCGTCAAGTATCCGGCGAGCTCGGGCATCTCGGGGGGAGTCGAGGTGAGCGACTGGATGCGTCTGCTGGATGTGGCGCCGCTCATCATTGACAGCGCCGGGCTGGAGATCCCCGACGAGATGCAGGGCGCACCCGCTCCTCAGTCGGCGCGTACGCCGGTCTTCGCCGAGGAGGACCACCAGGGTAACGTCCTCACCTCGATCCGGTACGCGGACGAGGGACGTGAGTTCAAGCTCATCAAGGCAAACGAGGGCAACCCGAGGGGCCTCGCGCCAGTCGAAATGTACGGTGTGGACAGGGATCCCGGCGAGACCACCGACATCTCGCAGGTCTCGGAAAAACATCTCGATAAGGCCCTGCAAGCCCTCGACGCCGCAGCAGCAGCCGCCCGTCAGGGCGCAGCGAAAGCTGTAGTGGACGATCTCTCAGACGAGCAAAAGCGCGTCCTCAAACAACTGGGTTACATGAAAGAAGACGAGTAGGGGCGAACCGGAGCCTGGCCCGCCATAGCCATGCGACGGCGGGTGTTCGCCCTTTTGAACCCCCGCGTATGACATCCGACGTCTGTCCTGCGCCGCTCGGCTGTCACCGAGCTATGCAGGATGGCACGAAGACGATAACGAGTTGATGTTTGTCTTGGTGGATTGTCCTTGTGCTACCCTGCGAAGCTCCGCAGGAGCGAAGCAGGGCAAAAGTCAGCGATCCCTTTTCTTGCCCCGTCTGTCGTCCGGGTCGTCGCTCTTCTTTTTCGGCTGGCTCTTCTTTTTCGGTTGGCTTTTCTTTTTCGACTCAGTTTTCTTTTTCGACTCGGTCTTTTTCTTCGACTCGATTTTCTTTTTCGACCTTTTCTTTTTTGATTCGCTCTCTCTCTTCGGTTCCCTCTTTTTCACCTTCTTGCCAGAAGAGGATCCGTCCCGTGACTTGCGTGATTTGCGCTTCACGGTCTTGCGTTCCATTTCGGGGGGGCTGCCGTACGGGTTGGAATCCTCCGATTTGACGACCTTCCTTCCCCGAGGAAAGGGAGGATCCGGTATGACCGGCTTCATCTTGCGCGACTGCTTCTTGTCAATGGCGGTGTTATCCGGATCGTCGTCGGGGGGTGGACCGGCCATCTGTTCGGAATCGTCGCTCCCGGTGTCGATAGGTGGACCGAGCATGCGTTTGGCATCGCCGTCCCCGTTGTCGATGGGCGGGCCGAGCATGTGTTTGGCCTCGACGCCATCGGTGTCGTCCGTGGGGGGGCCGATCCAGCGGGGTGGATCCGCGAGAATGCCGTGTTCGTATTCATCGGAATCGTCGTCCCTCCAGCTACCCGGAACGTAGACCCAGTCTCCGTCGTTGTCATTGTAGGACGGCTCCCTCCAGGTCATGTCGTCCCGGGGAGGTACTTCCCAGCAGCCTTCTTCCCATGTCCAGGTTTCCTCCGACAGGTCCCAGTCCCAATATCCGGAGATCCACACGTGGTAGTCGGAGGGTGCGGAAGGCGGAGCCTCCTCTATGATTGCGGGTGGCGGGCCGGAGACGTATTGCGGTCTGGGCTTTGAGTAATGATAGTGATTGATGACGCACGTACAACCTGTCATGGCCACTGACAGAAGAAACCAGGCGGCTGCGAACAGGGTAATCATCTTGGCGATTTTCATATCGTCGAACTCCTTGTATAGGGTCCCCATGCGAGCAAAGCTATGCTACCCGCCTCCTCCTAGGCGGTCAAATGGTGAAGCTATCAATCGATGTGCGGCTGATGTTTTGACATTTCGTGCGCGTGAAAATTCTCATAATCCTGATCTGTTTGTCGCATATTCACGACTCTGGGTGTGTCGGCGGCGTGACATGCTCCCATGCAATTCGGTCCTGTGCGGTGTTTTCTGCGGTGATATCCCAATGTTAACCAGGTATAGGCGGCTTTTTGCCATCACCGGGCGACCTGGCATTCATCGTGCATATAGCAAATGCAGGCATGGTGGTTGAATGGCTGAACAACGGAGATATCATGGACTACGACTTACGAATTGAAGGTTTCAGCATGGACGAGGATCTCGAGGAGCAGTTGCTGCTCAGGTGCAGGCGCGTGGTTCTCAGTGTCGGTTCCCGGCACCCGGTGAGGGTCAATATTCGGCAGGTGGATGGAAGGGTTCAGGGCCGAGTGGATGTCATCCTTCCGGGGCGAAGGGTCTCGGCTGTGGTCTGGCGTTCCGATCCGGTCAAGGCTCTGGAGGGCGTGGTGAACGCGGTGATCGACGCTGTCGAGAAGGTGATGCCGGTATCTTGCGAGCGTGGTGGGAGCACGATGCTGGAGGGAGCTTTCAACACCCTCCAATAATGTGAGTTCCACCTCTTCCAAGGAGGGCCTCGGACATGGTCTCCGAGCTGGTGATGATGGCTCTCTTGCCGCCCCGGTCCAGGAATTCGCGCACCGCCTGAACCTTCGGCCCCATGCTTCCCGTCGGGAACTCACCCTTTCCCTCGAGATCCTTCAGTCTCTCTGATGTGATGGCTCCGATGGGCCGCTCCCTGTCGGTTCCAAAACCCGTGTAGACCTGCGGGACCTCGGTGAGAATTACAAAGATCTCGGCACCGATCTCGGTCGCCAGGATGGAAGACGTCAGATCCTTGTCGATGACCGCCTCTACTCCCTCGAAGGTGCCGTCGTTCTTCTTGATTATCGGAATTCCGCCGCCCCCCGCCGCGATAACTATGTTTCCCGCCTCTGCGGACTCGCGGATCATGTGCCGCTGGACCACCTTTACGGGAATCGGCGAGGGAACCAGCCTCCGCCAGCCGCGGCCCGAATCCTCCACGATCTGCCAGCCGAGCTCATCCCTGCGGTGCTCCGCCTCCTGCTGGGTAAGGAACGGCCCCACAGGCTTGGTGGGTTTCTGGAAAGCTTCGTCGTCCGGGTTGACGAGCACCTGGGTGATCACTGTGACCACGTACCGCTTCTTTGCGGAATTGCGCAGCTCGTTGAGCATCGCCTGCTGTAGAAAATATCCGAGACTCCCCTCGGTCTGGGCGACGAGGACGTCGAGGGGCATCTTGGGGATGGATTCGTCACCGGACTCGTTCAGCAAGAGGAGATTGCCCACCTGGGGCCCGTTTCCGTGGGTGATCACGATGTTGAAGTCCCGGTCGATGAGGGTCTGGATCATATTGCATATCTTCGCCGCGTTGCGTTCCTGGACCTCTACCGTTCCCTTCTCGCCGTGCTGCATGAAGGCGTGTCCGCCCAGGGCCACCAGAATTATCGGTCTATCCACGGTCTGAAGTTGCGATGCCATTCCAGGGAATTTAGCTGCTACTCGAGTTTCGATCAACGTCGATGATCTCGCGAAGCTTGCACTGGATCTCGTGCAGGTCGAAAGGTTTTTTCAGGAAGTCGGCGTAGTAGGGCTTCTCTTCGTTCGGGATCTCCACTCCGCTCATGAAGACGATGGGCATGGAAGGCTGGGCCTGTGCCAGGGCGCGTCCCAGATCGTGACCGCTGAGCCCCGTCATGGAGAAGTCGACGAACGCCGCGTGGAATTGCTCGCGTCTGGTGATTTCCAGAGCGTCCTCGCCGCTGACGGCCGACTCCACGTGAGCCCCTCTCAGGGTAAAGGCCGTGCGGATCATTTCGCAGATATCCGGATCGTCATCCACCACCAGCACCGCTATTCCAGGCGGGATGGTGGAGCTGACCTCCTCCTCCTTGCGCTCCTGTGGCATCGGCTCATTCGTGGCAGGCAACGAGACGGTGAACGCGGTTCCACCGGGTACTTGCGATGACACCGTGATCGTTCCTCGGTGACTTTCCACGATCCTCTTGCAGATGGCCAGTCCGAGCCCGGTGCCTCCGGTCCGGTCGCCGCTCCTGGTCTTGGTGGAGAAGTAAGGGGTGAACAGCCTGTCCAGATCGTCCGCCGGGATCCCGTTTCCGCTGTCCGAAAAGACTATCCGGATGTGATCGTCGTCATCCGTGACCGACACCTGAAGGGATCCCCCCGGAGGGGTGGCGTCCATGGCGTTGCGGATGATGTTGACGAACACCTGGAGCATCTTGGTGGCGTTGCCGAGGCACGCGGCCCTGGAGGTCAGCTCGCTGGAGACCGTGATGTGGGACGCCTTCAGATCCCACGCGAGAAGTCGAAGAGCCTCCTGTGCCGTTTCCAGGGGTGAGAACACATGGTCCGAATCGTTCCCCGGCTTCGCGATGTCGAGAAGCTGCGAAGCGATCTGCTTGGCGCGCCTGGTATTGCTCTCGATGGTTTCAAGGGCGCTGCTCGCCTGGGCGTTTCCATTGACCGCTCGTCTGGCCAGCTGGGTCCATCCGAGGAGCGCTGTGAGGATATTGTTGAACTCGTGCGCAACTCCCGTGGCCACGTGGCCCACGGTTGCCTGGCGCTGCAACTCCTCCAGTTCCGCCGTGAGTTCCGGCAGATCTGCTGTTGGCGATTTGTATTTCATTGCTAGATGTAAATTATTACACTGTGAGCGTACAGGCAAGCGTTTTATTGAATTTCATGTATGATTGCGGGTCTTCCCGGAGGAAATGCCCGATGAAGCAACATGAGAGCGAAGCATACACCGTGTTCTGGCGGGACGATGCCGTCGTGATGATCGATCAGCGGATCCTGCCCCACGAGGAACGGTACAACGAATACCGGGATGTGCGGGAGGTGGCGGATGCCATTCGCAACATGGTCGTCCGGGGGGCTCCGGCCATAGGTGTCGCCGCGGCATTCGGCGTGGCGCTGGCCGCGAGGGTGTCCGATGGGAATGTGGATGCGATCTCGGAAGCCTGCGATCTTCTTGCGAGCACCAGGCCAACCGCCGTGAACCTGTTCTGGGCCATCGAGAGGATGAAGGAGCACATCGACGAAGGTGCGGAGGCCCTGCTCGCACAGGCGGAGTCGATTCTTCGGGAAGACATCGCCAACTGCAAGGCGATGGGAAGCTTCGGGGCCGAGCTCGTTCCCGACGAGGCGACGATCCTCACTCATTGCAATGCCGGGGCTCTGGCGACCGGTGGGTGGGGAACCGCATTGGGTGTAATCAGGTCGGCGGTTGCGCAGGGGAAGAAGGTGAGGGTCATCGCGGACGAGACACGTCCTTTTTTGCAAGGAGCGAGATTGACGGCATGGGAACTGAAGCGGGACGGGATCGACGTCACGGTGGTGCCTGATGCGGCGGCGGCCGCGCTCATCGCGTCCGGTGAGGTCCGTATGGGGGTGGTGGGGGCCGATCGGGGCGCGGGGAACGGTGGTGTGGCGAAGAA
>JAUXHN010000011.1 GCA_030621515.1 Deltaproteobacteria bacterium | reverse complement strand
GCCGAAGCAGTCATCCGCCTGGGCGTCGCTCGCGGTGAGCTTCTTTACCTCTCCCCAGTTGTCGGCACCGCCCTGGTCACGGTAGAACACGTACACCGCTCCGGCGTCCGAGCCTCCCGCGTCTTCCCCGAATGCCCCGACGACTGCCGTGTCGCCGCTGATGGCAACGGAGCCGCCGAACACGTCGTACACCTGTGCGTCACTCGCGGTGAGCTTCTTCACCTCTCCCCAGTTGTCGGCCCCGCCCTCGTTCCGGTAGAAAATATACGCCGCGCCGGAAAATGACCCTCCCGTGTTTTCCCCAAAAGCCCCAACGATGACAATGTCACCGCCGATGGCAACGAAGACGCCGAAGAAGTTATCTGCCTGGGCATCGCTAGCGGTGAGTTTTTTCACCTCTCCCCAGTTGTCGGTTCCGCCCTGGTCCCGCTGGAACACGTACGCCGCTCCGGCAAGCGACCCTCCCGTGTCTTCCCCCTGGGCCCCGACGACGGCCGTGTCGCCGCTGACGGCAACGTATCCGAACAAATCATCCTCCTCAGCATCGCTCGCCATCAGCTTCTTTACTTCCGACCACACCAGCGGGTCCACGGTGATCGGGTAGCGCGCGCCATCGTCGTCCACGTGCAGCAGGATCGCTCCGTCCGACACGCTCATGAAGGTGTCGAGAACGGCCCCGTCCGCTCCTCGCGCGTACAGGTCCGTGTATTGAAGCACTTCCTCGCCGTTTGCGTTGTGAAGCGACACCCCACGGCCCCCGGCCGATAGCGTAGGCTCGAGACCCACGACGGCCATCTGTAGAACGAGTTCGCCCCCGTCCCCTTCGGGCCTCTCGTCAATCACGAACCCCTGCTCGATGCCGAGAGGGCCGTTGAGGTACCATTCTTCGCCACCGTCGCGCCGACGGTAGGTCGCGCGGTTCCCCTCGATCTCGGCTGCATCCAGTGGAGCCTCGACCGGCTCGATCCGCTCACCGCAACCGATCCCGGACCACCGCATCCGCATGGCCCAAGCCGGATTGTCACTGTCCGGCTCTACGAGCAGCGTTGCGTCCTCCAGTTCTGCCCGAAAACCCTGCGCCCCATTTGCTGCAAAGACGAAACCGCCAGACTTAATAAACGCATAATCCGGACCAGCGCCCTCTTGCACCGACGAGATGAACGCCGCCCGCAGACCGGGGCTCATTTCAGGAGAAGAACCTTCGATAGTCTCGTCGCAACCTCCAGACGACACCAAAAAGGCGACCACGACCGGCGAAACAGTCAACCCAAGAACAACTGCACCGCGCTTGAAACTACACAACTTCAGGTGATTCATCCCGCCCTCCCCCTGGATGTTAAGCGGCAATTAATTGCTTGAGATTACGATACCACACACCCACACAATGTGTCTGACCCCACGTAGAGGGGCAGGCTAGAACAGCCCCAGGCCTTTCAATTGATTTTGGATTTCCACGCGAGCATTCATGTCCTTCATGAACACAATCTGTTTGCCCGCATCCTGGATTGAGACATCGACATTGAACAGCGCTCCGGGGTCCACGTTCCCGCTCTTCAACGCCTCACCGGCGGTCCTGACCTTGCCTACGGCGACCCTGACCTCCTCCACCTTCTTGACGGTCTTTCTGAAGGTGTCGGTCAGGTCGACCGCCTTCCCGAGCATCTGACCTACCATGGTGCCCCTCGGAACGAACGACGCCGCAGACTTGAGCAGCTCGAAGAAATCCGGTTTTTCACCCTCCATGATGCTCCGCACTTGTCGCGCAACGCTCCCCAATCGCGTGCCCGCTACACTGTCCACGATGGAGAGGACCATTCCCAGGGGATCCGGTCCGATGCTTCCCTTTGCCGCCACGTACTCTCCGTAAGTCGGATCGGCCAGGATCCTCGCAAACCCCTGATCCCCCCGCAATCTCAATGCGATCCACTGCTCTCCCTCCGGCATGACCGGGGGATACCTGTTTGCCGCCGCGTTGTCCCCATCCAACACCGCCGCCAGCACCGCCGCCTCGATGTTTCCGGTCAAACTTCCGCCACCGTCGCCCGTCGCCCGCACTGCAAGGACAACCGCCATGATCCCCGATTCGAGATTCCTCAGATCGTTCACATCTTTTTCGAGGCGGCCCAAGACGAGCAACAACACATCGTCGTATTGCTTCACGGTCACCTGGTAGGGCAACTCGAAAGGCAACTCCCCCTCCCGCAACGACTGGCGAATCTGTACGATATTGAACATCTCCCTGTTTGCGCTCTGCATTGCGCTGCCGACTCTCACCAGCTGATCCAGGAGGCCGTTCAGGGCCCACTCAAGTCGCTTCACGTCGGAGTAGTCCGAAGCGATGTGTTCCCTCGATGCGTCGAATTCGGTCTGGGCCCTTTCTCTGTCCTGCACGGACATATCCGCGGTGAACATCAACCGATCGGGCACCTCACGGCGAATGACAAATCGATCTGACACCGGATCTGCCAGCACGTAGAACGGAGTACTTCTGGACTGGAGGCGATCGAGGGCGCTCACCCCCTCGCGGGTCAGAACCCCGTAAGACTCGCGCACCGCGATCTCGGTTCCCATTCGGAGCCCATCCCACTGCTCTGCGTATCCCTTGTAAACACCCTGGCACCACTGCGGGCCGTACAGGTGGTCAAACGGCGTCTTGCTCCGATGTGCGCACCCGCCGGAAAAGAGCATACATAGACACACCGCTCCCAGACCCGCGCTCAACAACCTGGCCATGATCACAGAACCTCAACGCCGGCGATGCCGGTGAACTGTTGCACAACCTCTCCTGCCCTTGCGTCGACCATTCCCGCTCGACCGGATGGTCCACCCTGGCCGCCCATCCCATCCGTCCCCCGCTGGCCGCTCACGCCGCCGGTGCCTGACATGCCCGCCGAGCCTCCGTAACCTCCCGATCCCGGCGCTCCCCCCGGACCGCTGCCTGCTGTCAACGTTATCATCCCCTGGATCTCCGGGAACCGACCATCGAAGGCCAGCTTCACCGACCCGCCGTTGCCGCCCATCCCGCCATTTCCTCCCGCAGCGCCGTTTCCGCCACTTCCCCCGTTTCCGCCCGGCTTGCCCGTGCCGCCCGCTCCACCTGACCCGCCGCTGCCGCCACTACCGCCCGAGCCCCCTGCTCCGCCATCGACCGTGAATGCGAGCGTCTGCTCCGGGTGAGACAAAAGAAAGAACTCCCCGCTCACGGCACGTCCCCTAACCATCAGCAGGCGATCGTAGAACGGCGTCTTTACAAAGGTGGCCCACAACTCCAGATCCTCTCCGTCCTGCCCGGGCTGACCGTCGCCTCCCGCGCCGCCGTCGCCTCCGTCCGTTCCGTTGCCTCCCATTTGTTCACCGCCATAGGTTCCGGCGATCCCCGCCGCGCCGGACTGGCCACTCATGCCCGCCCCTCCGCTCACACCATCGTGTCTCGATCCGCCAACGCATCGATAATCCGGCTTGTAGTTCATTTTGAATGAAAACTTGTCAGGCTGCTTCTTGAGCACGTAATCGATCTCGAACTCCCTGGCGACGGTGGTCAGCACTCCACCTGACGGATGGAGAGTTCCGAATTCATCGAAAGTCCCCTGCTCCGAATGAAACGCGAAGTTGCTGAAATCCAGCTTCCCGTTGCGACGTGTGCCGGATCCACCCTGCCAGGTTTCCAGATCCAGCTTCTTTGCCGAATCCTCGGGGTCCGTGACCTGCACGAACACGGCCATCTGGGTACCCTCGAGCGGACAGATTGTTTTTTGCTCTTTCCTGATATCGACAGCCATCGCCAGGACCTCGTACTCGGCCAGATCGATCGTGTCCCGCCCGAACATCTTCTTGAACACCGTACAACCCACAAATGACAGCGCCGCCACCATCGCGAACGCCAGGACAATCCCCAATACTGTTCTTTGTGACATAAAAACCTCCCCTTTCGTTGTTGTTCGAAAACTCAGACGAAGATCTTGCCCGGATTCATCAATCCTCGTGGATCAAAAACTTTTTTCAGGTCCCTCATGAGCGCCAGGGTGTCCCCGTCTATCTCCTTGGAAAGCCACTCCCGTTTTGCCATCCCGATCCCGTGTTCGCCCGTGATGGTGCCACCCAGCGCCAGTGTGAGATCGAACAGATCGCAAACGGCCGGGACCGGATCGAAATCGGGATCGTCCCAGAGGATATTGGTGTGATAGTTGCCGTCCCCCGCGTGACCGTACGAAGGAACCATCACACCGTACTTCTTTGCAATGGTTCTCAATCCCTCCAGCAGACGGGGCGCCTCGGAACGGGGAACCACGATATCCTCGGACACCTTGAACGCGGAGCGCTCCTTGATCGAATCGGAGAGAATCCGTCTCGCCGCCCAGAGCTTCTCGCGTTCGCCCCCGTGACGGGCCATGAGCACTTCTACTGCCCCCTCGTTCTCGCACAGCTCCGCCAACCTCACGGCATCCGCCTCCACACGCTCATCATCCGCTCCGTCAAACTCCGCCAGCAGGAGCGCGCCGGTGCCCTCCTCGATGCCACCCGCCCCGGTGTGCCTGAGTACATCCACCATAATGCCGTCCATGAACTCCAGCACCCTCGGAACCAGCCCGGCCTCGACAATCCGCGCCACCGCCCTGCCCCCGGCGATCTCGTCCGGGAGCCGCACCAGCAAGGTGGCCAGGCTCGGCGGTTTTCTCATCAACTTGACGGTAAGCTCGGTGAAAACGCCCATGGTCCCCTCTGAGCCCACCAGCAGCGCGGTCACGTCGTAGCCCGCCACTCCCTTGACGGTCCTGCGCCCGGTCTTGAGAATCTTCCCGCCCATCAGCACGGTCCTGGTGCCCAGTATGTACTCCCTGGTCACACCGTATTTGAACGCCCGGGGTCCGCCGGCGTTGTGGGCGGCATTTCCACCCATTGTGCAGGTCTCCAGGCTGTTGGGATCCGGCGGGTAAAAGAGCCCCTCGTCCTCGACCGCCTCCTGGAACACCCCCGTAACGATCCCCGGCTCCACCACGGCCAGGAGATTTTGGCGATCTATTTCCACGATCTTTTTGAGCCCGGTCATATCCAGAACGACGCCCCCCAAAACAGGAATCGCCCCCCCCGACTTGCCGGTCCCCCCACCACGAGGAGTAACGGGAACGTCGAATTTGTCTGCCAGCTCCAGCAGGGCACGAACGTCGTCGGTACAATCCGCCCTCACCGCCAGATCCGGCATCCTGGGCTCACAGTGGGATTCGTCTCCGGCCAGTCCCTCCAGCAGATCGCGATCGTCGATGACCTTGTGATCGCCGATACGGCGGGAGAGCGGCCCCGCAAGCATCAGGGCTCTATCATCAATTGTTGCGTTATCTCGGCCCATGCAAACCCGGTATCAGGGAAACCACACGAAGACAACCAGGGCGCACCATTTACCGGCTACCAGCCTTGTGAGAAATACGAGAACGGATCTACGACCCTCAGCCGATTCTCGGTGAACGGCCGCTTCAGGTGCGCAACTATCTGGGTTGCCACCCTGGGCTTCAGACGCTCCGCGTAATAGCGCAGGGGCCGAGATACTTTCTCGTCCGACAGCTTTACCTCGATCAACTCTTCGAGCACGCCCTCCTTGAGGATGGCGAAGTCCACCTCGCGCCCTTCCTTGTCCCTGATATATTTGAGTTCGTACCGATAGCCATCCCGGTCCTCCAGGAAATGCACCCTCTTCAGGAGGCTCGACGCCACCAGATTCTCGAATCGCGCTCCCTCGTCGCCAATGACATCGGCGTTGTCGAAGAAGTAGATCTTTGGAGCCTTCCTCACGGCACGGGGAAGGGATCGTGTATACGGTCGCACAATGAAAACCAGGTACATCTTCTCCAGCACCTCGAGCCAATGCCCGGTAGTCTTTGGCGAGACTTGCAGGTCGCCTGCGAGGTTGGATACGGCCACCAGACCACCGACGCGCCGTCTGAGAAGATCCAGAAAGAGGCTCATGCTCCCGATATCCCTGATGGGCTCCAGGTCGCGCACATCCTCCCGCAGAACACGGTCGAAGCGCTCTCTCCGCCATCGCCTTGCCGACCGCTCGTCATGATCGAGGAACGGTTCGGGAAACCCTCCCACCGTCATGAGCCTGCGAAACGCATCCTTGTTGTCAATCCCGTGCGGGCGCTCGTCGATGGTGAAGGGATGAAGGCGCCAGTAGTGGTAGCGACCCATCAGCGAGTCGCCTCCGCGTCGATATACGTCCAGCCGGGCCGACCCTGTCACCATGAAAGAGCGCTCCTTGCCCGAAACGTCCCACACACCCTTTATCCAGCTCTTCCAGCGACGCATCTTGTGCAGTTCGTCGAAAACCAGGAGGTCATGATCGTCGCTCCACCTCTTGCGCAGTATGTCCTGACGATCTTCGTCCAGATCCCAATTGAAATACCGCCCGTTATCAAAGACCTCTTTCATCAAGCGCAGCGCCGTGGTCGTCTTGCCCACCTGCCTCGGACCACCCATGAAGACCATCTTCTTCTTCAGGTCCTGCGCGAGATATTTCGAAATGTATCTCATGTGTCCATTTTGCACTGTACTCCAAAACAGTCAAGGCTATTTTGCACCTTGCTCCATTTTGGCCACCTGCGAATTCTTAAGGATTCGGAGCTACGGGTCGGAACTACGGACAGGTCAGAGTCACGTCAAGGCTGTCCGGCGCTTCTCCGTCGGGCGCCTCCAGGATAAACGCAGTTCTTCCCACCGGTAATGTGGTGGTGAGAACCATGGAGGCGGTCTGGGCGCACGTGGTCTCGTCACACTCGTCGTTCATCTGCATGACATACACTGTTCCCGCCGGGGTGACATTGCTGACCGTCACGGTATGCACACCCGCAGTGCTGCCGTTGTGAAGGAGCACCACCTCCTCGCCGGGATAGGGAGCGGCCACGTTGCAGGCGACGTTGTAGTCGTAATAGTCCCGGGACATGAAGTCACCCTTGACCACCGAATTCAGGCCGCACGAAAGGAGAACCGCCACCGTCACCACGCTGTTGTCACAGGACGGCGATCCACCGACATCCGCGCACTGTTCGAGAGTACAGGCATCCAAGTCGTTGCACGGTCTGTTCTCACCCTCGACACAGAATCCGCCCAGGCAGTACGCGTCGTCACCGGCGCATACTCCGTTGTCACACAGGCCGTAGTCCGCAATAGGAGTGTCGCCGCCGCAACTGTACCCGGAACCCGTATCCGTACACAGCCCGTCTATGCAGGGATCCGGGTTGGTGTCGCACGGGTTGTCTCCATCGGCACAGAATCCGCCCACACAAGTTGTGTTCTGAGTGCAATTGTCACCATCGTCGCAATTCGTGCCTTCTGCGAACGACACCTCCGGACAGGTGTCAGTGGTCTCGTTGCACGAGAACACTGTACATGGATTGCCCGTGCTTCCGGCGCACGGATCCGTGCCGGTCCCTGGATTCACACAGAGTCCGCCCTGGCATTCCATCGGGATATTTCCGATGCAGAACAGCACAGCGGTGCAAGCCGAGCCGGTGTTGATGGGCGTCGAGACACACGACTGAGTAACTTCCGCACAGGCGACGTTCTTGCAGAACGTGCTCATTCCGGAGCACGGCACAACGCCGGATTGGCACACACCGGTCAGGCAGTACTCCAGGCCATTGCAGAAGGTGCCGTCGTCACAGGACGTGAAGTCAACCACCTGCAGGTTGTTGCAATGGAAATCTCCGCCACAGTAATCGCTCGTGCACGCGTTACCGTCGTTGCACTGACTGCCGGCATTGCAACACTCCCCGGACGGTCCCAGGCTGCAGCACACGCCGGTTATCAACGAGCAGTTGCCCGACATGCAATCAGAGTCCTCGGTGCAGCCGCTCCCTCCGTTGGGAATGTCGTAAATACAGAGGCTGCCGGAACAGTGGTAGTCGGGGGCGCACAGGGTGTCGTCCTCTACCGCTGCGGGGCTGCAGTCCGTCTCGCAGCTGAAGCCCGCATTGCACAAGAACCCGCCGCACACACTGTCGTCGGGACAGCAGGTGCCGCCGGTGCAACACAGCCCGGAGACAACGTCGCAGTATCCGGATTCACAATCCGACGCCTCGTCACACACACCCTGGCCGTTGGGGATATTCTCCTCACAGACTCCGGAGTCACAGTGATAGTTGGCTCCGAAACTGGCGACACACTGGGCGTCCGTAGTGCAGGTGGTCAGGCAGGAATAGCTCACCATATTGCACAGTATGGGGCACTGGAGGTCATTGTCGCAACAATATCCCAACGCGCAACAGACGCCCGTGAGGCCGTTGCAATTGCCCGAGTCGCAGTCGCCGTTGCTGTCGCACACGGACTCGCCGTTCAGAAGATCAGGCTCACATGTCGGACTCTCACAGTGATAAGCCTCTGTACATTCCGTATCGCTGGTGCAGGAAGTGTAGCAACTCGCGGAGACGCTGCCCGCCGAGCAGACGTACCCGCCGGACACCTCGTACCCTGCGGTGCAGCCGGTCACGGTCTCGCAGCTTCCATAGCCGTCGCACCGGTCCGCTCCCACGCAGGTCAGTCCGTCAGCCAGATCCTGCTGCCCACAAGTGTGGTCGTAGTAAGCGCACTCGTAGTTGCCGTCGCAGTATCGCGCAACACACTGGGAAAAGTCACAGTCATTCGCGATGAGGCAACACTCCCCGACCATGCAGCATACGCCGCCCTCGCAATGACCCGATTCACAGTGCACGTCATCAGAGCACAGACCACCGTCCGGCTGTTTGGGCACGCATGTTCCCCCGCTACAGTAATACCCGGTCTCGCAGTACGAATCGTCGTCGAAACCCATGGGATCGCAAACATCTTCACAGTAATAGCCGCCCGCCACGTTGCACGCGTATCCACCACAATCCGCGTCACTGAGGCAGCAATCACCCGTTCCGGCGCAGCAGATTCCGGTGCCGGGATCACAATTGTTCGACAGACAATCAGAAGCTTCGAAGCAGTAATAGGATCCGTTCACCATATCCGGCTGACAGAGCCCTGAAATTGTACAGTGGAAATCGTTGAAGTAGTCGCACAACGAATCGTCCTCGATGATACCGTTCAGGCACGTGGTCGCACAACTGTCGGTCGTCGAGTCACAACCGAACGGGCTGCACTGGCTGCTGTCCGAACAGCACAAGCCGGAATCGCAGCAAACCCCGGTGCCCACGTAACAGTACCCGGAGAGGCAGTCGTAGTTGTCGAGACATCCGTCGACGCCGTTGGCGATCTTGGGAACGCATGACGTTCCCTCGCACCGATTGCCGGTGGTACAGTCGTCGTCCGCGGTGCACGAAGTCATGCAGATTTCCGTCACCGTCGTTGCGGTACACGTGTACTGGCCCGTCTCGTGGTCGTAAGTGGAGCCCTGATCCTCGCAGGTGGTAACAGTGATACACCCCCCCAACCCGTTACACCTGTCGTTGCCGGTGCAGTGGGTAGGATCTCCGATGTCAGCGTCCTGGACTCCGCATATCTTGGCGTTGTAGTAGCAGCCGTAGTTGCCGTCGCAGAACCGAACGTTGCACAGGTAGTCGTCGCATTGCGCCGGATCTCCCGCAGCCTCGCAACACTCATCCGCGGACACGCAGCAGAACCCGTCGCCGCAGTGGTCCGACAGGCACTCGTTGTCGTTGCTGCACGGATCCCCGTTTATCGTTGTCCCCTGACCGGTATCGGTGTCGGTATCGGTGTCGGTATCAGTATCCGAATCGGTGTCGGTGTCCGAATCGGTGTCGGTATCCGAATCGGTGTCGGCGTCAGTATCCGCATCGGTATCGGTATCCGTGTCCAGATCCGAAGACACGGTCTTGCATTCGCCGGAGATGCAGACCTCACCGACGGAGCAGTCGGCGGACGTCTTGCACTCGTCACAACCGGACAACACGAAGCCGAACACGACCGACAGGGCCAGGCAGGCTACCTTTTGCCCAACGATACCGGAAATGATCTTCTGGAAAATTGTCATATTTTGTCTCCAGTTAATTTTTCTTTGCTCGACCTAGGGACAGACACCACAACCGAAGGAGGTCACCTCATTTACACAGAACCCGTCCCAATTCGAAATGCAACAAAACACATCAATGACACAAACACAGGCCTCAATCGCCGGGATGGAGCAGCCGGCGCCATGACCCGTACTGCAACAGTTCCCCGATGCCGACCCACAGTCGGCCGGGCAGGTGGCCGCAGTCTCCGCCCCATCGCACGAACCGTCGCCGCAAGACCAGCCCCACTCGATGGTCATCGTGTAGGAAGTGATGTCAGCGGCGCCCCATGTTTGCGCCGTGAGATAATAGGGATCGGTAGAAGACGGCAGGGAGTAGGTGAATGTTTCACAAACACCAGGACTACCGAAGGAATCGGCGGCGATCATCGGTGTGACCTGATCGCAATTGTAGAGCGCGAGCATGGGATCGCCATCCGCGCCGCACATCTCGACGAAAATCTGAACCGTGTTTCCGGATGTATTGTTGATGACATACATGTCGTCTTCGTCATCAGAACCGTTAATAACGTATTCGTCGCCATCGGTGTTGTAAAGTGAACCGTTCCTGGTCTGAATATTGTAGGTCGACCAGTTGGCCGCGGTGATATTGATCGCGGATCCCGCCGCGCCCTCCAGGGCGGGCTGGCAAATAGCCGGGCATGTTCCCTCGTATACGGTAATCTTGTAGTTGCAATTGTCAAAGTAGGGCGCTCCCGAGGTGCACGGTCGATCGGTGCCCGCGTATTGAGAGAAGCCTATCAAGTAGAGTTCTCCTTCCGCAGCATTCAATGTGTACTTGATATTGTTCCCGAAATTGTCGCGCTCGCATCCGAAGCCCCCGTAAGATTCATCACAAATTGTCAGAGCCGTCGCATTGGAGCGCTTGTACACCTCCACCACAAGGTCGGCGCCACTTGCAACGGATTCGTCCGTCACGATGCAGTATGCAGAGGCGCCTTCACCGGTCTGCCTGTGAATCTTGAAATACTCGGCATTGGGCCAGAACTGGTTCGGGGTTGAGCCGTCGTGGCATCCGAAGAAAGCCCCAGTCCATGCGGTGGGTGAGCAGTTATATCCACCGCAAGCCCCAAAGCCGGAGTGGAAGGAGTTGACCACATTGTCCAGCGAGCCGAGGTATGTGGCGCCTCCTGCTTCGGGGTGCGTGAGATCGAACACACGAGCGTCATCGTTTATACGGTCGCACGGACTCGCGTACCACTTGCGCCGTTCGATGGTGATCTCGAAGTTACCCGGAACCACCGTCACGCCGTCCACGAAAATGAAGACCCTTCTCCAGGATCCGTCCGTGTCGCCCTCCGGGAAGATGATGGTGCTGGCCATGTTCGCAACCGGGTACGCTGTCTCGGCGATGCAGTTGAAGGGATCCTCCGGGTACGTCCAGATCCCGACACAACCGCCGCCGCACATGTCGCAACCGTCGGGGTAGCCGCGCTCGCACCAGTAGTAACCATTGGTGTAGCACGCCGGGCTCGCGCAGGGATCGCAGCACTCCTGGCCCGCGCTGGTATTTCCACTGTCGTCGCACTGGTCCTCCACGACCGGCGGTGGCGGCGCGTCGGCGAACGGGTAGTTGCACCGCGAAGAGTCCACGGTCACGCTCACCAGCGGGTTGCCAGGATCGTTGCCCTCGGGACAATCCGTAGCGATATCCACATCGGTCATTATGTACATGCCCAGATCGAAATCGCCTTCCAACTTGATCAGATAAGAATGCAGGTCGAATTGCGTGGGAGAGTTGGTCTGATACTCAAAAACATATACCAAGTCGAGGCCGTCGATGCCGATGTTGTCGCCGTCCATCTCGAGGCAGTCCGCTCCGACCGATTCGTAGTTGTTGCCCGCGCAGGTTGTGCTGCCCCCGATGCTCAAGAGATTTCCCGAGACGGCCGCGTCGGGCCCGGTGGTGATGGCGCCGGTGTTGGCGAAGGAACCCATGTAGGCATCGTGAGTCACGTCGAGGACGGTCCCGGCCGGCTGAATGAACACGTCGCTGCACAGGTTGTTGTAAGCGGGGTGCTGCACCGGAGTGCACTGGCCGTCCGCCGCCAGGTACGAAGGTGGCCACACGGTCGGATCGACCACCTCACCGCACCTGCCCTCGAAGCAGTTGGGGGGATACACGGTAGAGTCGTAATCCGTGCAGAGAGTACCGGCAGCCTCGACTTCGCAGTAGCACAAGTGGGTAACTATATCGCATCTATCGGTTTTGCATCCGACGGGGGGAGGAGAAGCGCCGCCGGGGCACGTCCCCACGCACATCGCGTCGTTGAGACAACAAAGGGGAATCACTGTGTTTACACATCCGGTGGCAGGCAGACATGTATCGATAGTGCAGACATCGCTATCGTTGCAATCCACCGCTGCGCCGACGCAGGAACCGCCCGAACATATATCGCCGGTCGTGCACGCATCAAGGTCGTCACACGGATCGCTGTTGTTGCTGTGGAAACAACCCGAGGCGGGAATACACGAGTCGTCGGTGCAGATGTTACTGTCGTCGCAATCAAGTATTCCGGTGGTAATGCAGGAGCCGCCGGAGCAGATATCGCCGGTTGTGCAGATATCGCCATCGTCACACGCAGCCGAGTTGTTCGTATGCACGCAGCCCAACACCGAATCGCAGGTATCGTCCGTGCAGATGTTGCTGTCGTCACAGGTCAGCGTCCCGGTAGAAGTACAGGCGCCGCCGGAGCAGATGTCACCGGTGGTGCATGCGTCGCCGTCGTCACACGCAACCGAGTTGTTCGTGAACACGCAGCCCGTAGCCGAGTTGCAGGAGTCGTCCGTGCAGATGTTGCTGTCGTCACAGGTCAGCGTCCCGGTAGGTGTACAAACAGTGCCCATGCACGTGTCGCCGGTCGTACAGGCGTCGCCGTCGTCGCAGGGATCCGAGTTGGGTGTGAACAGGCAGCCGGTGATCGGATGACACGTATCATCAGTGCAGTCATTTAGATCATCACAGGTTATGGGGGCGCCTGCGCAAATCCCACCGCCGCAGACATCACCGCCGGTGCACGCGTTGCCGTCATCGCAGGCATTGGTGTTGTTGACAAATGAACAGCCGGTCACCGAGTCACATGTGTCGTCCGTGCACGGATTTCCGTCATCGCAGGTGAGTATGCCGGTGGGGACGCACGATCCTCCGGTGCAGGTATCGCCTGTCGTACAGGCATCCCCGTCATCGCAAGCAAGGGAGTTATTGGTAAAGACACATCCCGAAGCCGGGTTGCAAGAATCATCGGTACACAGGTTGGTGTCGTCGCAGACGAGCGTACCCGTCGGAACACATGCGCCGGCCGTACAGATATCCCCGGTGGTGCAAGCGTCGCCGTCGTCGCAGAGATCGGTGTTGTTGACGGTCTGGCATCCCAAAATCGAGTCGCAGGAGTTATCGGTGCAGGGGTTGCCGTCATCGCAGTTCAGGGGTGGGCCTGGCTGGCAGGATCCACCCGCGCATACGTCGTTCTCCGTGCACGCGTCACCATCCGAACAGGGATCCGTATTATTCGTCCAGACACAACCACCCGGGACGAGCGAGTCGCAGGATTCGTCGGTGCAGACGTTACCGTCGTCGCAAAGGCCCATCGCCAGTATGTCACCGTACGTGCACTGACCCGTAGCCAGAACACAAACATCCTGGGTGCACTCGTCGCCGTCGTCGCAGTCTCCGTCGTTGTTGCAGCCCTCCCCGCACGTCACGTCATCGGAGCAATAGCCAAAACCCACGATTCCAGTTACGGTGTTCAACTCCGGGTGCTGCGGGTATTCACCCTCGCAACAAAACTGCCCTGCGTTCGTGCATGTGGCCGCCGGCGTGGTTCCAATAGTCGCATCGGTGCAGCCCCCGAAGCAGGAGCAGATCTTGAAGCCATTGCACCAGGAAGGACCGCAGAGTCCGACAGTATCCCCGGGCTGGACAATGCATATCCCAAAACGATCGCTGCCGTCGTAACAGTCGTCGTTGTCCTCGCACTCGCAGAGGATCCCGGCGGGCACGCTGGGATACGAGGGAGAGCTCGTGCCGTTACAACCATGGGAGGAAAGACAGCTCAGCGCATACCCGGACGGCGCCTCGAACCATGTCGGGCAGATGATGCCGTCATTGGTCGCGTCCTCCATCCAGCATTCGTCGGCCTGCCCCACTTGCGTGCAGCATTCGTCGCTTATTTCCTTGATGTCATCCATGTCCGGCATTTCCGGAGGCGTCCCGTCCTTGTACAGTGGATGTCCGGATGTCGGGGTCTCCTCGGAGGGTAATGCGGCCGAAGAAGCACCTGCCTCTATGCTTGTGTCCCTTGCCTCGTCGTCCTGGCCATCGCATCCGATTACGACAAATGCAGCCAGAAAAACAAGGATTCGAGTTATTCGCGACGTGGAAACCATCATGTTTCTACCTTTTCCGTGCCCGACAGCGATCGAGCTAGTTTGCAACCCGATGGATTTCTTTCCATCTCTTCCCGCCAGAAACCAAATTATAGCAAATCATGTACCATTGCGCTTTCTTATCTAAGTAAAAAAAGTCAACTCAACTTGAAATGCATTGTATTGGTTTACGCTCGAACTCGAAAAAACGATTCGGCCTTTATGTACGCGTAATTGAGTTACCAAATTGAATAGACAAGCAATCATCAACTTCGGAGTACGAGGCTTTTTCGCCAAACAGGAAAAAACGCACGACGCGTACCACTACTATGCATTTTTTTTATAATGGGAAAAGTTTTTCAGACTCAGGGTTCACTTTTCAGAAATGAAAGTTTGACACACTGTGGCCCCGATTCGGCCCTGGCGCCCACATGAGAAGGAAAAAATGTCACTGATTCCACGGATCGTCGTAATCGATCTTTCTGGTTTTCTTTTTCCCGCTCTTTGTGGGCTTGTCGGGAGATGCGCCGACCTCTTTTGCCTTGTGCTTCGATTTTCCGCCGCCCTTTTTATTCTTCACGTTCGGAATTTTCTCGAGTTCGTACGAAAGCACGAGATCGGTGTTGAATCTCACGAGTTCCTTCACGGGCTCGTACCCCAGCGCCGTTACCTCGACACTTCGCATTATATCGTTTTTTGCGAAGGGTCCCTCGAACGGATTGGCTCCGACGCCGGCTCCGTCAATCTTGATGACCGCATCGGGTGGGACAGCCGATATCTTGAGCTGAACAGTGGCGACGGCACTCGGAGATTCCCCGGTCTCCTCGGCTCCTCCATCGTCTTTCACGATTTCATCCTGGACGATCGGCTCGGTAACCACGACCGGAATATTCGCCGGCACGGGATCGATCTTTGGCTCTCCACCAAAGATGAGGATTCCGCCTACCACCAGTGCGGCGATAGCGGCGACAGCACCACCGATGATGATGGGGATCTTTTTGCTCTTTTGCCCCTCGATGCCGCTCTGGGTCATCTCGAAAGGCGTCTTGCTGCTGTACAGCGCCTTCCGGATGACCGTGCGGGAAGCCGTGGACATACGACCGATGCTGGACGACTCCGGAGCGAACGGGATGAGATGACCCCGAAAATCGTCGCAAGACTCGAACCTGTCCTGCGGGTTCCGGGCCATGGCTGTTTCAATCGTTTGTACTAGATCTTCTGGAATATCCGGGTTGAGGTGGTTGGGCGGATCGGGCTCCTCCGTCAGGATCTTGATGAGCAGGGCGTTGTAGTTGGGGGCGTCGAAGGGCAGCTCCCCGGTCAGCATCTGGTATAGAATTATACCCATGGCATAGATGTCCGACCTGGGCGTCAGATCCTGTTCTCCCCTCGCCTGCTCGGGAGACATGTAGTGGGGCGTTCCCAGAACGGTCCCGGTCTGCGTCAATCCCTTGACCCCATCGGTCTCGAGAGCTCTGAACTTTGAAATCCCAAAATCGAGCAGCTTGACATAATCGGGGTTGCCCCCCTTTTCTATGAGGTAGATGTTTTCCGGCTTGAGATCCCTGTGAATGATCCCCACATCGTGAGCCGCCTGGAGCGCACTGAGGGCCTGAACCATGATATGCGCGGCTCGTTTGGGGGGCTGAACGCCCTCTGCCTCGATGAGCTGCTTGACATCGCAACCCTTCAGGAACTCCATCACCAGGTATGGTGAATCGTCATCGTCGGTGCCCATGTCCGTCACCTCGATGATGTTCTCGTGACCTATCTGGGCCGCGGCCTGCGCCTCGCGCTGGAACCTGGTGACGACTTCTTCGCTGGATGCGTACTGCGGGTGAAGGAACTTGACCGCCAGTTTCCTTCCGATGAGCTTGTGATTGGCCTCGTAGACGGATCCCATCCCGCCCTCGCCAATCTTGCGTATGAGTTCGTACTTTCCATCGAGTACAATGCCGGTTTTATCAGCCATTTACGTCACCTTTTTCCAGACCTGAAACTAACATTCTCTGGAAATCGAAACAACAACTCTGTTTCTCTCCATTATTTGACGTATGAGCCGCGATATGTTGTCAAAAAAAATGGCTGGTATTATTCGTTTACTGCGATCGCGTCACTGTGCACCAGTCGAACCGAAACCATTTTGGAAATACCCGGCTCTTGCATTGTCACGCCGTACAGGGCATCGGCTCCCTCCATGGTGACCTTGGAGTGCGTGATGACGATGAACTGGGAGCGATCGGTCAACTCCCGGACCAGCTCCACGAACCTGCCCACATTCGCCTCGTCGAGGGGAGCATCCACCTCGTCCAGCAAGCAGAACGGACTTGGACGGTGCAGGAAGAGCGCGAACAACAGGCTCACCGCAGTGAGCGCCTTCTCTCCTCCGCTCATCAGCTCGATGCTGAGCAGGTTCTTTCCCTGAGGCTGGGCGATGATGTCTACCCCGGTTTCCAGCATGTCATCGGGATTCGTGAGCACCAGCCTTGCCTGGCCTCCTTCAAACAACCGCGGGAAAATCTGCTGGAATTTTTCGTTCACGGAGGCAAAGGTTTCCCTGAACAGGCGACGTGAGTCCTTGTCCATCCGGGCGATGGCTGCCTCGAGATCTTCGAGGGCCTGCTCCACGTCGGCCTTGTGCTCCACCTTGTCCTCGTAGCGCTCTGCGGTATTCTTATAGTCCTCGATGGCCGCCGGGTTGATGGCCCCCATCCTCTCTATCAGGCGCTTCAGATCCTCGATGCGAAGGCGCACGTCCTGCCCCGGAACCGGCCGCATGTGGTAGTCCCCTACGATCTGGAGCAGATTCTCATTGAATCGCTCGGCGACGCTCTCGAGAAGGTGTGAAACATCCATCTGCGCCTGTTGCTCGCTCATGTGAAGCTCGGAAACATTCGCCCGGGTCTCTTCCACGACCTTGCGTTGATCCTTGAGCGATGCCTCGGCCTCCAGGAGCGCCCGGGACGAGTAATCGAGGGCTCGGTTCAGATCCTTCATCTGACCGTCGAGACAATCGACTTCCCCAAGGGTGACATAGAGGCTCTCCTTCAATTGAACCACCTTGCCCGCCGCTCTTCCCATTTCCCTGGCGGCGGAGGCTTTCTTCGCAGCGAGCTGCTCCATCTGTTCGTTGATCTCCAGGACCGACGCCAATATCTGATTCTCCCGATCGAGCGCAGCCTGGTGCTGTTGATCGAACCGCGCCTCCTTAACTCGAGCGTCTATCGCCGCCGCCGCCAGCCGATCTGCCTCGCCCCTGCACCCCTCGATGGTCGTCGTGTACTCGGAGATTATCTTGTCGAGCACCTCGATCTCCTCGCTCGCCGAGGTCATCTCTTTTTGCGCCAGATCCCTGTCCTCGACGGCCTCGCGAACCAGCGTCTTCTGATGAGTGATCTCTCGATCGAGCCCGTCCAGCCGCTGTCGATCCGCCTCCAGATCCTCCTTTGCCCTCAGGGTGTCCTTTCGAACCTCCGCCAGCACGACCTCCTGCTGTTGCGCCTCCTGCCTGGCATTCTCGGCAGCATCTCTGCGCCTCAGGAGCTCCTCCTTGGTGGTCCCGAAACGGGAATCGAGATCATCGTAAAGGGCCCTCAAGGTAGATGCTTCTTTTTCGAGATCCCGGATTTCCCGCTTCTGGCCCAGGAGATCCGCTCCGGGGGAGTTGGCCCGTCCGCCGCGCATGACACCGTTCGCATCGAGCAGCTGCCCATCACGGGTGACAACTGTCGCGTGACCTCCGTCAGATTCCCATATGCGCCTGGCATCGTCGATGCTCTCCACGATGTACACACCGCCAAGCAGGCAGTCGGCGATCTCACCGACTATCGGATCCACATGGATGAAATCGGTCAGCTTTCCGACAACCCCGGAGCCATCTCTGAATACGGACGCCGACTCGCTGTCGACAGTGCCGGCCAGGGGAAGCGCCGTAACCCTGCCGAGGTCCCGTTGCGCCAACCAGTCCAGCATCATCATGCCCGTCTCGTGGTTATCGGTAACCAGCGCTTGCAGCCTGTCCGAAAGGACTGCGGCGAGGGCCACCTCGTACTGCGCCGGACATTCGATAAAATCTATCAGGAGACCGGAGAACGCCATGCCGTCCTCTTCGCGCAACGCCTCAACCGCTTCCCGAACGGACCGATCGTGGCGCTCGAGCCCGGTATTCACCTCTTCGAGAGAAGCGAGACGCGACACCCTGGACTGCAGATCGTCCCGCACCGTCTGTCTTTCCTCATCGCACTCGTCCAGGCTCAATCTGAGCTGTTCGAACGCAGTGCTCTCGGACTCTACCACGGCCACCGTACTCTCGAGCGACCCCTCCATGAGTTCGGATCGTCCCCTGAGATCCGACAGCATGATCGACAACTCGGCGATCCTTTTCTCGAGGTCGCCGCGCTGCGAGCATGTGGTCGTGAGCCTGGCCTCCGCCTCATCGACACGGGGTCCGAGGTTTTCGAGCGCGCTCATGGATGCGGCGACGCGCGCCCGGGCGCGAGACATATCATCGCGCCTGGCATCGAAATTCTTGCCGAGCACGGATAACTGCTCCCTCGCCTCGCTCGCCAACCGCTCGGCCTCCTCCCTCTGGGCGGAGGTCGTCACCGCGTCCTGCTTGATGGCGTCGATTCGCGCGAACAGAACCCCTCGTTCCTCATCGAGGGACGCTTTCTTCAACTCGGCGGTCGCCTCCTGCTCCACGCTGCCTTGTTCCTCCAACTTCAGGCGCTCCATGGTTTCAATGAGATGCTTGATCTCCGATTCAATAATGTGAATCTCGCCGTCCACCGCGTAAGCCCGCGTCTTGCCCTCCTCCAGAGTGTTCCTCGCAGTCGCTTCCTCGAGCCTGAGGCTCGCAACTCCAGCCTCCTTGTTTTCGAGATCGCTCCTGGATTCGTCCGCGTGAGCTTCGGCCTGCGCGAGGTTCGCGACGACCGACTTCTTGACGGCGCAAAGCTCCAGGTATTTGTGGCTCGCGATGTAGCTCTCGAGGTCGCGCTGCTCCGTGGCGTATCGCGTGAAACGCTCGGCCTTTTTGGCCTGTCGCTTGAGTACCGACAGGTTTCTCTCCATCTCGGCCACCACGTCGGTTATCCGAAGCAGGTTCTGGCGGGTCTTGTCCATCTTGCGCGACGCCGTCTGACGGGCTTTCTTGAATCGCGTGATCCCGGCAGCCTCCTCGATCATGGCCCGTCGATCCTCCGAACGGGAGCTCACTATGAGCTCGATTCGGCCCTGCTCGATGATCGAATATGCCTTGGTGCCGCCGCCGGTGCCCAGAAAGAGATCGGTGATGTCCTTCAGGCGACATGGAGCCTTGTTGATCAGGTAATCGCTGGTGCTGTCCCTGTGCAGACGTCGCGTCACCGTGATCTCCGGGTATTCTACATAAGTGGGGTGCGAAAGGCCGTCGTCGTTATCGAAGGTGAGGGTAACCTCGGCCATGGACTTTGGCCCGCGGGTTTCCGTACCGTTGAAGATGACATCTTCCATTCCCTTGCCGCGAAGGTTCATCGCGGACTGCTCTCCCAGAGCCCACCTGATGGCGTCGACGATGTTGCTCTTCCCGCAACCGTTGGGGCCCACAACCGCGGTGAGCGAGCTATCGAACAATATGCGTGTCTGATCGCAAAACGATTTGAAACCGGACACATCCAAACGCTTGATCTTCATTCAAGACCCCTCTAAATTCTCCACGGCACCACAATACTATCCATCACCATACATGCATGGTCAATGACATATTGCCGGACCAACATATGGCAAATCCTGTATGGCCTAGTATGTAGTGCACATTTCCAACAATGAAAAGACAAAAAAAACGTTTATCGACGATGAGGTGCAACACATTATATTAAATGATAGGGTTTCTTTCAGTTCGTTTTCAAACATGCGAGGAGGGATAAAATGGCTCGTTTTGTTTTTGTGGCACTCCTGCTGGTGATCACGGCGATCGCGAGCGGTGCCTCGGCACAGGATGTCGTCAGCACCCGTGCAACGGAGGGTATCGTGCTTCCCGTGTCATCCACAACCGAGGTGAACGACGCAACCGCCCTGTCCGTGAACCCGGCGAACATCGGATTCCTCGATTCCTGGAGCTTCGTGTATGCCGGCTCCTGGCTGGCCGATCAGCGACATCTCGCCGGACAGGGACACGGACTCTTCCTCGCCCTTCCCATCGGCCCTCTCGGCCTCGCCCTTTCCACCGAGTTCCTGACACCACCGGACAATATCGAGGAGTGGCAAGGCCTGGACAACAGGATGCGTTTCTCCATGGGACTTTCGCTCAACCCGATCCGCGCTCTCGGTTTCGGCTTCGCTTACAGAACATTTTTCAATTACGACCTCGGCGATATTGACACCTTCGACTTCTCCCTGACCGTTCGCCCGGTAAACCACCTGGCCATGGCCGTCACTCTGGGTGACGCCAACAGGCCAGAGGTCGCCTTCAACGCTACCGAATCAAGTACCGGAATACGGATCCCGTCGCGGATCGAGAACGCCCCCAGACGCTTCGGCGTTGCCCTCACGATTCGCCCGTTGGGTACGGACCGCCTGGCCATCGGCGGTGAGCTGAACTACCTGTACGGCGAAAGCAAGGTCTTCGACAGCAGCACCGGAACCTTCGATGACAGACCTTTTCGGCGCACCGACGTGAACGCCCTCCTCTCGTGGATGCTCGTGGACGGCCTCATGCTCCGCACCCGTTTCGGCGCCGAGGGACTCCGCGACGACGACATCGACAACGGCTATTTCCTCGATTTCGCGCTCTCCATAGACTCCCGGCGTTTCCCCCTCGGTATCCGGGCGGGCAGCCACTTCAAACTATCTCCAAAGGACGGGCGCGGCTTCGAGGCCCTGTCCTGGGCCGTGCGCATCTCCGGCGACGAGGCTCCATCGCTGCCCTTCCATCTTCCTCCCACCCGCGCGGTGCTCTTCGAAATCGAAAAGCGCATCGATTCCTACGGCGAGGCCAGGTTGATGGCCCTGATGGATCGCATCACGGACGACAAGGCAGTGGATATCTTCGTGCTTCGGCCCGACGCGAAAACCATTGATCTCGATCAGGCGCTGGACATCAGGCGGCGAATTCGCGAGATGAACGCGGCGGGAAAAAGGACGGTCTGTTACCTCACGGAGGCGACATCCTCGGTCTATCTGGCCTGCGCCCCTGCCAGAGAAGTATGGATCAACCCGGCAGGAGGCATCCGCCTCGCGGGGATGTCCATGAGATCCATTCACTTCAAGAACCTGTTCGACAAGATCGGGGTTCAGGCGGACATCGTTCGCATCGGGGAGTACAAGAGCGCTCCTGAAACCTTCACGAGAACATCCCCGACGGATCCCTCCGTCCAGGCTACCGACCGTTACCTGGATTCGGTCTACGCTCACGTGATCGCCAACCTGGAGAGAGACCGGGGATTTGCCGATCATGACGCGACGAGGAATGTGATCGAGGACGGGCCCTACACCTCGTCGGAGGCGCTGGCGGCCGGCCTTGTGGATCGGGTGGTACCCGCAGACAAGCTGGTTGAAGAACTGCAGACTCTGTCCGACGGACCGGTGGCGGTGAACGACGAATACGGCAAGGATCGCCTGAGACACAGATCCTACATCGACGCTCCGGCCGTCGCGGTGGTTCACATCGACGGGGATATTGTAGACGGCGAAAGCGTGGATGTTCCCTTCTTCAACATCCGGATGACCGGCGCCAAGACGATGACAAAGGAGCTGCGAAAGCTCGCCGAAAATCCGGACATCGCCGCGGTCGTTCTCAAGATCAACAGCCCGGGAGGATCGGCGCTCGCCTCGGACATGATCTGGCGCGAGGTCATGGCCCTGAGAGAGAAGAAACCGGTGATCGCCTCTCTGGGGGCGGTGGCGGCCTCGGGGGGCTACTACATCGCGTCCGCCGCCGACGTCATCTACGCGGAACCCACCACCCTGACAGGATCCATAGGCATCTTTTACGGCAAGGCCGACGTGTCCGGGCTCCTCGGAAAGATCGGCATCGACACCACGACCTTCAAGCGGGGCCCTCACTCGGATATGGAGTCCTGGACCCGGCTGTATACCCCGGAAGAGCGACGCAAACTGCTCGGCCAGATTCGCGAGTACTACAACCTGTTCCTGGATCGCGTGGTCGAGGGTCGCGGTAACGGTTTCACCCGCGAGATCGTGGACAAACGCGGGCGTGGTCGGATCTGGTCAGGAGCCGACGCCAAGCACCATCTCCTGGTAGACGAACTCGGAGGTTATCCCGAAGCGTTGAACTACGCTCGCAATGTCGGCTTTGTGAGCAAGAGCACCAGGGTCTTCCACGTTCCAAAAGCAAAAAAGGGTCTCCTGCGACGGCTCATCGGCCTGATGAAGGCGTCAACAGACACCACTACTCCACTGGATGCGCTTCTTGGAAGCACGGAAATGAAGAGCACTCTGAAGGTATTGCTGCCGTTCGCAGTGTCGGATCACGGAGCGCCCCAGGCAAGGCTGCCGTTCGCGATCCTCGACGAATAGATACTTACTGTACCTGCATCATTTCGATCTCCAGAAACGGGAACAGGTCAACCACCGACTGGAGCTTGTGCTCGAACCTGTCGTTTATCTGCTTTATTTCCTTCCACTGCTCGTCCTCTTGCTCCGAAGGTTTCTGCGTCTTGATGAGATCGAGCGCGTAGTTCTTCAACCAGGAGGATCGCTTGATGACCTCCTTCATCTCATTCGTCATCGGAACCGATCCCGTGGGTGTGTCGAGGGTTTCGGCTCTTCGAATCCCGTCGCACATTTCGATGACCTCGGAGGCGTACTCGGACGTTCGCTTCTCTTCGAGCGCCCGCTGGATGGCGCGCGGATCGTAACATCCACCGATGGCCGCCTTGAGAGCCATTTTTTCACGGGGATCGAGGTTCAATTTCGATTCGCCCGCCGCCTGTATACGCTCTTCCGCCTCCGTCTGTTTCTTGCGCATGGCGTGCGTGAAACGCTCCAGCTTCTTCTTCATGACTCGAAGTTTTTTTGCGTCCTCTCCGCTGGCCGCTTCCATAATGGTGCCCTTGAGCTTCGGCTCCACCGGAGGATCCCCGTCGTCGCCAAAAATCAGGAAGACCGCAATCGCGCCTCCGCACAACAACACGGCCACAGCGATCATCACCCATTTTCCGCCGGTTCCACTGGAGCTCATCTCAATTCCTTTCCTTGTGGTTACCCCATCCCGGCCATCCCCTGCGTGGGGAAGGGGAAGTTGATGGCAACCACTTCAACAGGTATTTTCCCAGGAAATCCTCGCATCCACAATAACAGGTTTTTCTTGACCCCTGGGGCCGGACCCGCTAAACACCCATTACTGCTCTTTTGTTCAGTAGTCTGCAAAGGCGATGAGATGTATCAGGAATCGGACACATGGAGATAGCTATCATCAGCACGGGAAACGAGCTACTGCGCGGCGCCATCGCAGACACCAACGCCGCATGGATTGCTTCTCGCCTGCACGAACGAGGCCTCCAGGTATCCAGAATCATCGTAGCACCCGACGATCATGACGAGTTGATTTCTGTTTTTCGACAGGCGTACAATTCGTTTGATCTGCTGATAGTCGGGGGGGGGTTGGGACCCACCATCGACGACATGACCGCCCGCGCCGCAGCTGCGGCAGCCGATCTCCCTCTGGTCCGTTCCGATGACGCGGTCCGCCGGATCTTCGCCGTCTTCGAACGCCTCGGCAAGCACATGAACGAGATAAACCTCAAGCAGGCGGATCTACCACAGGGCTGCGAGATCATCGACAACCCCGTCGGCACCGCCCCGGGTTTCGCCCTGCAAACCGGACGCGCACACGCTTTCTTTCTTCCGGGGGTTCCCGTGGAAATGAAGCCCATGTTTGAGAATTGCATTCTTCCAACCCTGGAAGACCGGAGATCCGGGCAACATACCTCCACATTCAAATGCTACGGCATGGGCGAATCCGATATCCAGGCGGCTCTGGCCGAGTTTCCGGCATCTCACCCGGGTATCGAATTGGCTTTTCGACCGTCGTTTCCCGAGATATCCATCACATTCAGGGCTCAAAACGCAGCCACCCTCGACGCGGCCCTGGCGCATGCTCGACAGATCCTGAAGGGGACTGTTTTTGCGTGGGAAGATATCGACATTCCCACCGCCCTGGGCCGCGCACTCCTTGACAAACAGTTCACCATGGCCGTCGCCGAATCTTGCACCGGTGGGCTCATCGGACACGAGATCACTCAGGTGCCTGGTTCCTCGGCATATTTCAAGGGCGCAATTGTATCCTATGACAATAATGTGAAGATCGACTTGCTCGGTGTCGACAGGCAACTCATCCTCGACCACGGCGCCGTCAGCGCACAGGTGGCGACCGCCATGGCAAAGCGTGCGAGGACACTCCTGCACAGCGATATAGCTCTGGCGACCTCGGGCGTGGCGGGACCGGACGGTGGAACGGAAGAAAAGCCCGTCGGCCTGGTGCACATCGCCGTGGCTCACGAAGGCGGGATCGAGCATCGTGAGCACCTGTTCAAGGGCTACGATCGAGCGAGGGTCAAGAAGGCGGCCGCGTGGATTGCCATGCAAATGGCGCTGAATATCATATCGGAGAAGAGATGAAGGCAATACGGAGTTTCCTCGCCCTCAACATCGACCTGCATACCGTGCGTTCGATTGACCGGGAACAGCGGATCCTGCGAGGCAAGTGTGAGGAAGCGGGCATCACGGTCAAATGGGTACCTCCTCAGAACATGCATCTGACCATGCGTTTTCTCGGCGAGATCACCGAGTCCATGATACGGGCTCTCAAGGACACCGTGGAACAAGTGACGCGCTCATTTCCGCCCTTCGAGATGGAGACCGCGGGGTTGGGGGTGTTCCCGGACACCAGGAACCCCCGGGTCATATGGGCGGGGATCCACAGCGACGACTCGCACCTGGAGCGCCTGTACACGGCGCTCTCCAGGGTCCTCGAGGAAACGGGATTCAAAACAGACAACAGGCCCTTCAAATCGCACGTGACCATCGGAAGGATCAAGAGCGGCGACGCCGCCGCCGTGATCGGGTGCCTCGAAGAAAGCGACAAGGCGGTGTTCGGACGCTCGAAAATACGCAATCTCGTATGCTATCGTAGTACCCTGCATGCGGCCGGAGCGGACTACCACTTACTGTGGAGCCTTCCCCTGCTCGGCCGGGCACCTCGACCGACCAGCGAAACACAGTCCGCCGGCCCAGGCGGTGAGACCAAGGAGTAATCGACAGATGTCAGCAAACCAGAACAAGAACCGGGATCGGGATCTGGGGCTCACCATCAGCGCCATAGAAAAGAACTACGGCAAGGGCGCCATCATGCGCCTCGGCGACGGGCAGACGCTCATGGACGGCGTGGAGGTGATCCCGACCGGGGCCGTCAATCTGGATGTGGCTCTCGGCGTGGGAGGATATCCCAGGGGAAGAATCGTCGAGGTCTACGGACCGGAAGCCTCGGGCAAGACCACCCTCACCCTCCACGCGATTGCCCAGGCCCAGCTCCAGGACGGGATCTGCGCCTTCATCGACGCGGAGCACGCCCTCGACATCAGCTACGCCCGCAGGCTCGGCGTGAAGACCTCGGAGCTGCTCATCTCCCAGCCGGACTGCGGCGAGCATGCCCTCGAGATCACCGACATGCTCGTCAAGTCGTCGGCGGTGGACCTGATTGTCATCGACTCGGTTGCGGCCCTCACGCCGCGCGCAGAACTCGAGGGAGACATGGGAGACTCCCACGTGGGGCTGCAGGCGCGTCTCATGAGCCAGGCCCTGCGAAAGCTCACCGGGAACCTGGCCAAGTCGAAAACGTGCATCATGTTCATCAACCAGATCCGCATGAAGATCGGGGTCATGTTCGGTAGCCCGGAGACCACTACCGGCGGAAACGCGCTCAAGTTCTACGCGTCCCAGCGGCTGGATATTCGACGGATCGGAGCCATCAAGCAAAGCGACCAGGCGGTGGGCAACCGCACACGGGTAAAGGTGGTCAAAAACAAAATGGCCCCGCCTTTTCGCGAGGCCGAGTTCGACATCATGTACGGCGAGGGGATAAGCGCGGAGGGTTGCCTCGTCGACATGGGCGTGTCGGGCGACATCATCGAAAAGAGCGGCGCATGGTACTCGTTCCAGGGCACCCGCATCGGCCAGGGTCGGGAGAACGCCAAGGAGTTCATGAAGGACAACAAGGACATCGCGGCGAAGATCGAAGACCTCGTTCGCGAGAAAAACGGGCTCAAGAAAAAGAAGGGCGCAGAGCCGGAACAGCCCGAGGAAAAAGCCGACGAGAAGCCCGGCAAGAAGAAATAAGTGTTCTGGAAGATCTTCGAAGCCGTCATCCGGCTGTTCTACTTTCGCCGTTTTCGCGCCGCGAAAAAGATCGGCGTGGCCGGACAACTGCTGACGGACGGCAATCCCCAAAAAGCCCTCGTCCTGCTGGAAAAAACCGGCGCAAGCCTCCACCAGTCCCTGCTTCCCATCTACGCATTTACCAGAGGCAAGATCCTCGACGCCCTCGGTCGCGAGGACGAGGCTCAAGAATCCTTCAGATTGGTAGTGCTCGCCGATCCCGAAAACGCCAGGGCTGACCTGGAGCTGGCCATCCTGTGCGGCAAGGGGTTTCGCTTCGATGAATGCGCACAATGGCTGGACCGCCTCAAGGAGAAGGACGACGCCGAAATTCAGGAGCAGGCGAACGGCATCCGCTCCCTCCTTGCGCAGGTGACCTCCGGCAAGCGCGGCATGGAGTTTGAGAAACGCGCTCTTCAAATGGCAAAAAAGAATATCGGCGAGAGCGGCACCCCTCCCGGGTTCCCTCCAGATCTGGAGATCCTCGATTGGTGGATCTCGAAGGACCCGGACGCCGCGAGGGAGCTCTTCGACGAGATCGCCCTGCTCGTGGGGCAATCGGAGGTCGCGAAGGGCGGTTCATGGAAGGTGAGCCTGTCCATCGACCGCTCAGTGATCGTCTACGAACACGGAAACGAAATCAGTCCTTTCGAGATTGTCGCCGACCGGTTCGAATCGGACGACCTTTCCCTGTCCGAGCTGATCGAAAAAAGGTGCCGTCGCACACCCTGACAACAGGGCCGGTCATCATGACGCGGTTGTCCTCGTTCCAGTGGATCAGGAGATCGCCCCCGGGCAGATGTATGGTCACCGGAACGCGCTCGAGCTTCCCGTCGATCGCCCCCGCCACTGCCACCGCGCACGCCCCCGTGCCGCACGCCATCGTCTCGCCGCACCCGCGCTCCCACACCTTCATATCCGCCTCGGCGGGCCCGATCACCTTGACGTACTCCACGTTGGTCTTCTGGGGAAATACCTCGTCCGTCTCCACTGCGGAACCTTCCACGCGCCAGTCAAAGCCGTAATCCTCGACAAACGCCACCGCGTGAGGATTGCCCATGGACACGTTCGTGAACCTCCTGCCCCGGACCGTGACGCTCGCGCGGTCATACACGGGCTCTCCCATGTCCACCCGGACAAGGCCGCCGTCGAGCAGCTCCGTGCGAATGATTCCCGCTCCTGTCTCGATGGAGAGTCCGGTCTCATCTGTGATCCCCTCTTCCACCACAAAGCGCGCAAAACAGCGGATACCGTTGCCACACATCTCCGCCGTGGAGCCGTCCTCGTTGATAATGACCATCTGGAAGTCGGCGTTGGAAGACTCGCGGATCAGGATGAGCCCATCCGCACCGATACCGAAATCGCGGGAGCAAACCGCAATGGCCAGATCCGAAATCTTCAGCCCCCCCGATATCCGATCGCCCCGATCGTCCATCAGTATGAAACTGTTTCCCAGACCGTGCATCTTGGTGAAGGTGAATTTCATCCCAAAGATCTCCTAGAAGAGCTCCTCGTTCACGGCCAGACTGTCCACGATCCCGGGATAGTCGGAAAAGAGCATGTCGTTCATGTCCACCTCGAAATCCGAGACCATGATGCTGATATTCACTCCGGTGGCGGGCACCCCGCTCCAGTCCCAGTCGGACGGCAGGTCCGGGGGCGAAATGCTCATGGGAAGCGCACCCGCGGACACGAGTCGCCAGAACTCCGGTCCGTCCGGGTCGTCCCACACGACCAGCCCCATGGAGATGACCGGCGGTGGAAGCGAACCGAGGGCGTTTCCGTCCCAGTTGATGCCGAGCGTGGGGGAGGGAATGGCCAGCATGGGCAGGGCCACCTCGGAAAATCCCTCGAAATTGTCGAGCCCGCGATCGAATCTGAACGCCATGGGCATGTCGATCCCGGGAATATCCTCATCCCCCGGTTCAACCAGCTGCCCGCCGGATCCCACAAGCAGGATGTCGGCCTCGGCGATGTCACCGTCGTACAGGGGAACGGCGAACAGGAACGAGCCACCGGTGGAGGCGTACTCGAACCAGACGGTCCCCTGCGCCGCGAAGTCCAGACCCAGATAGGCGTTCGTGATCGTGTATGCGACAGGCACATCGTTCGGTGAAAAATCAACGAGTAGATTGCCGATAAGGCCGGTGTCCAGGGAAAGGTTTACGTTGTCGAGCGGGTCGCCGCCGCTGGTATCCAGCCCCTTGACCATCCCCATGCGGAACCACTCGATGGTGTCGTCGTCCGGATCCGGTGTGTTGTAAGTCCAGACCAGACCTCCAACCGCGTACAGGATCCCCGGCTTGCGGAGCACCTCCAACTCGAACTCGTGATCCTCCGTATCCGTGAGCACCCAGTCCTCGCCCGGGCCCAGGGGATCGAACCGTCCGTTCCTGGCGGAAAGCATCTCCTGCGAGGGTATCCCGAAACGAACAAGAACTACCCGATGCTTGTCCGCCTCCGGAGGCGGGAGAAGATCGACGCCGAGAAGCGTCCCGGATATCGTGACTGTTTCCGGAGTGGCAAACGACAGGGGGCGCGCCACCATCGTAACGTTGGAGGCGTTCACTCCTATAAGCGACTCCAGCACAAAGCCGTCGCAAAGCACATGGATGTTCACGGGCCCTTCGAGCCCTTCTTGATCAAGCTGGGCCAGACCGGTATCGTCCGTCTCCCCGATAAGAATCCCTTCCGAACTCTCGACCATCACCTTCGCGTCGGGCAAAACCAACCCGCCGACCTCCCCCAGAACGTATACGTTGATGCGCCCCGCGATGGGACCTCCACCGGTTCCGCCCCCGGGGAACATCTCGGGCTCCACCGGCTCCTCTCCCGTGTCCGTGTTCGTATCGGTGCCACCGTCCGTCGGATAGATGTCCTTTACCTCTCCCCAGCACGCAGCTGCGCTCAGGGCGAACAATAAAAACACAACCGCGTGAATCGACGATCTCATTTTTTATCCTTTGGCTTCATGGACAATCCTAAATGCATCGGACCGTCCGCGTCCAGCATCTACTTTCGTCCTCCACAAGCCCCCTTTCCGACCTACGCCCTCCCTGCTAAGATGGCGTCAATGACACAGGCCATCAGGATGCTTCTCGCCGAGGGACTGATCTCACATGACCAGTTCGACAGGGCCACGCTGCACCAGGCGTCCCACGGCGGCACCATCGGACACTATCTGGTGACCGAGGGGATCCTGCCGGACGGGGAGTTGGCGCGATTTCTCGCCCGCCGTTTCCCCGTGGCCCACTGGCCCAAAAACAGGCTCGCGAACATACACCCCGACGCCATCGCCATGATCACGCCGAAGCTCGCCAGGTCCTTGAGGATCCTCCCCCTTGATTTCCAGGGGGACAAGCTCGTGCTGGGGATGACCGACCCGTCCGACAACCACGTGGTGCAGGAGGCGGCCCACCACACGGGACGCGCCGTCATCCCCGCCCTGGTGTCCGAACTCGATATCTCTTGGGCGTTCGACATCTACTACGCACAACCATCCACACCCCTCGAACCGGCGCAACCGGACGAGCAGCCAATACCGCTCTTCAAGCGAATCACCCGGGAGTTCTCGAAGCCCGGTAAAACCCCCGTCAGGGATCAACACATGGAGGCAGCCCCACTATCCACGAGCGACGAGATCTCGGGGCATTCGATCGAGGACGCCGTGAGAGCGATCCCGCTGGTCAATCGGATCCCCTCGAAGCCGAAGATCGAATCGACGCCCTCGGGGGCATACTCCATCACCAGGGAAAGAATGAGGGCTTCGGGCAAGGTCGAGGAGCCGGTGGAGGCCAAGCTTCAGCGGAGCATACCCGCGTACGATTCATGGAGCAAGCCCGCTGCCCCTCCCGCCCCGAAACCGGACCACTCCACCAGAAAATCCGATCCGCCCCCGCCGAAGGACATGTGGCCCAGAGGAAAAATCAACGGCGACAAATCCCCGGGGCTGTACGGCGCAGCGGCATCGGAGCCGCCGAGCGCGCCTTCGACACCCGCACAGCGCAAGCGCACCGAGGGAGAGATCATAGCGGCAATAGGCCGGGCGAAGGAGCGCGACGAGATCATCTCCCTGGCCCTGGAGGCTCTCACCAGATTCGCGAAACGGGCCGTCTTCTTCACGGTCAGGCGCTCGGAGATTCGGGGCTTCAGCATCGTGGGAGATTTCACGAGCATCGAGGCCGCTCGCTCCTTCTGGGTGCCCGTGTCCACGCCCTCCACGCTGTCGAAGGCGGTCAAGGACGGGCAGATCCACATTGGCCCTCTCGCGCGCAACCCGGCCGATTCGGTGCTGGCGGCGTCCCTCGGAGGACGACCCGATCGAGCGGTCATCATTCCACTGGCCATCCACGACAAGAACATCGGCATCCTTTACGCCGATAGAATCGAAGAGGAAGTCCCGCCAAAGCAACGTCTCAAGCGGCTGGCCGAGATCACCACGGATAATCTGTCCAGGCTACTTCAAAAGAAAAAGAAATAATGACCACCGCCCACGAATTGAGATCCGAACCCAGGGAATATACATGGCGACGTGAGATCGGGGCCGGCGCCACCACTTTCCTCACCATGGCGTACATCGTCGTCGTCAACCCGGCCATCCTCTCTGCGTCCGGGATGCCTCGAACCGATGTCTTTTTCGCAACCTGCCTGAGCGCGGCGGTGGCCACGATCGTCATGGGTCTGTGGGCGCGCTACCCGTTCGCCCTGGCGCCGGGAATGGGCCTCAACGCCTTTTTCGCGTTCACCGTCTGCGGCCAGCTGGAGATCCCCTGGCCCACGGCCCTCGCCGCAGTGCTTGTCTCCGGCACGGTCTTCCTGGTGCTCTCCCTGGTGGGGCTGCGCGAAAAGATCATCTCGGCGATCCCCAGAAGCCTGGTATGCGCCATCGCCGCCGGCATCGGGCTATTCATCGCATTTATCGGTCTCCAGCACGCCGGGGTGGTCGTCCGGCACCCGGAGACGATGATCACCCTGGGAGATCTCACCGACCCCGCCACCATGATCGCGGTCGCCGGTCTCCTGCTCACCGCCGGTTTGCTCGCCGCGCGCGTTCCGGGGGCCATTCTCATCGGCATAGCAGTAACGACGACGATCGCCATCGTCGCCGGGGCCTCGCCTCCGCCGGACGGCGTCGTCGCGCTCCCCTCCCTTCCCACCGAAACCCTGGGCGCCGCAATCCCGGCCCTGGCCGACCTGATCCGCCCGGAGATCATCCTTGTCGTGTTCACCATGCTCTTTCTCGATCTATTCGACACCATGGGAACCCTGGTGGCCCTCGGCTACACAACCGGTCACATTACAAGGGACGGCGTATTGCCCCGGGCCGGAAGGGCCTTCGCCGCCGACGCCATCGGCACAATTACCGGCGCCCTCCTCGGGACGAGCACCGTCACCACTTACATCGAATCCGCGTCCGGGGTCGTGGCCGGGGGCAAGACCGGGCGCACTGCGCTGGTCACGGCGGGTCTGTTCCTGCTAACCCTCTTCTTCTTCCCGCTCGTCGGGGCGGTCCCCGCAATCGCCACGGCTCCCGCGCTCATCGTCGTGGGCGCGCTCATGTTCTCCGGCGCCGCCGACATCAACTGGAAGGACCCGGTAATCGCCATCCCCGCCCTCGGCACGATCCTGACCATGACCGCCACCTACAACATTTCCAACGGCCTCGGGATCGGCTTCATCCTCTTCGTCGTCACCCACCTGGCATCCCGACGTTTCAGAGACATCAAGGTCACCGCCTACGTGATCGCCGCCGCTTTCATCGCTTTCTTTGCATTCGGCGCCGGGGTGTGATCCAGACTAAAAGGTAGACCACTGTTGCTCGTTGTGCCGGCTGGTGCTAGAAACAGCTCCCATGACTCTGAAAATCGCTTACATTTCAGATGAACGATTTCCTTCCCTGCACACGGACGTTCAGCAGGTTGTCAAGACCATCGACGCGCTTGGCGGCTTGGGGGCCACAGTGCATCTCATCCAGCCCCGTTTGGCCAGGCATCTTTTCGTTTCAAAGGAGCAAAGAAAGGCACGTATCTGCGATTATTTCAATGTCGAGGGTAGGTTTGAGCTCCGCGATATTCTCTTGTGGCCTGCCTCGGACCTCCGTGTTGAAAAATTTTTCCATGGCCTGGCAGCGCCGCTCAAGGCTGCGCTCGGCGATTACGATGTGGTCTACACGCGCAATCTATTGCCCCTTGTGGCCACCTCTCAATTGGGCCTGCCCGTTTTATTCGAAACCTATCGCGCTCTGCCGATTTCCGATCCGCGAGCCTGGGGCGTTGTGCGCTTTGCGCTCCGGGGCAAGCGTTTTTTGGGGATATCGACCCATTCCGCCTATGCGAAACAGGTGATGGTCGACTCGGGAGTTACGCCAGAGCTCATCGGAGCTATCCCCAATGGGTATGATCCGTCTGACTTCGACTCTGTTCCAGGCAAATCAGAAGTCAGGAAAAAGCTGTCGTGGTCACCAGACCGAAATATTGCTCTTTACGCCGGCCACATTCGCAAAGACAAGGGCATGGATTCCATACTCGAACTGGCCGAGGATCTGCCTGACACGCTCTTCGTCCTGGTCGGTGGCAATGAACAGGAGACGGCCGAGTTGGCGGCGAACGCCAGGGCAAGGCAATTGGACAACGTATTGCTTACCGGACGCGTAGCAATAAAGGACGTGCCTCTTTATTTGACCGCTGCCGATGTCCTGCTCATTCCACCCACGGCACAGCCGCTCAAAGTAGGCGGTCGCACAGTTTTGCCGATGAAGGTCTTTACCTATCTCGCCGCCGGAAGGGCCATTTTGGCGCCTGATCTACCCGACACCTCCGAAGTGTTGAAACACGAACACAATTCTCTGAGGGTGGAACCGGACGATCGGCAGGCGGCAGCACAGTCGCTGAAACGACTGTTTGAGGACAAGACCCTGGCCGAAAAACTGTCCCAAAATGCGCGTCTGGACGCCCAGGGGTTTACATGGGGAAAACGGGCCGAACGACTGCTCGAATTCATTGCCGAGCGGCTCAATTCCTGACGCCGTCCACACCCATACAGAATTCCCCCGGGCTTGACACTCCCCATGCGCTCAACTAGACATAAGAAATTATTGCGTTTTTTTTGCAACGACCTGCAAGTGGACATCAATTGTGACAAAGCCTTCAACGATAGCAATTATTCCTGCAAGGGGAGGCTCAAAGGGGATTCCACGTAAAAACATTCGATTTCTTCACGGCAAGCCTCTGATTTTCCACACTATTGAAACAGCCCTGAAATGCAGATTGATAGATAAGGTCATCGTTTCGACCGATGATGAGGAAATCGGGCATGCGGCCGAGGTCACCGGCTGCGCTGTGGTGATGCGACCTGTTCACCTCGCGGCGGATGATGTCCCTCTCGATCCGGTGATCCATCACGCCATTTCAGCCATCGAGCAGCAGGGGAAAAACCGATATGATGTGGTGATCACCATGCAGCCGACAAGCCCTCTGCTCTCCTTTCGCTCGGTGGACAGAGCGTTGGAGCGTTTCTTCGACAGCAGTGCAGACACCTTGATTTCCGTAGTCGACGACAGGCATCTGTCCTGGACAATGAAGGGTGGCAAATATGTTCCCCTGTATGAAAAGCGGGTCAATCGTCAGTACCTGCCGGCCAATTATCGAGAAACCGGCGGTTTCGTAATTACCAGAAGGCAACACGTCACCAATACCAGTAGATTTGGGCCGGATATTGATTTATTCGTGGTGAGCAATACGGAGGCTGTTGATATTGACAGCTACATGGACTGGTGGCTGGCAGACAAACTGCTGGGCCGAAAGCGAATTCTGTTTCGAACCGACGGGTACAGGGAAATCGGTCTTGGACACATATACCGTTCCCTGATGCTGGCTTCCAAATTGATAGACCACGACCTATTGCTCGTTGCGAAAAAGCAGCACACTCTTGGTGCACAAAAAATTGCAGGCAGCTTTTACCGTTACCGCCTCTTCGAAAACGAAACGGAGTTCAAGGAAATACTCACGGAGTTCAATCCACATATCGTTATCAACGACATTCTCGACACAGATGCACAGTACATCAACGACCTCAAGGATAACGGCCGTTTTGTAGTAAACTTTGAGGATCTGGGCGGGGGGGCAGCCCGGGCGGATCTGGTGATCAATGCATTGTACGAAGGGAAACATACCGCTGACAACTATTACTTCGGTAAGGATTACTACTGTCTGAGAGATGAGTTTTTGCTGCTGGAGCCCAGGGCGACCGGCGAGCAGATAAACGAAGTCCTCATTACTTTTGGAGGTGCGGACTCCAGCAATTATACCAGACGAGTTCTTTTTGTACTGAGTCGTCTACCGTCTGTGGGTTTCAAGATTACCGTGGTAACCGGTCTTGGGTACCGGGACCTGGATTCTCTGAAGAGCCAGATCGAGAGCCTGAACATAAATATTGAGCTGCTTGCGGACATCCGCACTATCAGCAAGTACATGCGCCGGGCGGACCTGGTGTTTACTTCCGCAGGACGTACGGTTTTTGAGGTTGCGTCTCTTGGAACACCCATCATTGTCATGGCTCAGAACGAACGGGAGCTGAGTCATACCTTCGCAAGAGAGGATAACGGCATTGTGAATCTTGGGCTCGGACACGAAGTCTCCGACGAAGAGATCGAGAGAGCCTTCAGCAAATTGGCCGGGGACGCGGCGCTGAGAAGGAAGTACAGTCGAATCATGCTTGGCCACAATCTCAGGCAGGGTATGGACAATGTTTTGAAACTTATCTTCGAAAAATTCGAAAAACATGACAGGCAAATGGAAAAATGACGTTAATCGCAGATATTGGAGTCAGGAAAAAGGCATTCATTATCGCTGAAGTCGGCGTAAACTATTACGATATCGCAAGCGCGCACAACATCTCTCCGTTTGAGGCCGCATGTCAAATGATAGACGAAGCCGCCGGTGCCGGCGCCGATGCGGTGAAGTTCCAGACCTACAAGGCGGAAAAGATTGTATCTGTGCACTCGCCGGCGTACTGGGATACCAGAGAGGAACCGACCACGTCCCAGTTCGAGCTGTTCAAGAAATTCGACCACTTCGGTGTGGAGGAATACGAGCGACTGGCGGCACACTGCAAAAAAAAAGGCGCCATTTTCATTTCCACTCCGTTTGATTTTGAAGCGGCGGACTACCTTGCACCCCTCATGCCATTGTTCAAGATTTCCTCATCTGATCTCACAAACCTGCCCTTTATTGAGCATATTGCGAGAAATGGAAAACCCATATTCCTATCAACAGGTGCCGCCACAATAGGCGAAATTGATGATGCTGTGCAGACCATCAAAAAGACGGGAAATGAGGAGATCTGCCTGATGCATTGCGTGCTCGATTATCCAACCAATTACGAGGATGCAAACTTGAACATGCTTTCGCATCTTGCGCAGATTTACCCGGGGATGCTGCTCGGTTTCTCCGACCACACAAGACCGGATCCGTCCATGATGACCCTGTGTGTCTCTTACATGCTGGGAGCGAAGGTCATAGAAAAACACTTCACTCTCGACAAATCACTGAAGGGGAACGATCACTACCACGCCATGGACCCGGCAGACCTCAACAGACTGGTCGCCAACATTGAACTGATTGATAAGGTTAGGGGAGGCGGGATCAAGCAGCCACTCGACTGTGAACTGGAAGCGCGAAAGCAGGCCCGTCGCAGCCTGGTTTCGAGAAGAGCCATTGAGGAGGGGGAAGCGCTCTGTCTCGAAAATGTGGAGTTCAAACGTCCGGGGACAGGTATTTCTCCTGCGGATTTTCACAAGGTTGCCGGGCTGCGGCTTCGTCACCGAATAGAAGCGGATCACATTATCACATGGAAGGATCTGTAAAGGGTAAGAGGTTCAAGTGTACACGGTACTGACAGGCGCCAAAATCAACATGGGCGATTTTCTGATAGAAGAGCGTTGCACGGCGTTGCTGAAAGAACATCTACCCGAAGAGGAACTGTTCGTACTTCCCCACTTTGAACCGCTGGATGCTCACCTGGACAAGATCAACTCCGGCAAGGCGATCATCATCATGGGAGGACCGGGTTTCCAGCCAGGTTTTTATCCAGGAGTCTACAAACTCACAGATGATCTCAACCATATCAGGGTTCCCATAGTTCCCATGGGACTTGGCTGGAAGGGCGTTCCCGGTGATTTCAACACACTCAGGAACTATCGTTTCACATCGTCATCCATGACGGCTTTGAAGCGAATCAGTACCGAGACAAAGTACCTGGGCTGCAGGGACTACCTGACCTGCGAGGCCCTCAGACGCAACGGCATTGAGAACCCGCTGATGACCGGCTGTCCTGTCTGGTATCGCCTTGATGCCATCGGGAAATCACCGGTACGCCCGCGGAAAGTAACGAGTCTGACGGTAACACCGGCCCAGAGATCCATTTACCAGAAACAATCCATCGAATTACTCCGCGAAATTTCCAATATTTTTCCGGCGGCGGCCAGGTACTGTTCATTCAACCGGGGCATCAGCCAGGACCATCCACTGATACCAACTGCGGATCGAAGAAACAACGCCGCAATATCCGATGCGGCGAAGTCACTTGGATATGAGGTGGTGGATACCTCTTTTGGAACCGATAAAATCGGTTTTTACGATGAATGCGATATCCATGTGGGATACCGGGTACACACACATCTGCACTTTCTCAGCTCCCGCAAGCCTTCAATCCTGCTACACGAGGACGGTCGTGGCAGGGGGGTATCCGAAGCGCTGAACGTACTCGGAGTGGACGCCTTTCACGCCGGGCGCACGGGGATACTGCGGAAGATACGCCCCAGCAAATATGCGGTGGAACAGGTGAAGACCTATCTTCTGTCCGAACTGGAAAACGGTTTTTCCAGATTTGCAGGCTTCGGAAAAATCATTGATGAGCAATATGAAATCATGAAACAGTTCATCCGAAGCCTGCCCGAAGCCTGAATTTCATGGGTAATCGATTAAAAACCTGGTTTGCCGAAAAAATCGGCCGGGAGAATCTGGAGTTTCTGACTCATACCAGAAATTATCTATCAGCCACGGTGCTGCAGAGCATACTGGTCGCTCTTGCAATCCCAATCCTCACCCAGCTTCTCCTGCCGGATGAGTATGGCGTTCTTTCCGTCTTCGCATCACTGTACGCGCTGCTTTCGATACTGTTCAGCCTGAATCTGCGCTCCGGCGTGGTAAGGTATTATCTGGAAAAATCTGACGATTTTGACCGGGCGCTGGGGACCAACCTGCTGTTTGTCGGATTGTTCGGCATGGCTCTCCTTGCTTTCATGCTTCCTCTTTCATCGCAGCTGGCGCAATGGGTGGGTGTTGAAACAGCGGTGTTTCAACTGGCCATGGCAACCGCAGTCTTTTCCGGCATACTGGAAATATATCTTTCGTATCTGCGGGGAAGCAAGCAAAGCAAGAAATACTCGATACTCGTTGTACTGCGAACAGGATCGATTCTCGGCGCCGCGATCGTCTTGATACTCTTTCTCGATGAAAAAAAGTATCTGGGGAAAATCTATGCGGAACTCATACTCACCGGCGTCTTTGCCGTGTACGCAGTCATCGCAATGATCCGGTTGGCCCGCTTTTCGTTTGATTCAAAGTACATCAAGTACACTTGCAGGTTTTCCATTCCCCTTATCCCCCATGCCGTATCGAGATACATTCTTGGCTACTTCGACAGAATAATCATTCAGCAACTTACAACATCCGCTGCCACCGGTCTGTACTCGCTGGCCTACGATGTGGCCATGTCAATGGATGTGATTGTGATGGCTACCGTCAAGGCCTGGCAACCGATATTCTTTGATGAATACAGGAAAGGCAATTTCGAAAAAATCAACAGGATGGCATACGCCTATTCCGGTTACATCTATTTCGCCGCAGTGATCATAATTCTATTCGGCGCTGATGCGGCACGCCTGATCGTACCGGAGACCTATTTCGGGGGGCTGCACCTGATTCCGATACTGGTAATTGGGTACGTCTTCGTTTTTCTGTACACCCTTTTTTTCCAGTACGCGTCCTACGCAAAAAAGACAGAGCTGATATCGCTCAGTACATTGCTTGCGGCTGGAGCCAATATTATCCTCAATTATCGATTCATTCCGATTTACGGTTACGAGGCAGCTGCTTACACCACTACCGCTTCGTTTGCACTTCTGTTCATTCTTCATTATTCAAATGCCCGATTTATCTTGCGGGCAAAAGTTCTCAAAGTTTCGCTGCTGCTACCAAACTTCTGCCTTCTTGCCGCGCTGGCAGCGGGGTATATTTATTCTGATAGACTTGAGCTGAATGCCATGACATTTCTGGCCGCCAGGATCGCGCTTTCCATTGGAGCGTTCTATTATTTCATTGTAAAAATAGCCAGAGGAACGAAGAAAAGCTGATGCTGTCTTCGAGGGATATATGTGAAAAGATCTGGGCTGCCGAGGAAGAACTGGGGCTATTTGAAAAGCAGATCTGTAACGTCAAAGTATGGCCTCTTACTCGCATGACCATATATTACAGGATATGTCAGGCAACGGGCGTTTTCTCCACACCTCACAGTGAGAGACTTTCCTGGACCGGTATCCTGGAGGCAGCCTGGAATACTATCAAGGCGCCGTTTACCAGCCCGTTTGCCAAAAGGAGAACAAGGGAATACCTGGTTTTTGATCACCCTCGAAAAATGCCGATCGAGGGAGAATACGTGGATATCTACACCAGGAACCTTGTCGATTCTCTTCCCTCGGATGAAACGGAGGTTTTTGAAAACTGGTACTTGGGACGCCACCTCACCAGAAAAACTTCTTCCCGTACCTATCTGGATTCTCTTTCAGTGGGAGCCGGTATAATCAGTGCTATTCCCGTTCTCCCATCGAAGGCTGAAAAGGACTTCATAGAAAAACTCGAAGCGCGGTTCCGGCGGGATTTCGGAGTGGACATTCCGCTGCTGAAACAGTTCAAAAAGGAGATCAGGCACCACAAGTACAGCCTGAAATACTACACTCGTTTGCTTGAGCAAAGACGCCCGAAAAAGATTTTTCTGGTTGTCTCCTATTCCTGGTACAAGCGAGCTCTCATCTGTGCAGCGAAGAAGCTCGGGATTGAAACGGTGGAACTTCAACATGGCACCTTCAGTCCCTATCACCTGGGCTACAACTTTCCCGGTGTAAAAACAGGCATAGAGTGTTTCCCGGACAGCTTCTACACTTTTGGCGATTACTGGAACGAGCTTGCAGCGTTGCCTGTCGCGGCAGACAAAATCAAGACGTACGGCTTTGCGCATTTTCACGCACAGAAAAACAAGTTCGCTGCGGAGGAAAAAATCCCGGGGCGTATTCTGGTGATCTCCCAGGGGGTTATTGGAAAGCAGCTCTCAACCATTATTAGAGCACTGGCGAAAAAGCTACCCGAACATCAGATCAGGTACAAACTCCACCCGGGGGAATACGACCTCTGGAGAACAGACTATCCGGATCTGGTGGAGGCATCCAGGCTGCCGAACGTGGAAGTTCTGGATAACAACAAATCCATTCTTTACGCCCATTTCGCACACAGTCAGTACCTGGTGGGTGTCTTTTCCACCGCCATTTACGAGGGTCTTGCCTTTGGATGTACCACTTTTGTCGTGGACTTGCCCGGGGTCGAGTACATGGATTATCTGGTGAAAAAAAACATGGTGTTCAAGGTTTCCGGCGCCCCGGAAATTGCAGATCGGATTTTCGCTGATGACAAACCGGAGCCGTTCAATAGCAACTTCATATTTGCTCAGGTGAAAGAACCGTAACTGAGCTGTTTCGCCCGAAGTAAAAAGGCGCTAGGATAGCTGCCCAACGTTATGGAACAACTGCTCAAACGCTATATCTCCCTCGCGATACGGCGCGCCTGGACGATCACTCTGGCCTTCGTTCTGCTTGCCGCTGTTGCGGGCTACTGGCTCTTTGCCTATTCGCCTCTCAAGCTGGATACCGACTTCACCACGCTCCTCCCGGACGATCTTCCCTGCGTCATCGAATCCCGCCGGGTCTCCAAGCTGATAGGCTCCACGGATTACCTTATAGTGGCCGTTGACTCTCCGAACGTGGAAGACAACCTGGCCTTTATCGACGACATGGCCAGGAAACTCGCCACCCTCCCCGAGCTGGAATGGGTCTCTGTAAAGCAGGATCGGTCCTACTTCCGTGACCGTCGCCTGCTATACATGGACAAGGAAGACCTGAAACAGATAGTCAAACGGGCGCAAGCGCGGTTGGACTACGAAAAGAAAATTCGCAATCCTTTCTACATTTCCCTGGACGACGAACAACCACCGGATATCGACTTTGCCGATATCATGGAAAAGTATCGTCTGCTTTATGAAAAACGAGGCGCTCACGGCATAATCAAGCCAAAGGATAGCGAGCCGGCGACGCCCCACAAGGGGACAACAAAGTCCGACGCGAAGGACCACTCCGAGCCTGCGGTAGATCTGACCGATCGGATGTCCACGAACGGCGGCCGGATCATGTCCGTGATCGCCCGTCCCTCAAAGCCGGCCCTGGACATGGAGTTCGGTCGCGCGCTGGTTGAAAAAACCCAAAAACTGATTAATGAAAACAACCCCCACCGCAACCCCGAGATGAAAGTCCAGGTGGCCGGTGCATACCGCAACCGCTACCGGGAGTATGAGAATGTGGTCGGGGACATCTACTCGTCTCTGGGCCTGGCTGTCTCCCTGATCCTTCTTATAATCATCGTCTTTTTCCGCCGGGTGCGCTCTGCTGCGCTGATTTTCATTCCCCTGATCATCGGCATCATATTCACAGTGGCCCTCACCGCGCTTACCCTGGGACGCCTCAACATGACCACGGCCCTTATCTTCGCCGTGTTGCTCGGCCTGGGGATCGACTTCGGCGTCCATATGTCGGTTCGCTATCTGGATGAACGTGCCCGCGGCAAGAGCCTGTATGATTCTCTTGCGCTGGCGATCATCAAGACCGGCCGCGCCATCGTCACTGCGGGCCTGACTACAGCCGGAGGGTTGGCGGTGCTGATTCTGGCCCAATTCAAGGGTTTTGCCGAGTTCGGAATCATCGCCACGATGGGGATCTGTACCTGCCTCCTTGTATATATCCTGCTACTTCCAGCTATGGCCGCCCTGTTCGAACGCGCCAGCGTGCCCAAGCCCTGGCGCAAACGCGCAGGAGACAGCCGCCAGGAAATCGGCCCGCCCTGCTCTACCCATCCCTGGAAACTCGGTCTGGGGTTTGTTGTTGTATTCGGCCTGGCCGCATTGGGACTCGCGCTCATTCCTCAGGTTTCCTTTGAATACAATTTCAAAAACCTGCGCGGGAAAAAAGTCAGCGCTTCAATCCGCTACGGCAAGTCTTTGGGCCAGCACAACTCGCCGATCGTGGCGGTGATGCCCACGCCAGACGATGCCAAGACGCTCACCCGCCATCTGGAAGAAATCATCGACAAAGACGAGCAAGACACCAATCTGCTCCGACGCGCCTACTCTCTGTTTTCGTTGATTCCCGATGAGCAGGAAGAGAAGCTGGCCCTGCTCACCCAGCTACGCGGCCACGTGGACAAGGCGCTCGAGCTCGGGAAGCTGAAAAAATCCACGCAAAGCAGGCTCGAAGAGATCCGGCGCTGGACCGAAACCGGCGCGAGCCCCATCGATGAACTGCCCAGCTGGGTTCTTCAGAACTTCACGGAAAAAGACGGTACGATCGGCCGCATGGTTTACATCTACCCGCGCGTCGACGAGTGGAAGATAGACCAGATGGAAAAGTTCTACGAGGTCTACGGCACCATCGATGTGCCGGGCAAGGGGGCGATCCGTCCTGCGGCTTCCGGTTTCATCATGGTGGAAGTGGTGAGAGCCGTGCAACAGGATGGACTGCGCATGACCCTGGCCGCCATCGTGGTGGTTTTCCTCTTGCTGTTGATCGACCTGCGCTCACCCAAAAAGGCCCTTGTCGTCTTTGCTCCCATCATCATTGGAGCCACTTGGATGGTCTCCATCATGGCCTTTTTCGATATTCGTATCGGTCTTTACAATATGCTGGTGCTGCCTACCTTGCTGGGCATCGGGATCGACTCCTCGGTCCATCTCTACCACGCCTACAAGGAGCACGGACCGGGCTCCCTGCCCTACGTTCTCCGCACCACCGGCGTAGCCATCGCGATCGCGGCGGCTACCACCGCTGTGGGCTTTGCCGGCATGTTGGTAGTTTCCCACGCGGGCCTGAAGACCATCGGCATCCTGGCCATTATAGGTATCGCAACCATTCTCCTCTCTACACTGATCGTTCTCCCCCTGAGCCTGTCGTTCATGGAATCCCGAGCAAGCAAAAAGGAAAAAAGAACACGTTAATACGTGTCCAGTTCGCCGACCTCCGCCTCCACGGCCTCGAGGATCTCCAGGCTCGCCACCACCGCCTTCATTGCGTTGTGGTCCGGGTAGAGGGGCCGGTCCACGTCGAGAAACTCCACATGCTTTCGGACGACGCCCTTTGCGGCGAGGGTGCCCCTGCCCGGAGTGTAATCGCGGAAATCCAACGCCTGGGTCGAAGCGATGAACTCGATACCGAGCACGCCACTTGCCAGATCCAGGATCTGCCGGGTCTTGAGGGCGGTGTTCATGCCCATGGAGACGAAGTCCTCCTGATCCGCCGCCGCGGGGATGGACTGAATGAACGCCGGGGCGGACAGTATGCGCTGCTCGACAATCTGCATATCCGCCGTGTACTGGCTGAGCATCAAGCCGGAGAACATACCCGCGCCCCTGGTCAGAAACGAGGGGAGCCCGACGCTGAGCGCCGGATTCGTGAGGCGGTTCAGACGGCGCTCCGACATGACGCAGACCATTGTCACGGCGGCGCCGAGGCTGTCCAGCGGCAGGCTGATGGGCGTTCCCTGAAAGTTCGCGCCGGTGAGCACTATCTTGTCCTCGGGCAGAAAGATCGGATTGTCGCCCACTCCGTTGGCCTCGATCTCCATCTGGCTTCGGGTCCAGCGGAGTTGATCCCTCGCCGCGCCGATCACCTGCGGTGTTGAGCGCATGCTGTAGGCGTCCTGAACCTTGACCTTCTCCTTGCCCGTTACGAGATCGGAGCCGTCTACTACCTTGCGAAGGTTGCGGGCGCTGGTCACGGCTCCCCTGAACCCGCGCAGTTCGTGGAGGCGCGTGTCGTAGGGCTTCATATTGGCCTTCAGAGACTCCAGGCTCATGGCGGCGGCGATCTCGGCCTGCTTGAGCAAACGCTCCACGTCCCACACGGTGAGACAACCCATTGAGCAGATCAGGTTTGAACCGTTGATGACGGCCAGCCCGTCGCGTGCCTGAAGGCCGGGGATCGGGATGCCGGCCTTTTCGAGGGCCCTGTCTCCGGGCAGTCTCTCCCCCATGTGGAAAGCTTCGCCCTCGCCCATCATGAGCAGCGCGATCTGGCTCATGGGCGCAAGATCTCCGCATGCGCCCACGGATCCCTTTTCGCACACAACCGGAGTGACTCCCTTGTTGAGCATGGCCAGGAGGGTGCCCGTGATCTCCGGACGACATCCCGAGTGCCCGTTGGCGTGAACATTGGCGCGCAGGAGCATGGCGCCGCGCACGTGATCGATGGGGCATGGTTCGCCGATACCCGCAGCGTGGTTGTAGATAAGATACTTTTGAAAATCCTGGACCTGATCGTCATTGAGCACCAC
>JAUXHN010000306.1 GCA_030621515.1 Deltaproteobacteria bacterium | reverse complement strand
AGCGCCACCACGGTGACCGCGAGCGAAATGACCGCCGGCCGCTTCTCCTGTTCGATTGCGAACGTCGATGCGAATAAAAAGCCGAACAACGCAACAAGCGCAAACGCCGTCCAGCCGGTGATCGAGATTAAATCCATAATTTCCTTACGCGCCGGGCGAATCGCGCCATTGTACCCGAAAATGAGTCCCTTGTAAGGGAACGCCTGAACGCCTACCAGGGAAGCTTGCCGTCGAACAGCCCGGGGCCTTTGTGGCGCAGCAGTCCCACGAGGTCGGGACAGCTTGTCTCGTACGGATGAGTCCTCATAAACGGATTGCGGGCCCTGCGTTTCTCCTGGAGAATCGCTCCGCGGGCGGATCTGCCCGTGCCGTATGGATCGCTCTCGAACGGCTCGATGGCATTTCTCAGTTCTCCCTCGATCGCTTTTTTCAGATCTTCGGGATCGGCCTCGCCCAGATAATCGAACCGCTCTTTGGGAAAACGGATCGCGTCGCGGTGAAGCTGAAACCGCCGTTCCTTGAACGCCCAGCCGACAACCGTCACCGAACGCGGGTAGCCACCCGTGCACTCGTGAAAACAACAGATGCCGAGCAGCAGGTTCTCGAACGAGTCGCGGGCGAACTCCTCGGTAACCGCGCGCCGCTCCACTTCCACGGCATCCCACCAGCCAAAGTGCCTCGCGATCAGCCAATACCCGAGCGCCTCGCTTCGCGGGCCCGCCTCAACAGCGGTCTGCCCGCCGGAGAAGACCAGGAGCGACCTGTCGTCCAGCCGAGCCAGCTCCACGCCCCGACGAATGTGACCGATGTAGAGCGGCGGCTCGCCGCGCTGAAACTCCTCCAGGTGCCAGCTTTCGTCCGCCGCAGGATCTTTAAAATTCTCGGCAACGTACACAGCGTGGCCGGGCACGACGACCAGGTTCTCTATGTCCGCGAAGCGACTGTCTCCCATCGATTGTTTCATGGGTTGCTCCATGGGCTGCTCTCGACGTCTGCGGCGCAGACCATCTGCCGCCTACAGGTGCTTGCGGTAGAGGTCGAGATGCCTGGCGGCGATCGCCGTCCAGCTAAACTCCCGCTCGATCATTTTGCGGCCGGTTCGCGCCATTCGCTTCGCCTCGTCAGGATCCTCGAGCAGTGTACATACCGCCTCCGCGAGCTCCTCGGTTTCGGTCGGATCGGCCAGCAGGCAGTCGCCGCCGGATGTCAGGTTCCGCTGTATTCCCGCGAACTTCGATATGATAGACGGGGTCTCGCAGGCGAGGGCCTCCAGGGCGGTCATGCCGAACGGCTCGTATCTCCCGGCCAGGATGAACATCTCGGACTGCCGGTAATAGGGCGGGAGATCGTTGTTGGAAACGCCGCCTATCAGGCGCACTCGCTCCTGAAGACCGTTCTCCTCGACGAACCGTTCGATCCAGCTCAGCACCTCCCGCTCCACTCCCCCGGGATTCTCGGATCCCCCGCCGATCACGAGGTGCACGTCGGGAAACCTGTCGAGCACGCGCTTGTAAGCGGCAAGCAGAAGGTCGTGGCCCTTGGCCTTCGCGATTCGACCGACATTGAAAATGTAGGGGCGCGGCAGGTCGAGCGTTCCCTCCTTCTCGCCGTCGGCAAGCCGGCGAAACAAGTCGACGTCCACGCCCGGCGGGATGAATGTCAGGTTTTCGGGAGAAAGACTGTATAGCTCGCCGATTTTCTCGACCTCCTCCTCGCTCGTAACGGTCTGAGCATTGACGGACTTGAAAATCCTTCGCTCCTCGCCGATGCGGCGGGTGAAGTTGTACTTTTCATCCATCTCCCCGGGATCTCCGCCCATTACCTGCCGCTTCCAGGCACCGAGGGAATGCGCCGTAAAGAACACCGGCCTGGCAAGCGCCTCCGCGAGATCGAGGGCCACGATACCGGCGTCCACATAGTGTCCGTGAAACAGGTCGTAATCGAGGCCACCCTCTTCAATGAACCTCGACGTGTTCGCCGCCAGCTCGGGCAGCACATCGTAGATACGCTCCTTGGGGATGAACTCCCACCCTCCAGCCGGGATGCGCACGACCCGCGCGTCGGGACAGCCGGGCAGCGGTTCGATCTGTTTTTGCGACCGGTCGAACCAGCGGGTGATGATGTCCACCTGGACGCCGAGCTCGACAAGTGCCCGGGACAAATGGAGGACGTATAGCACCTGGCCGCCGGTGTCCGTCTTTCCAAGATCCGGAACCGGGTCGAAGTACCCGTGCGTGCTCAGCATGCAGACTCTCTTGATGCTACTGCTTTTCAATGGTTATCTCCGCTATTGGCGAACTCGTTTCTATTCCCCGGCACCGGATGCGGGATCATGATACACCTTGATGGCAATGAAACTCCAGCTGACCGGTGATATTGTCCTCGTCACGGCCAACGCGCGATTTCACCACGCATCCCTGGCCCTGCGCTACCTGATGGCCAACCTGGGCGACCTGGAAGACAGGGCGTGCATTCTGGAGACCACGATAGACGAGCGCCCGGCGGATATCGCCGAGAAGATCCTCGATCGCGATCCGGTGATATGCGCCCTCGCCGTATATGTGTGGAACGTCTCCGTCCTCACGAAAGTCGCCCGGATCGTCAAGGCGGTTCGCCCGGGCCTGAAGATAGTGCTCGGCGGACCCGAGGTATCCTTCCCCGACGATTCGCCTGCCATAACCGATCTGGCAGACGTCATCGTTTCCGGCGACGGCGAGCTTGCCTTCCCCGGGATCTGCGCAGATCTCCTTGCCGGTCGCAAACCCAAAAGCGGGATCATCTCTGACAGCAAGTCGAGCCTGGACTCCATCGCCCTCCCCTACCGCCTCTACGACGAGCGGGATATCGCCGACAGGACGATATACGTCGAGACGTCCCGGGGTTGCCCGCACGGTTGCGAGTTCTGCCTGTCTGCCCTGGACTCGAAGGTCCGCAAATTTGGAGAAGGCAGGATCATCGTTGCGCTCGACGACCTGTGGAAACGCGGCGCACGGAAGTTCAAGTTCGTGGACCGATCCCTGGAACTGGGTATTACGCCCGGGCTCCTGAGCTTCTTCCTCGAACGAGCGGAACCCGGCCTGTTCCTGCATTTCGAACTGAACCCGGATCGCCTCCCGGATCGCATGTTCGATCTGGTAGCCCGTTTTCCAGCGGGATCCATCCAACTGGAGGCTGGCATTCAGACCTTCGATACCACGATCGCCGAGCGAGTCGGGCGTCGCCAGGACATGGAGAAGGCGGAATCAAACCTGCGCAGGTTACTCGAAAAGACCGGCGCCCACCTTCATACGGACCTCATTGTCGGCCTTCCGGGACAGGACATTCTCAGTATCGGCGAGAGCTTCGACCGCCTCGTCGGGATCGGCGTCCACGAGATCCAGGTAGGCATCTTGAAGCGCCTGCGCGGCGCGCTCATATCCCGACACGAGAGCGAATGGGAGATGGTCTACAACCCATCGCCGCCGTACGACATCCTTCGCACCAACACGATCGACTATCCGACCATGCAGCGGCTCAAGAGATTCTCCAGGTATTTCGATCTAGTCTTCAACAGCGGAAACTTCGGATCCTTCGCGCCCCTGATATGGCACGACGGAAAACCGTTCGAGCGCTTCATGGAGCTGACCGACTGGTTGTTCGACCGCACGGGCAGGACCGCCTCGATCTCCCTCGATAACATGTCGAAGCTCCTGTTCGAGTTCGTTACCGACAAACGCGGGATCGGCAAGCCCGAAGCGGCGAACGCCATGCTCCGCGATTTCGCGCGTCACGGTCGCAGACGATTCCCCAAACCGGTCCGCGAGCACGCCACCGATCCCATCCCTGATCACCGTTCTTCAGAGGGGAGATCAACCGGAGACCTTCCGCCCCGGCAAAGAAGGCGAATGGAGTAAGGGCTCCCGTCATGTACTTCTGCGTCCTGACCTGGAAGAAA
>JAUXHN010000058.1 GCA_030621515.1 Deltaproteobacteria bacterium | reverse complement strand
CAGCGTCGGTCGCTCGGTTTCCCCGACACCTCTGCTCGACCTGCTCGCCGATTTGATTTTTCCGTAGTACCTCATCCCGGTTTGCCCACTGAGACAGGCTCCAGGGCGGGTAGTTTTTTCATGGTAAAGCCAACACAATTTTTATAGAATGAAGTTCCAATGACCTAATGTAAGGGGAATCAATGAAAAAAGTGATTTTTACTGTCGCGTTTGTGTTTCTGTTTTCCTCGGTGGCCGCAGCCCAGACCATCGTAATGAATCCGCCCTCGGCAACGGGTTCTGTTCGCACGAGCTACGGAACCGCAACTTATGCCTCCACAACGTACCTTGCCATCCTTCAATTCTATGGATTCTTTTCCGGCCAGGGCATCATGGAATTCGATCTGGTTGCCGCCGGGCTCCCCACGACCGCCATGACAGCCAGCAACTGGACCGCACGGTTGAACAGCGTCAATACATCTTCCGAATACGGAACAGGCACAATGACGATACAGCTCTGGGATATGGACGATTCTACGGAGAGCAACACGATCACCTTCGCCGACCATGACAACACCATCGGCACGGTAGTCGACACTTCAACCCACACCTTCGGCGGAACACCTATGCAGTTCCACAACGTTGATGTCACCGCAGAACTCAGGCGCGACCTCTTCGGCGCCGGAACCGGGCAACCAACGAGCGGGTTCATCCTTCTCAATGCCGCCTCTTCCGGAAACAAAGGTGTACTACTGAATCCAACATCTCCGACCCTTGTCATCACCGTGGGCGACGGCGGTACCGATGCGAGCACCGACACTGATACAGATACCGATACCGATACGGACACTGATACCGATACAGACACCGACACCGATACAGACGCTGATACCGATACAGATACAGATTCCGACACCGATTCCGATACAGATTCCGATACTGATAGCGATACGGATTCCGACAGCGACTCCGACAGCGACTCCGACTCCGACGGTGACGGCGGATGCGGATGTGTCAGCGTCGGTCGCTCGGTTTCCCCGACACCTCTGCTCGACCTGCTCGCCGATTTGATCTTCCCTTAGAGCCTATCCCGGTAGGCTCTTAGGCGGGGTGGCGAATTTCCACCTTGTGTGGTATCGCCCATTCAGCATGAAGAACGCCGTTTTCTACACTCTTACCGTCATTGCCGCCGCGCTGTTGCTGGTCACGCTGTACCTCGTGTTCTTCCACGCACCTGTGGAAGCCCGCATGGGGATCGTTCAGAAGATTTTCTACTTTCACGTTCCGGCGGCCTATTCGATGTATCTCGGATGGGCTGTCTGCACCTTCGGCTCCATAGCGTTTCTGATCAATCGCAAGGAGAAATGGGACATGCTCGCCCTGAGCGGCGCCGAGCTCGCCCTTCTGTTCGCCACGGTGGTGATGATCACCGGCCCCCTGTGGGGTCGCAAATCCTGGGGAGCCTACTGGACCTGGGATCCACGCCTCACCTCTTCTCTTCTTTTAGCGTTGATAATTGTTTCCTATGTGCTGTTGCGCAACCTGGCGAGCGGCGAAGTGGAGAAGAAATTCGCAGCCGCGCTTTCCATCCTCGGCGCGTGCGTCCTCCCCATCATTCACCTGTCCGTCCAGAAGTGGCGCGGACAGCATCCCACGGTCATCGGCGCCAAGGGTGGAGGACTCGCGCCTGAAATGAAGCTCGCGTTCATCCTCGGCATGATCTCCTTCACCGTCCTTTTCACGGTCCTTTTATGGCGCAGATACGAACTGGAAAAGAGCCGGAGACATCTCGCCCGTCTGGAGGAGAGCGCCACCGAACGAGGTCTGCTGACCGAGGAGGAGAGCGGATGATGCACCTCAACGTCACCGAGGGAACTACCTTCACCGCCGCTGCCGGAGATACCGTCGAGACGTTCTCCGGCGCCGAGGGAACTATCCTTTTCACCCTGGCCGTTGCGGGTATTCTGGCGATCGCAGTGATCCTGATCTTGAGCGCTCGATTCCACGCAAAGTGCGTCAATCATCTCGGCCGCCTCGAAACCGATATAGAGAAGGCGGTACCCAGATGACCAAAATCTCCAACGCCCTCATCGGATTCGCATGCATCGTCTTGTTACCTCTGACCGCCGGCGCCGCACAGAATGAATTCTTACCCGTGGATCCTGCCGCCTTCGACACCGTCAGCGGAAAGAAGCTGATGCTCATCTCCTACGGCGTGATACTGGGTCTACTGCTCGCATACACGATTTTCACATTGATACGTCAGCGAGCCGTCAATCGGGCCATCTTCCGCCTGGAAAGCCAAATCAACCGCGGATAAGTCACAAAATCTGGAAAATAATGTGTCTGGCACCCCGGTGCTTCCCGGGAAATAATGTGTCTGGCACCCTTGTAACCTGCTGATATTTTTGATTGACGCTGCGATACAACACCCACCTTGGGCTACATGTGGTATGTTTTTTGACATGTAAGCGTATGTGTGCCCACTATTGACATAGGAGGCCACAATGCGTTTGCAACCCAATGATTCCATTTTACATTTGCTCACGGTCATCGTTTTTGCCACCGCTGCCTGGGCAATGTCCATGTCTGTCCGCGCCGCCGGTCCCGCGCCTGCGCAGAGTCTTGCGTCGAAAACACCGCCAGCGCCGGTCATGGAATACAAGATCGTTGACGGCGACTCGCTCGGCGCCATTGCCATTTCTCACGGGGTATCCCTGAAGGATCTGTCCGAGGTGAACCAGATCGAGGACGTGGACAAGATCCGCATCGGCACTTCTATTGCGATCCCCGGCGACCCGAAGGACGGCGTCCTTACCAGGCGCGGCGTCAAGCTCAAGGTCCCAAAGGGCATCACCCTGTCCAGAATCGCCGTGCTATACGGGGTGTCGGTCAAGAAAATCGCGCGCGCAAACGGCATCAAGAATCCCGATCTTCTTCGTTCCGGCAAGGAGATCCTGATTCCCGGAGCCAGAAAAGTGATCGTGCTCGTGCCTCCTCCCCCCTGCTACAAGAAAAAGGTCACGGTCTATCGGGTGCGTACTGATGAGTCTCACGACGTTGCGCTCTGTTTTTGCAACGGTAAACCCAACCCCGAGGCCCTCGACATCCTATCCGGCATGTCCGGACCAGTGCGCAAGAAGGCCCCCTTTCCACTTCATCCACGCCTGCTCCAGCTCTTGCAGCGTGTTTCCGAGAAATTCCCTGACAAACGAATAGAGATCATCTCCGGCCAACGCGCCAGGAAATCTCCGGGCCACGAGTCGTATCACAGCAAGGGCCAGGCCCTCGATTTCAGAGTCGCCGATGTATCCAACAAGGATCTCTCTCAGTTCGTGCGCTCCTTCAAACGGGTAGGCGTGGGCTACTATCCGAATTCGGTCTTCATTCACATGGACACCCGCGACAAGCTCGCCTACTGGATCGACTACTCCCGCCCGGGCGAAAAACCCATCTACGGACGAGCCGGAATGACAAGAGAAAAAATTGCGCAGATCCGAGCGCAGCGCAGAGCAAGAAAATTCGGTCCGAAAAACAAGTCTAAAAAAGAGAGTCCGGCCAAGATAGCCAGACAGGATCAGATCGAGGCCGAGGGTGACGCGGAACAGATCGTTGACGCCGTGGTCGATGCCATTGTCGGCGACACCGAAACGCTGCTCGAGACCTCCGAGAAATCGCCCGATAACTCCGTCCCCGTCGATCCCAGCGCCTGACCATTTCACCCATTTGAAAACCATAGTTGTTGGAAACCCACGTTGACAGGCGTCCGACACAGCGGCAGACTTTGCAAAAATGGACAACACCGATAAATTGCTGTCAATGGCCGAGAACCTGATTGACAAAGGCGGTACCTCCCTTCGGCGTTTCAGGGAGGAGGTGCTCATCGATCTGGACGGGCGCCTCAAAGTGATTTCCGACAAGATCGGAGAGGACGGCGTGGACCCGTTCGGGATGGATCCCGAGTTTCTCCGGCGCACCGCAGTGGCAGCGTCTTTTCTTTACAAGATGTATTTCCGTTGTTCGACCGTGGGCATCGACAACGTTCCGGACGGGCCTGTAATAATAGTGGCCAATCATGCGGGGCAGCTACCCATAGACGGCCTGATGATCACAACCGCGCTGATCATGGAGGGTGCGCACCCCCGCCTCGCGCGGAGTATGGTCGATCGATGGGTCCCGACGGTGCCCTTCATCTCTACCTTCTACGCCCGAAACGGAGTAACCCTCGGCACTCCCGAAAACGCTCTCCTTCTCCTGAAACGCGGGGAAGCGCTGCTGACGTTTCCGGAGGGCCTGGCAGGAATCACCAAGACCGTGGACAAGGCGTACCAGCTGCAGAAGTTCGGTCTCGGTTTCATGCGGCTCGCCCTGGCCACCGGCGCACCGATCATCCCCGTCGCAGTACTCGGTTCGGAGGAGCAGTACCCGACCCTGTACAACCTGGAGAGCCTCGGCAAGATCGTCGGCCTGCCGGCGGTTCCCATCTGGGCTCAGATGATTGTCCCCGTCTTCGGTCTCTTGCCCTTGCCCGTTAAATATCACCTGGAGTTCGGCGAGCCCATGTACTTCGCCGGCGATGATGACGAAGAGGACGCGACCGTCGCCCTGCTGGTCGAGGATGTCCGCGTGGCGATAAACGATATGGTCGAAGACCAGCGCGGACAGAGAAGGAGCCTGTTCTGGTGACCGCATCCCATGCCATCGTGAACAGCGCCCGCGCCTTTCCGGGGACCATTGCCATCTCCGGCGCTGCAGGACGATTCGGAAACCTGCTGATCCGTCGTCTTCATAGAACGGATGACATCGTTTCGATCGATCCCAGAGATTTCAATCGTCGCCCCGCAGACGTCACCCACTTCAAGACCGAGCTGCGACGCAGGGAGTGTCGAAACGTATTTCGAACGGGAAACATCCGGGCCGTGATCCAGCTGGGACCATACCATTCCCAGGAGCGCCGGCAGGAATCCTCCCGGTTCGCCGCGGCCATCGAGAACTTCTCAAGGCTCCTCGATTACTGCGACAAATACGCCGTCGAGAAACTGGTGCTGCTCTCCTCGGCCAACGTTTATGGGGCGCGTCCCTCCAACCCGCAGTTTCTCACCGAGGAGGCTCCGCTCCTCGCCTCTGACCTGTCGGCCCTCCGCGATGTGGATATGATGGCCCAGAGCTTCTTCTGGAAACGACCCGACATTGAAACCGTCATCCTGAGGCCGACGCACGTAACGGGAGGGGTCGGCGGCGTCATGGCGAGATACCTCAGGATGTCGCCCGTGATGCGCCTCATGGGTTTCGATCCGATGATCCAGCTCATCCACGAGGAGGATCTCGTCCAGGCCATCCGGCTCGCTCTGGGTCCGGGGCACAGGGGCATATTCAACCTGGCGGGCCCTTCGCCGTTACCGCTGAGCAGGATCATCGAACGGCTGGGCAGGAAGTCCCTGCCGGTGCCTCACTTCATGGCAAACCGGTTGCTGGGCCCCTTGCGACGTCTGGGTCGAACCAACCTGGACCCCGCTTATGTGGATTATCTCCGTTACGTGTGCATGGTCGAGGATTCCAGGGCGAGAACGGAGTTCGGCTACTCTCCGTCGTATGGAACCGAGGAAACCATCGCCGCCGTGGATATCTGGGAGTAAGATGGAAGCGCCGAAGATACAGTTTCTTCTTGTTTTGGGAGCCGTCATGATCATCCTGGTCGCATGTCAGGATGACGGCCATGCTCCGTACGGTGACTCGGGCATCGGCGGCGGCGGCGGCGGAGACATGGACACGGATTCAGACACGGATTCAGACACGGATTCAGACGCGGGCTCAGACACGGATGACTGCTACGAGGAAGAGGTGTTCATCGAAGTTACATCATCTTGCTGGTTGCGGTGCGCGGTCGGGCAGGAATGGTCCAACGGGAGCTGTGTCGGCGCCGCCGAACTCGGCGATCAGGCGTGGGCGCTCTCAGCCTGCCAGTTTGTCTCCAGCTCCTATCACACGGCAACCCTGTACGAGATGGCGGATCTCCTGGGAAACTGCGATGCGATCGTGACAGACGACCTCCTGCCCGGATATTGCGACCAGTGCAGCGCGAGCGACGCCTGTTCGAACGCTTTTCCCTCAGACACCGAGTTCTACTGGACTTCCACAAACACCTCCACATCGGGGTTCGAACCCAACTGGACCGCAGATTTCTTTTCCGGGCTCCTCACTCCCGCCACCAGCACCTGGGATCTGCGGTCGGCAAGATGCGTGCGATGAAAACTGATAGACGCCAACCCCATCTTTTAATGCTCGTCGCTACGACCGCTCTTCTCGCGACACTCTCCTGTGATGAAGGAGAGGAGGAGGCGATGTGCGATATCGGCTGCGGCGAAGGCCTCGGCTTCCCCTGCCCTTGCAACCCGAAAGACGGCTGCGGTGAGGGAGCTGTCTGCGGCGCGGTGAGCGTGGAGCATCAGGTGGGCTTCTGTTCCATACCCTGCGTAAAGGACTCCGACTGCGTATGGGAGGCAGACTGCACCGGCAAACGGCGCTGCATCCTGGAGAACGAAACCTCCGGCGGGCTGACCTGCGCCCTCACCTGCCGATCGAACAAGGACTGCCCCCTCAACATGTCCTGCGCCGAGGTGGACGGACTGAAAGTCTGCTATCCCTGGGTGTATTGAACCGGGCCTGGCACGGGGCCTGCCCGTGCTACATATCATAAAAAAGCGGGTTGCTCGCGGCGAGGTAGGCGTTGATGTCGTTCTCCTGCTCGGCGGAGAGACCCTCGAACATGATGCCCATGCCGGGGGACGTGTCCGGCGCGACATCGTTGTACTCTCTGACCCACCTGACCAGCCCGCTGAGCGACATCATCGGTCCGCCCGGAAGACTGAAATTCACATTCACCTCGGAGTCGAGAGGCAGAATATCGTACGTGGACACGAAGAGCCCCCCCGACGAGATGTCCATGGAGAAACCGGTGAAGAAGTTGGTCTCCGACTGCATGCCGATATCCGCCTCGATAGATCTGCGATCTCCATCCCGTCGCTCCCGGGCGGAGGCTGCGTCTCGGGAGCGGCGCTTTGAGGAGAGAGGAATAGGAACCTGCTCCCGCCGCGCGGGAATCACACCCGTGAGCGGAATGGGCTCGGGCTCGCTGCGCTTTCGCCCCTCCAGCGCCTTGAAGAGAGGAAACAAAATGGCCATGGTCCTGGCCACGGTCGCGGTCGCGATCTCCAGCTTCTGATCCTGGTTTGGCACTTCCTGCATGAGGGTCAGCGTACTTCGAAGGTATTCCATCGACAGTCCCACGTGCGACTCGTCGGCAAGCCCGCTCGACTCGGCCGCGAACAACGCCTTCACCGCCCCCGCCAGGGACGCGCTCACAGTGTCCACATCCAGGCCCGGCCGGCTGATCTCCTGGGTGTGACCGAGCGCCTCCCCCAGAGCGACGCGCGCCCTCGCCACCTGCCGCCTCATATGATCATTCGCTGTGAGTTGGGACATGGTTCGCCTCGCCGTCACTTTCCGAACACCAGAATTTACCAGACTTGCAGAATCATCGCCAGATGGAGGATGTTAATGTATCTTTGCATCCCATGGAACCGGACCACTACATTGCACTCGTCGCCGCGACAGCTGCCTGCGCCTACTTGCTGGGATCGATCAACTTCTCGATCGCGGCGGCGCGAATTCTGCGCGCGGGCGATTTGCGGGCAATGGGCAGCGGCAATGCGGGGGCGACCAATCTGGCCCGTGCGGCGGGAAAGCCGGCCGCGGCCGTCGTGCTCGCGCTGGATCTCGGCCGCGCGTTCGCGGTGATTCACGGAGCTTTCCTCATGGGGGTAGGCGACCTGTCTCCCGCGATGGCCCTGCCCCTGCTTGCGGGCAACCTCTTCCCGTTGTTTCACCGGTTCAGGGGCGGAAAAGGCGTCGCCGCGTCGGTGGGCATCATCCTCGCGATCTCATGGCAGTCGATGCTCTGCGGCGGCGGTGTGTTCCTGCTTGTCTTCGCCCTGAGCAGAAGAGTGTCGCCCGCCTCCATCCTCATGTGCGCCGGATATCCCGCCTGGATATGGCTGTGGGGAGGGAGCGCGACCGAGATGGCTGTCGCGGGGACCATCGCCCTCCTCATCCCGATCACGCATCGCGTGAACATCTCGCGCCTTCTCGCCGGCACCGAGCCGCGAACGGGCGGGCGCGCCGCTCCCGCGAAGGGAGAAGATCGATGACCCCCCGGGAAATGCTCATGAAGGCCTTCTGCGCCGGCGCGGCGGACCTGAACCGCCGGTCGGCTCTGCTGGACAGGATAAACGTGTTTCCGGTAGTGGACGCGGACACGGGCGCCAACATGAGCCAGACATTGAAGGCCGGTATCGACGCCATCGAATCCGGCAGGCGGGATATCGCCGCCGATATTCTGCTCGGCGCGCGGGGCAACTCCGGCGTGATCCTGGCGCAGTTCCTCGTGGGGTTTCTCGACACCCTCGGAGCCGGGGAGAGTTTCGACCTTTCCGACGTGAGGAAGGCCGTCTCAACGGGCCGCGATCTCGCATACGAGGCCGTCTCCGATCCCCACGAGGGAACCATGCTGACGGTGATGACGGTCCTGCGAGACACCCTGAATCGGTCCGCGCAAACATTTGATACGAGCTCCCACACCGCCATGGAGAACACACTCGCGCAGGCGGTCAGAACGACTCCCGATCTCATGCCCCGCCTCAGGGAAGCCGGTGTGGTCGACTCCGGAGCCCTCGGTTTTCACGTCTTCATCTGCGGGCTCACCCTGGCCCTGCCGGCGCTTGACGATCCTGCCGGGGGAATCGCCTCCATCGAGGCAAGGAGGACGGGGGAAACCGTGGCGCCCATGGGCGAGATAGCGCTCAGCATCGATCCCGGGTTTCTGGCGAGCAGTGCTGCGGACGAATCCCGCCTTCGGTACTGCATGAACGTGGCCCTGGAGACAACCGGCGATCCGGGGGACAACCTGACGACCACGTTCGAATCCCTCGGAGCATCCCTGGATATCATACGGCGAAAGAACCTCATCAAGCTGCACGTGCACTGCAACGATCCAGAGGCGGTCCGGTCAGCATCGGCCCGCTTCGGAAAGGTCATCTCGGTCGACGTGGAGGACATGTCGGAGGGCCTCGTGCGCGTGAAGGCCATGTCTGCGGAAACATCCCCCACGGCTCGCGCCTCACGCCCGCTGCGCGTGATGAGCGATTCCTCCATGTCCCTGTCGGAAGAGCTCGCCAAAAAACACGGCGTCGACAGGCTCGAGAACTACGTGAGCGTCCACGGTCGGATGGTCCGCGACGGCGACCTGGACAGGGACGCGCTGTTTGCCAAAATGCGTGACGGCCATATCTTCACCACGGCCCAGACATCACCCGAGGAGGTTCGCCTGTTCCTTGACGGACAGCTGAAAGAGCCGGGGAATGTGATCTACCTGGCCGTCGGACGCCCCTACACCGGCACCCAGGAACTGGTGCGCGGCGTCGCGGCGAAGCATCCGGAAGGGGAGCGATTGATCATCCTGGACACGAGCGCAGCCTCCGGACAACAGGGGCTCGCGGTGCTGGCCACAGCCATCCGGGCGCAAAGGGAGAACGATCTGAATGCCCTGGTCGAGTTTGCGCGCGACCAGATCAAGACCTGCGTCGAGTATCTCGTCATCGATACCCTCAAGTACCTGTCCGCGACCGGCCGTATCGGCAAGGTCAAGGCCGCGTTCGCCGGCGCCCTCGGTGTGCGCCCCATCGTCGGGCACGGGGCCAACGGCGCCATTACCCACGACAAGGTCCGATCCCACGAGGCCGCACTCGACAAGATCATCGACAAAGTCTCGAAGCACCCCGGCGAAGGGCGCCTCATGATCATGCTGGAGCACACGGACAACCTCGAATGGGTCGAGCAGGTTCGAACACGGCTGGAAAGCACGCTTCAAGAGCCCGCTGATTTCCACCTGTGCCCACTGTCCTCCACCTCCTCCGTCCACATGGGACCAGGCACCTGGGGCATCGCCGTCACCAGGGTCTGATGTGTCCCGAAAAAAATGACTCTGGCACCCTTGGGAGTGTTAGAATATTTTCACGGTTACAACGAAAGGTGAGGTAATGAGGTATTTGCTTTTGATTATGCTTGCGACCGTGCTGGTTTGCGGCGGGTGCTTTAGCGATAACGCCGGCGGGGGATCGAGTGACTCGGATTCCGACTCCGATTCCGACTCCGATTCCGACTCCGACTCGGATACCGACACGGACACCGACACCGACGCGGATTTCTGCCAGCCCGAAGATGTGCGTCAGCCCGAAACCGACCTTTGCTGGCGGCGATGTCAGCTCGGACAGACGTTGAACGAAGGGTCGTGCACCGGGACGCTGGTTTCGATGGACTGGTGCGACGCGAGCGGCGAGGAAGCCGAAGATTGCTACCCGGAAGACCTGGGACAGAACGTTTGCGATCTTACGCTTGGCGGGGGCTACCGCCTGCCCACCGCCGAGGAGTTCTCCGCTCTGCTGGAGGAGTCGGGGTTGGGAAACGAGGACGGCAATGACTGCGATGGAGACGATGGGGATACCATGTGTACGGATATGTTCGGACACGTTGATGCCTGGTTCTGGTCGTCCACGAAGTCCGGTTCGTTCTACGCGTGGGCTGGGGACTTAGGCGAAGGCGAAGTAGTCCTAAATAACGCGGAAGTGGGGTGGTTTTGTCGCGTGCGTTGTGTGCGCTCGGGACAGTGATTGGCAATTCGATTATCCCCTAAAAATGTGTCTGGCACCCTTGGAGTTACGAGATCCAGGTCGCTCGACGAAGAGTCGGCGGCAAGGTACTATCACGTTATGGTCAACTCAATTGGCGAGGATAAAATAGTTGGGCACAGGAACTTGCAACGGAATGGAAACGAAAACCTACGATGAAAAGACGACTATTCTTGAGATTACACGCCGCCAGAAGGATGCTGGAAAGAGACATCACAATGGAAGAGATTGAACACGTCGTCGAATCCGGAGAGGTCATCGAAGAGTACCCCGATGACCAACCGTTTCAGAGTCGGCTCATAATGGGCGCACCGCACAACAGGCCGCTGCACGTGGTTGCCGCCGACGAGAGCGACTCCGACATCACCCATGTCATCACAGCCTACCGGCCCGATCCCCACCACTGGGAAAACGGCATCAAGAGGAGAACAAAATGACGTGCATCGTCTGCAAAAAAGGCTCCACACAGCCGGGCACAACAACCGTAAGCATCGATAAAGGCGCAACGATTGTAGTGATTCGAGATGTCCCCGCTGAAATCTGCTCCACCTGTGGGGAAGAGTACATCGACGCACACATCATGAAGGACGTCGAAAAACTTGTCGCTTCCGCTCAAAAGGCAGGGCTCAACATCGCTATTCAACAGTTTAACGCGGCGTAATCGGCTCAATCAGCTTTCTTGTTCTTGAGTTCGGTCGGCCCTGCGAAATATCGCACATGTGCCTTTTGAGATTGGGAGCTACACGGTATTAGTGTAGAGTCCGCATCGGATCGCACGGGCGATGTTTGCAAGGAGCACCAGATGACAAGCGACAACTCCGGCAACGACAAGCAGATGAAGACAAATGATGGCACGACACTCGATATCGTCGTCGACGACAGGGACGCCCTGCCCCACGGACTGGTCCGGCTGCGCTCGGGCGTAATAGCGGTCTCGCAGCTTTACTGCCCCAACGGGCACAATCTCATCAGTGAGGATTCCGGCGCCCGCTTCAACGGATATCCGGGAATCTCCATCATGGTGGAAGGCAAAAAGGAAAAGGGCATCGTGATCATCAGCCCCATCCACGGGGACGACACCCGATTTGGAAAGGCCGATTTCGAACCCGGGGAAGTGACCAGGCTCACATGCCCCGAGTGCGGTGTGGATCTTCCCATGATACAGCCCTGCGGATGCGTGCCCGACGCGCAGCTCGTCGGTCTCTTTCTCGACGACACTATAACCGAGGGCAACCAGGTAACCATCTGTGACGCCTGGGGGTGTCTCCGATCCAGGATCACCGATCGTTTCCAGATCATCTCCAGGCTCGACTAGCGGTGAATATCGATCTCACAACCCTGCGGGATATCGTCGTCGTCCTCGTGCCGATGATCCTGTCCCTTACCGTGCACGAGTTCGCTCACGCCTGGACAGCCCACCGACTCGGCGACGACACGGCCGCCCGCCAGGGCCGGATGACCCTCAACCCCATTCCCCACATCGACATCTTCGGAACCCTGTTGATCCCGATCTTCTCGGTGATAAGCGGCGGGATCAGCCTGATCGGATGGGCCAAACCCGTGCCCGTGTCCCCCCATCGCTTCCGCCGAAACATCACCATGCGCAACGGCATGATCATCACCGCCCTCGCCGGCCCCGCATCGAACATTCTCCTGGCATTGGTCGTCGGCGGCGCATCGATGATGCTCTTCTCCGACGCAATCGACGATCTCGCAGGGATCCCGAAGGTCGGTTCGCGCACCATGGCGTTTCTCATGATCGGGTCGGAGGATTTCGTATCCGCCAACGTCAAATTCATGAACCTGCACGGAATCTCCGACAAGGGTCAGACAATCGCCGCCCTGCTGTTGAGCCGCATCTTCGTCATGAACCTGGGTCTGGCCTTCTTCAACATGCTTCCCGTTCCTCCCCTCGACGGATCCCGGGTCCTCCCGCTGGAGTGGCAGGCCAAGCTCTCACGCTACACAATGGTCGTGTTCATCGTATTTATCGTGGCCATCAATTCCTTCGGGAGTATCATGTGGGGACCCATCAGCTTCATGGGGGACGCAGTGCTCGGCTTCTGGTCGCTGATTTTCTAAAAGGGGAGAAACCCGGTGGACGACAAGGTTCGAGAAACGCTCGATGAACGCTACGTGGTGAGCCACGAAGTGTTCGAGGGTCCCCTCGACCTGCTCCTCCACCTGATCGGGAAGCACGAGCTCGACATCTTCGACATTCCCATCTCCTTCATCACCGGGAAGTATCTGGAGTACATGGATCTGATGCGGGAGCTCAACCTCAACCTGGCGGCCGAATACCTGGAGATGGCCGCTCACCTCGCATTTATCAAGTCCAGGTCGATGCTTCCCGAGGACCCTTCCGCCAGAGACGACGATCTCGACCTGGATGGCGGCCCGGATCCCCGCGAGGAGCTCGTTCGCCAGTTGCTCGAGTATCAGAAATACAAGTTGGCAGCGGAGCAACTCGCCTCCATGCCCCGCCAGGGCCGCGACACTTTCCCCCGGAGCCCCGACAAGATTCCGCCCGAAGACCGGGATCTCGTATCCCCGGGAATGTTCTCTCTCATGGAGGCGCTGCTGCAGGTGCTCAACCGGATCGAAGACGGAAACGGCGCCGCGGAGATCTCGGTAACCAGAATGTCTGTTTCGGCCCGGATCCATCAGGTTATCGACTTCCTCCGGGAACGAAAGCGTATGCCCTTCGTCGAGCTGTTCGATGAGCACTCGACGCGTTCCACCGTCGTGGTGACCTTCCTGGCGATACTGGAGATGACCAAACTCGGGCTGATGCGCTTACACCAGGCGGGTCCGGGAGCCGAAATACATATTATTGCATCCTCGAACATCGAGGAATCCGACAGAATCCTGACCGATATCCCGTTGGAGGACGAATGAACGTCGACGACGAAAATACGACAGCGGAAACCGAGGAAACCGACGAGGCCGAAGAGACCGGAGAAGCCGAAGAGACCGGAGAAGCCAAAGAGGCCGGAGAAGCCGAAGAAACCGGGGAGACGCTCTCGGAAGAGGTGCTCCTCTCTCGCATCGAAAGCCTCATCTTCGTTTATCCGGAGCCCATCACCGTACGGCGCCTCGCCAGGATCCTGAGTCTCAACGGCAAGAGGATTCGCGAGCTGGTAGACATACTGAAGAACCGTTACAAAGATCGAGGGATTCTCCTTCGCGAGATATCCGGCGGTTTCCAGTTCCACACCAACCCAGAAAACGCTGACGTGATCCGTTCGGCAATGAAGGTCAAACCGATGAGGTTAAGCCGGCCCGCCCTCGAAACCCTCGCGATAGTGGCCTATCGCCAGCCCGTCACCCGCGCGGAGGTTGAAGAGATTCGCCGGGTCGATTCGGGAGGCACACTCCGTTTCCTTTTTGAAAAAGCGCTCGTTCGGATTCTCGGCCGCAAGGAAGAGCCCGGAAGGCCCATCATCTACGGGACATCGGCGGCGTTTCTCGAACTCTTCAACCTCAAATCGCTCAACGACCTCCCCTCCTTGCACGAGTTCACCGAGCTGTGGGAGGAGCACCAGGAGATCATCGACGATGACTTCGGAACCGAGGGAGATGAAGAGACCGGCGAGAACCCCGAAGAGAACCCGATGAGCGAAACCGATAAGGAGCCGGACGAACAATGACCAGACTTCATGTCAACGTCGACCACGTTGCCACCCTGAGACAGGCCCGAGGAATCAACTACCCGGATCCGGTCCCCGCCGCCTCCATTTGCGAGATGGCCGGGGCGCAAGGCATCACCATCCACCTGAGAGAAGATCGCCGTCACATCATCGATAGGGATCTGGAAATCATGCGCAAGGTCGTCACCACGGTCCTCAACCTGGAGATGGCGGCGACCGACGAAATGATCGGGATAGCCCGCGCAGTGCGCCCGGACATATGCACGCTGGTGCCCGAGAAACGGGAGGAGCGCACAACCGAGGGCGGGCTCTCGGTGGCCGGAGACCTCGACACTGTAACCGCCGCCGTCAAGTCTCTCAAGGAAGCCGACATCTTGGTAAGCTTGTTCATCGATCCCAATCGGAAGGAGATCGAGGCGAGCCGCGAAACCGGCGCCGATATCGTGGAGCTTCACACCGGCGACTACTGCGAGGCGCCCATAGCCCAGCGTGCGCGCCAATTTGACAGATTGAGCGAAGCGGCGATGATCGCTACCGACCTGGGCCTGCGGGTGGCTGCCGGGCACGGACTTCACTACCATAACGTAGCTCCCGTGGCCCGGATCCCCGAGATCGAAGAGTTGAACATCGGTCATTCCATCATAGCCCGCGCGGTTTTCGCGGGGCTCGAAAAAGCCGTGCGGCAAATGCTCGAGGCAATGGGGGAGCTGTGATTCTTGGAATGGGAATCGATATCTGCCCTATTTCGAGGATCGAAGATGTGATTGATCGTCAGGGCGACCTGTTCACCAGACGCGTGTTCACTCAGGGAGAGAGAGACCATGCAAAAAAGGGCAAGAAGGTCACCGGCGAACGGCTTGCAGCGAGATGGGCGGCCAAGGAAGCGGCCATAAAGGCTCTGGGAGCTCCCGGCGGACTGCGATGGCACGACATGGAGGTCGCGAATTCCCCGGAAGGAGCGCCCTCACTGATCCTGCGGGGCGCGGCAAAAGAGCACGCCGACAGGATCGGCGTGGAGCACGTACACATCAGCCTCAGCCACGCGGGTGGAGTATCGGTGGCGGTGGTCATCCTCGAGGGAGGAAAAAAATGACGAAAGAATGGAATGATCGTTTGTTCATGACCCGCACCCAGATGCGAGAGTACGACCGGATAGCCATCGAGGACATTGGAATCCCGGGGCCGGTCCTCATGGAAAACGCCGGGGCCGGAGCGGCGAGGATGGCGATGGACCTCCTGGGAGAAAAGCGCCGTCTCGCGGTCATGGCGGGCCCGGGCAACAACGGCGGCGACGGATTCGTCATCGCCCGCCATCTCCTGAACGCCGGATACGAAGTCAAAACCTACATGGCGGTACCGGCCTCCAGCCTCGGCGGGGATGCCCTTCTCAACCACGGGATCCTGCGCGCCATGGACGCCCCCATCGTTGATATGTCGGACCCCGGTAATGCGACCGGACTCGTGCAATTGCTGCGCGAGGATGGGTTTGTGGTGGATGCGCTCCTGGGCACTGGGGTTTCCAGAAACGTGGAGGGTCACCTCGCCGACCTCATTGACATGATCAACAATGCTGCGGTCCCCGTACTGGCGGTGGATCTCCCCTCAGGGCTCGACGCGGATAGCGGAACTCCGTGGGGCAAGGTTGTCAGAGCAACCGGCACCGCAACATTCGGTCATTTGAAACGCGGGCTCGTCCAGCATCCCGGCGCCGGGCTTGCGGGTCGTATCCGGGTCGTCTCCATCGGCGTGCCGGGCATCGTGTCTGACAGGGCCGGCTGGGACGGCAGCATGATCGACCCGGGCTCACTTCGCAAGTTGCTCGGCGAACGAACCGAGGATTCGCACAAGGGCACTTTCGGTCATCTGCTGTTGATGGCGGGATCCCTGGGAAAGACCGGCGCCGCGGTCCTGTGCGGTAAATCCGCCATGCGGGTCGGCACGGGTCTGGTCACCATCGCGACAACCGCCAACGCCCAGCCGGTCATAGAATCCAAGTGCATCGAGGTCATGGTCGAGGCACTGCTGGACAAGAGTGATGCGCCCATCACTGATAAAATGGTCAAACGCCTCGGAAAGCTCCTCGACGACAAGAAGGCGGTGGTTGTCGGACCCGGAATCACGACAGCGCCCGGCGTGTCGGCGCTGACCATGCGGTTGCTTCAGATGATGGAGGTCCCGGCGGTGGTGGATGCGGACGGGATCAACATCCTGGCAAAGGACCCCACCGGAGCGGGGAGAATCACCGCCCCCATGGTGTTCACACCACACCCGGGGGAGATGTCACGGCTTGTCAACAAGTCCATCCCTGCGATCCAGGCCGATCGGATTTCCGTCACCCGAGAGGCCGCCAAGTGGCACAAGGTGGTGATCGTCCTCAAGGGCTCACGGTCGGTTATCGCCACGCCGGACGGACGTGTTTTCGTCAATCCGACAGGAAATCCGGGGATGGCTTGTGGGGGGATGGGAGATGTGCTCTCCGGGATCATCGGCGGTTTCCTGGCCCAGGGACTCGAACCACTCGACGCCGCGCTCCTCGGAACGTACATCCATGGACACGCCGGAGACCTTGCCGCGCAAAAACTGGGACAGCCCGCCCTTGTCGCTTCGGATCTGATCTGCGAGCTACCCTCGATCATGAAGGAATGGTCCGGATAATCTGCGCGAAATATGGTTCTTCATCCTCCACCCATCAGCTTTATCAGCTCGAAGCGATCGCCTTCCCGTATGGTTTCGTTCGCAAATCGATCTCGCGCAAGGATCGTTCCGTTCTTCTCGACGATGATGATCGACGCGACCACCCCCAACTCGGACAGGAGGCCCGATACGGTTCCGGCTTCGGTTTGCCGATCTTCTCCGTTGACCCTGATTCCAGTCATTCGGTGCCTCCGTGGCCGAAGCCTTCATCCCAATCTTTCCACACCGGGTCGTACCCGCGATCCTGCAGGGCCCGCGCCACCTGCGCAGGGGATCGCAGATCGACCACCTCGAACTGATCGCCCAGGGAATCATCGCCGGAGTAACCTCCCGGCCGCGTGCTCGATCCCGCCGACATCTGGGTAACTCCCAGCGAAATCAAGGCATCCCGCAGTTCCGGAGGCTCCCGGGTGGACAGGGCGAGACCCATTTCCTCGATGAACAATCTCATGGCGACGATGATGTGCGTCAGAGTCCTGTCATCGACGGGGTTGGCAATGACAAAATCGTCCGGAACGTGCTTGAGCCGCGGCATTCCCAGTTGAATCCGGCTGCGCCACCATCTCTTCTGGAGATCGAAGGCGTGGAGACCGAGGATGAGGGCCTCCCGCCTCCAGGGAGCCAACCCCCAGAGGGCCCCCAGCGTGAGCGTGTGGATCCCGGCGGCGCCGGCTCGATCCAGTGTGTGCAACCGGTGTTCGAAATCCTCTTTGGGTCCGCCGTCGTGCAGCTGACTGTATATCCCGCGGTCGTAGGTCTCCTGGTACAGGGTCACGCCGTCCAGACCCGCCGAGGCGAGTTTTATGTAGTCATCTGCGGGGAGCGCCGCGACTTCAATGGAAACGTGGGACATGAATGTCTTGAGGCGGGTTATGGCCTGCGCGAGATAGTCCACGTCCACGTCCCTTTGAACATCGCCCGAGACGAGAAGGACGTGTCGCATCCCCCGAGATGCGATCACCCGGCATTCCTCGACGATCTCTTCCATGGACAGGGAGGCCCGATGGATCTTCGCATCTCTCCTGAACCCGCAATACGGACAACGTCCCGCGCAGTGGTTCGAAAGATAGAGCGGCATGTAAAGCCCGATGACCTTGCCGAAGTTCCGCAGGGAAGCCACGCGCGCGGCAACAGCCATCTCCTCCAGGCATGAATCGGCTCCCGGAGACAGTAGTAGCGCCAGATCCGCGCTGCTCCTTCGCCTCGCGGCTATCGCGCCTCTGACCGGCCCGGGATGCTCGTTCGCGAGCAACTCTTCCAGCTTGTCCGAAATGACCGGCATTTACTCCAGAAATCCTGTCAGCGGCGACGATGCGCGCGCCTGTGTGCTGGTGGCTCCGGGGCCCGCCAACCTGGCAACCCGGCCCGCCTCCGTACCCAGCCGAAACGCCCGCGCCATGGCTACCGGATCGTCGGCGATCGCCAGAGCGGTGTTCACCAGAACCGCGTCGGCGCCGATCTCCATTGCCTCCGATGCATGACTGGGCAAGCCCAGCCCGGCGTCCACGACCACGGGAACCGAGGCCTGGTCCACGATTATCTCCACGGCATCCCGGGTTCGCACCCCGAGCCCGGTGCCGATGAGGCTCCCGAGGGGCATCAGCGCGGCTACGCCCACATCCTCGAGCCTCCTTGCCAGGATGGGATCGGCCGGCATGTAAGGGAGAACCGTGAAGCCTTCTTTCGCCAGGATCTCCGCCGCCTTCAGCGTCTCCACCGGATCCGGCAGAAGGGTTCTATGATCCGGGGTGACCTCGAGCTTGATCCATGTTTCCAGCCCCCCCGCCACCGCAATGCGGGCAAGCCTGATCGCCTCCGTTGCATCCCGGGCGCCCGAGGTATTCGGCAGCAGCAGGTACTTCTCGGGATCGATCACGCAGAGCATGTCGTCATCGGGTTTTGAGAGGTCCACTCTGCGCAGAGCGACCGTCACAATCTCGGCCCCGGATTCCTCGATGGCATCTCGCATCACAGCGGGGCTCGCAAACTTGCCCGTGCCGACCATCAGCCGTGACCGAAAACTCCGCCCTCCTATTACCAATCGATCATTCATATTGATCCTCCACGGGCGTGATCGGTCCGTCCTCGAACATCCTCATGACCGATACGGCCGCTCTTTTCGCCGTTGATTCGCCGACCACAATCCTGGGCGAGAGTCGCTCGAGCGCGTCGCGTATTTTTTCGAGCGTACAAAGTTTCATGTCGGGGCATACCGCCTCCTCCAACATCGGGATGAATCGCCTGGACGGGTTCTCCTTGCGAAGCCTGTGCAGAAGGCCCAACTCCGTGCCGACGATGAACTCTGTAGCGTCGCTACCGGCCGCAAAAGAACAGATCCCCCCGGTGCTCAGCACCTGATCGGCGGCATCGCACACCGCCTCGACACACTCCGGATGAACCATGACCACTGCCCCCGGGTGAAGCTCTTTCTCCCGGGAGATCAGGTCCACCGACAGCTTGTTGTGGACCGGGCAGTACCCCGGCCACAGGTGCATCTCGCGCCCAGAAATCTTCATCACCTGCGCGCCGAGATAACGATCCGGCACAAAGATTATCTCCCGGTCATCCGGAACCCGGGCTACGATCTTCGCGGCGTTGGAAGATGTGCAGCAGGCGTCGCTGACCGCCTTGACTGCGGCCGTGCTGTTCACGTAGCAGATCACCACCGCGCCCGGGTGTTCTTTTTTCATCGCGAGCACCGCGGGCGCATCGGCCATATCCGCCATGGGGCATCCGGCGTTCTCGTCTGGAATGAGAACGATCTTCTCTGGCGAAAGCAACGCGGCGGTCTCCGCCATGAAATGCACTCCGCAGAACACCACAATCCGGGCATCGCTCTGGCGTGCCTTTCGGGCCAGTTCCAGGGAATCCCCGGCGAAGTCCGCTATTTCCTGCACCTCCGAACGCTGGTAGTTGTGGGCCAGGATGACGGCATCTCGCTCCCTTTTCAACGAGGCGATGGCTTCTCTGACGTTTTTTTCGCTCATTCTTCGCTCCGACTTAGAACCCTAACTGGGGCCGTCGTTTCGCGATAGGAATACTCCCAAGAATGAAGCAGATCAAGCGCCGCCGTCCACGACGCTCAGACGCCGCGCGAGTTCGTACATGGCAATGTGGCCGCTCTCCTCGGCTATGAAGACCGCGCAACTGTGGTCGACCTGGAGCAAATCGGGTACGGGCGGATCTCCACCCAGGGAATGGATCACATGTCCGTTGTCGGGCCTTACCACGTACACGGTGTCCGCGGGAACGAAGAGCACGCCGCTTCTCAAGGTGATCCGCAAGTTGATGGGAACGTCGTCGGAACAGGCCGGGCCGAGCACCGTGTGCCAGATCTCCTCACCCGTACGAGCGTGGAACGAACGCATGACCCCACCGGCCGCGTTCACAATGAAGCGATCGTCGAGAGCCATGAGCGCACATGACTCCGCCCAGCCATCGCAGGATATCCGCCAGAGACTCTCACCTGTTTCAATATCTACCGCCGCCAGATCGTTCTTGCCGCCGGAGCGAACGGGTACCAGCGCGGCCGAGTCGGCGGTTATCGGGGCCGTAAGGGCTCCGCCGTTCAGAGAGTGTTCCCACCTGACCTCTCCGCTGTACGCGTTGAGACCGAAGAGCTTGCCCTCCTGCTTGCCGTACCGACCACCGGGCACAATGATGATATCGCCCTCCGCCGCAGGGGGCAGGTTGAACTTGGTTCTCTCGGGGAACCGCCATACAAGGGTTCCGTCCTCCAGATCCACCGCGCTGAGATGCGAATCGTTGCTGGCCACGTAGAGGAGGCGCCCGTATCGCCGAAACGCAAACCTGCCTCCCCTCGGGGATATGAACTTCCAGCGGGGCTCTCCCGTTCTGAGATCAAGGGCAACCAGCTTATTCTCTTCCTCGGCAACGATGACGATGCCCGGCACCGGGCCGTGGTCCACGACGAGGATGACCGGAGAGCCGCCGGACCTGGCCGCGAGGTTTGTCGTCCACCTGGCCGTTCCGGTTGCCAGATCCAACATCTCCACCTGCCCTGAAGGGAAGACCCTGACCAGACCGTCGCGGCCGGCCACCCGCATTGCCGCTTCGCTCCGTTCCGTCTCCCTCCGCCAGACCACTGCGCCGTTCTCTACCTCCACGCCCAGCATGAAGCGACGCGCCGATATCAAACCCATTGCCCCGCAGAGCATCGTGCCGCTCAGGTCCAGTCCTTCAGCCTCTATCCGCCAGCGCTCTGTGAACGCCAGCCGGCTGGCCTCGCCGATCCTGCCCGCTTCAGTGTCCTTCGCGCGACGGTTCGCCTCCACCGTTCGATACTGATCCACATCTCGATTGATGACGGCCCCGCGTCGTTGCTCCTTCGCCCATACGGCGAGGCTGCGGATCTCCCGGGAAAACGACTCCAACCTGATGTTTCTGCGCTGCTTCGGGGATTGGTCGACGATGAGTCGCCTCACCTCTCGCGCCGCTCCGAGCACCGCATCCGCATACTCCCAGGGCGTCAGATCGTTGATGACCAGAATGGAATCATCGTCGTCGGGGTTCAGCAGAGTGATCGCGAGGGAATCGTCCACACCGAGGCGAACGCCGACCACGAGGCCCTCCGAGATCAGGCGCACCGTCGTCGGACGCCCTTCCTCCCATGCTGCCAGGAGTTTTCGAACAGAGGCGAGGAGCTTCTCGGTCTGCAGGAACAGGAAACCCTTTCCCAGGATCCTTCGTCGCCCCCGCGCATAAACCGCGTATTGCCCGGTAAACAGGAGCGCGTTGAGATCGTTCCCTATGGGGCGACCCGGCGCCAGTAAATCCGTAGAAGTGGAGAGAAACCTGAAACCGAAAGAGAAACCTCTATCGTTGCGCGCCTGTTTCCATCGGGTGCTCTCCATGCCGACGCGGATCATCTCCGTCGCGTCCCCCTTCCCTATCCCACCGTCAGTCATTTTATGTTGCGTCTCTAGCCTTTGCGCAGTTTCTTTAATCCATGACACGAGCGGATCGTCGCCGGCGGAGGGATCCGAATCCATTGCCTGGGCCGTGAGATCCGAGGCCGAAGCGAGCACACCCCCCATGAACTGGCGAAAAGGAATCACCTGATCTTTGACAAAGACCTCCGGCTGGCCCCCACCTCTGTAAAAGGTAATGTAGACATGATCGGAGATCCGCTGGAGAACCAGCTCGTGCGGGCTCTCGTAGAAACTGACACGCGCGGTCCCGTCGCCGGTGGAGAGCCTCTCCACAGCCGTGAGGAAGTCCCTCATGAGGAAGAACACCGAATCCTCGTCCTGACGGCTCACCAAGCTCGTTCCGTCAACCACCATGTCCAGCACGCCGCGAGCCGCAGCGGCGTCGAATTTCTCGACCTTACCGAATGAATCACCGGCGGAACCGGCGTACGCGGTCGCTCGCCATCCGTCACCGATCACGATCTTGAACGAGTTGCTGCCCTTCATACGCAGATATCTCCGACACCGGAAAGGTCGTACGATAACGTCGCCAACCTCCGGCTGGTCCTTTCGGGCGCATGGGCCCCTTATCCGTGGCAATTCTAGCCCTTGCCGGGTGACCACCGCAATTTATCTGCTGTTTCTTGCCGCGCCCTGATGAGGGCGCGGTCAGTATGAGA
>JAUXHN010000228.1 GCA_030621515.1 Deltaproteobacteria bacterium | reverse complement strand
AAAAACCTCTAGATACGTCCCCATGAGCTTCAGACTGCACAGCCTGTCGGTTCTATACGACGGCCCCATAATGAAGGATCTGAGACGTAAAATCCTTACCCGTCTCAAATGCGATGAGGACAATCTCCTCTCGTTCAAAGTGGTCAGGCGGTCGGTGGACGCACGCAAGGGCTCGGTAAAACTGGTCTTTTCGGTAGACGTGGAGCTACGTGACGAAAGCAGGGCCGAAATTGCCAACGCGATATCCGTGGAGCCCCCGCAATCACCGGTCGTCGAGCCTGGAAACGACCCCATGCCCCGCAGACCCGTGGTGGTGGGCGCCGGGCCGGCAGGTCTCTTCGCGGGCCTCCTGCTCGCTCGCCACGGATATCGACCGCTGATACTCGACCGGGGCGGCACGGTGAAGCAGCGCGTGACCGCCGTGAGCGATTTCATGACCCGGCGGGAGCCGGATCCCGAATGCAACACCCTGTTCGGGATAGGGGGTGCCGGCACGTTCTCGGACGGCAAGCTGAACACCTCCCTTAGCCATCCATGGACGGGCGAGGTCCTTCGCGTGCTCAGGGATTGCGGCGCACCCGAGGACATCCTCATCGACGCGAAGCCTCACGTGGGCACCGATCTCCTCGGAGAGACCGTCACCGGCCTGGTGAGTGCCATCGAGGCAGCCGGGGGGGCGATCATGACCGGCGTCAAGATGACCGGACTCAAGATCGTTCGCGGCCGTCTGGAGGGAATCGAGACCACGGATGGGCCAATCGACACAACCTGCCTGGTTCTGGCCGTCGGACACTCGGCGCGGTACACGATGCGGATGCTTCACTCCTCGGGAGTGACCATAGATCCCAAGCCGTTCCAGATGGGGATTCGCGTGGAGCACCCCCAGGAGTGGATCGATCGGCGCCAGTTCGGCCGTGCGGCCGGACATCCGGCTTTGGGCGCAGCGGACTACAAGCTCACGGCCCGTGTGGGCGATGTTCCGGTCTTTTCCTTCTGCATGTGCCCCGGCGGACAGACCATTCCCACCGTCAACGAACCCGGACGCCTGTGCATCAACGGCATGTCGGAAAGCGCGCGGGACTCGGCATTCGGGACCAGCGGGATCGTCGTCACCCTGAAACCGGAAACCTTTGGAGGCCACAACCTATCGAAATGTTTGGCCTTCGTCGAAACGGTGGAGGCTACTTGCTTTGACGCGGGAGGATCCGACTACTCGGTTCCGGCGCAGGGACTCATGGACTTTGCGCGGGGGGAGCCCGCAAAGGCAGATTTGCCACAAACCAGCTATCGACTGGGAGCCTTCCGGGCCAGGCTGGATCGAATCCTTCCACAATTCGTGACCGACCCCATAAGGACGGCGCTGGAACAATTCGATCGCAAACTCCCGGGATATCTTCACGAGGACGCCGTGGCGATGGCTCCCGAATCGAGAGCATCCTCCCCGCTCAGGATCACCCGCAATCGTGAGACCGGGTGCTGCATCGACATCGAGGGGATCTACCCGGTTGGCGAGGGCGCCGGTTATGCTGGGGGCATAATGAGTTCAGCCCTGGATGGGATGAATTCCGCACGGTTCATCATCGAACGATATTCCCGTCCGTCCTGAGTATCATTTGCGATACTATCAGGCTCAGTTGGACCATGACGAAACAGTCAACTACTGAACACGTGACGGGTATATCAATGCACGAATTCTATTGAATAGAATTGCACCGCCGAAATTCAGCCGTGTTTTTTTCACCTTTTCAGACCTGGCTTTTTCACCACTTGCTTGATGTTATTCCTCGGATTGGGGAGCCAAACATAAAGAGAAGGATCAACCCTGCCAGATGACCCTGCGTTTGTTCCGAGGAGGAACCCGATAGAACGTTCCTCCAGGCACGCCGACGGCGATCATGGCGCCGACGGTATACCCCTTTGGAATATCGAAACGTTCCCGCATTTTGGCGTCGCGTATCAGCGCAGTCAGAGCGTAACCGTTGATGCACGTTCCCAGGCCCATGGATTGCGCTGCCAGCAGAATTTCCATGGCCGCCAGGTTGCACCCCGCGTAGGCCAGGTGTGGCAGACCCGAGGAAAAGAGCAGCATCACCGAAGAGGCATTGTAGAAGAGACGGTCATCCTCGCCAACCAGTGTCCGGGTGAACATCTCGACAATCGCCGGCATGCGAAGACGGTAAGCGGCAACGGTCTTCCGCCCTATTCCCAGGCCGATGCCGAAACGGAAAAGGGGGTTGGCCAATCGGCGCTCTAGTTTGAGATAGTACCTGGAGGTCTCCACGGCGAGTTCTCGCACGGCGTCGCGTCCCTGAAAAACCATGAAGCGAACGTTCTGGGAGTTTGTGGATGTGGGAGCCCATCGGGCGCTATCGATCAGCTTGTCTATCTGTTCCCTCGAAACGGGCTCGTCCAGGAATCTCCTGCAGCTTCGTCGCTCGGTGAAGAGCCTTCTCAATGCCTCCGGGTCCATTTGCTCCCGGTTCTCGATCTCCACGAATTTCTCCGCAGGAAGCTCCGAATGGGAAAGAGCGCTGTCCCTGCAGACTGCCACACAGTGTCCGCAACCGATGCATCGACCCGGATTGCTGACACGTAGATCGTCCCCCTCCCATAACAGGATCCGCGAAGGACAGGACGCCTCACACGCCCCACAGCGAATACATTTATCGGGATCAACCGTGATATCGATCTCGTCGCCTTTGGAAAACATTCCTATTCCTCGAAACAGTTACATCTGGATTTTCGTCTCGGCAACGTACATACGATCGAGCTGCTCGTCCAGATTCACGATCGTGAGGGAATGTCGATGGCATCCGATCGTGGGGCAGGCCTCCACCTGGCCACCATCGGGCAGACATACGGCGAACATGGGGATATTGCACAGCTTACACTGCTCATCGATGGTCAGCGGAACATTGCATTCGGGGCAAAACACCTCGATGACATCTCCCTTGTTCATCGGAACGTCGCTCTCGTACTCGTGTTTCCCGTAGAACGGGTGAAGGTACAACATTCCCGAATGACCGGCGAGCCTGATCTTGACCGCTATGGCGCGTTCTCCATCGAATTTTTTATCTTCGACCATCAGGGAATGCCCTGCGGGACACGTACCGTTTCCCACCCTGATTCGTCCAACGAGATTTTGGGGGATTTTTGAGGTCATCACTTCAACTCCAGTGCTCTGTGTGGGCAGAATTTCACGCAGGTGGGATCTCCTCCGCAGAGATCGCACTTGACGGGAACTCCCTCATCCAGGTCGAAATGCATGTGCCCAAATGGACAAGCCGGCTCGCAAAGACCGCAACCGACACACCTATCTTCGTCTACTTCTATTGCCCCGGTCAGCTCGTTGCGGACCAGCGCTTGCGTTGGGCATACCTTGACGCACGCCGCCTCCACGCACTGGAGACAGGTCATCTGCATGTACCGCTCCTCACCTACCTTGTAGATATTGATGCGGGAGCGGGCAAACACGCCCTCGGTGCCCTTGATCATCGAACATGCCAGCTCGCAGGTTCGACAACCGGTGCAGTTTCTCGGAATGACTACGTATGTCTTTTGCATTCTCTTGATATCCTCTTGCCTCAAGACCCTACCTTGTCGAAATGGGACGCCAGTTTCTTCTTCTTGCACGCGGAACACGTTGTGTAGTAGTCCGCCGGCAGATCGCGGTTCGCAATGGCGTAATCGCGGTATTCCTCTGTCATTACGGGCTCGCCGCAAACTTCACAGGCCACGAAATCGAATTTCTTTTCCCAGATCTCCCGTGTGGTCCGGGTGTCTTTCATCTCGATGTGTCCGGTCGGACAGATGGCCGCGCAAGCGCCGCAACCGATACAGTTTTCCGGATTCTCGAAGAATGGCGGCGCGATCTTCTTGTCGTGTCCCCTGCCCACGGTGCCGATGGCGTTGCAACCCATTTTCTCGCAAGCGCGAACACACAGGGAGCACATGATGCACTTGGAGCCATCGTCAACCTGCTCGTACCGAACGGAGATTTCACCGTTTTCCTCGGCCATCCAGCGGATCACATCCGAAGTGGGGCAACGGGCCATCAGGAGATCGAGTGTTGTCCCCCGCGAACGCCTGACCGCATCACTTGAAGTGCTGATCACGAGCCCTTCTTCGACGGGGTAGAGACACGCCGTGACCAGGTTTGTCCAACCTCCCCAGTCCTTGTGCGTGATCTCGACCATGCAGACCCTGCACGCGCCGACATCGTCGAGAGCCTCGTGATGGCACAAGGTCGGGATGTAGATATTGTTGCGATTAGCGACCGCGAGGATGGTCTCCCCGTCGTTTGCGCTGATTTTTTTTCCGTCAATGTAGATGTACATCATCGCCCTCACCCTAGCTTGTAACCACGGCGTCGAACTTGCATACCAGACGACAGGCGCCACACTGTGTGCACTTGTCCTGGTCGATAACGTGAACCTGTTTCTTTTCACCGGAGATCGCGTCGGGCGGACAAGCCTTCTTGCACACCAGGCACCCGGTACATTTGTCGGGATCGATGGTAAACGTGGTGATATCCCGGCAAACGCCGGCCGGACACCGCTTGTCGTTTACATGCGCCTCGTACTCCTCCCTGAAATTCTTCAGGGTGGACAGGACCGGGTTGGGGGCCGATTTTCCCAGCCCGCACAGAGACGACACCTGGATCTCTTTCCCGAGTCGCTGGATCTTCTCCAGGTCTTGCGGCTCACCCTCCCCTCTCGACAGTTTATCGAGCAGGGCGTGGAGCTGATATACCCCCTCGCGACAGGGCACACACTTCCCGCAGGACTCCTCCATCAGGAAGTTGAGGAAGTACTTTGCCACGTCAACCATGCAGGTGCGATCGTCCATCACGATCATCCCACCGGAACCCATCATGGAGCCCGCCTCCGCAAGCGCATCGAAATCGACGGGAAGATCGAGATAGTTTTCCCCGAGGCATCCACCCGATGGGCCGCCTGTCTGCACGGCCTTGAAGGGTCGCCCGTCGATTATTCCTCCGCCTATCCCGAAGACGACATCGCGCAGCTTTGTGCCCATGGGAACCTCGATGAGACCGGTATTTACAACCTTTCCCACCAGGCAGAAGGCTTTTGTCCCGGATGACTTCTCCGTGCCCCTTGACGCAAACCAATCGCTGCCCTCGTTGATGATTGAGGGAACACAGGCAAACGTTTCCACGTTGTTCAGGACTGTCGGCTTGTCGCGGAACCCGCGCTGCACCGATCGAACATACTTGGCCCGAGGTTCACCCACGCTTCCCTCGATGCTCCGCATCAGCGCCGTGGACTCGCCGCAAACGAAAGCCCCTCCACCTCGCGCCACGCTGATGTCAAAGTTGAGATCGCTGCCGAGTATCTTTGTGCCGAGCAATCCGTTTTCCTCGCACGTTTTCACTGCCAGGCTGAGCCTCTCGACAGCCCTCGGATATTCGTGGCGCACGTAGATGAAGCCCGTACTGGAACCGACCGCGTGGGCACAGATAATCATTCCCTCGATGACGCGGTAGGGATCGCCTTCCATGATGCAACAATCCATGAAAGCTCCCGGATCGCCCTCGTCGCCGTTGCAGATGACGAAACGCTCATCACCCGTAGCGTTGACACATGACCGCCATTTCCTGCCGGTGGGGAATCCACCGCCTCCGCGACCGCGCAGACCGGATTTCTCGACCTCGGCGATCACCTGATCGGGATCCATCTTCAGCGCCTTTGCCAGTGATGAGAACCCACCGGAGGCGATGTAGGAATCGAGGCTATCCGCAGCCACCGATCCACATCCCTCGAGCGCCACGAGTTCTTGCCCCTTGTAAAAGGGAATGTCCGCCCTGCCCTTGAGCCGCTTCTTGTCCTCAGGGTTCTTGTACAGGAGCTTGTCAATCACCTGTCCGTCCGCGAGGGTCTTTCCCACGATATCTTTGACCGAGGAAACCTTGACCCCGGTGTACAGAATATCTTCCGGGAGAATGTGAACCAGCGGCCCGATCTGGCAAAAACCCTGACACCCCGTGAGCGAAACAAATATCGGGTCTTTATCCTTGCCGCAGGGCGCCAACTCGACTTGCACGGGCAACCCGGCCTTTTTGGACTCCTCGACCAGCGCGTCGTAAACCTCGAACGCTCCGAGCGCCGCGCAACCGGTGCCCGAACACACCCGCACCTGAGTCTTCACATTCTCATGGGCCTTGTGCAGCGCTGATCGACGCGCCTCAAGCTTTTTCAGGTTTGCTATTCCCATTGCGCTTATCTCAACCTTCCTCGATAATCTTCACGATTGTCCCGGGCTTGACGTCGGCGATGTACCGCGTATTCGCGATGACCACCGGCGCCAGCGCGCACGCGCCGACACAGTTGACCACCTCGACGGTGTACTTCATGTCCTGCGTGGTCTCACCCGGGCCCACGCCGAGGCCTATTCGCAAATCCTCCACCACCACCGAAGCGCCACGAATATGGCAACTCGTGCCCAGGCAGACCTTGATAATGGTCTCTCCGCGGGGAACCAGGCTGAACGCCTTGTAGAATGTGGCCACCGAAAATGCCGAGTGCAGAGGCACATCCAGGTATTTCGCGGCAGCTTTGATTGCTTCTTTGGGAAGATAGTGAATCTCGCTCTGGAGATCTTGAAGAGCGTGAACGAGATGACTTCGTTCGCCCTTCTCGAACCTGTCCAGCACGGCGCCGACTCGATCCATATCCACCGCGGGAGCAACATTCATCATGAGCCTCCCTTCATTTTCGCGCCCTCCACATGCCCCGCCTTGAAAGCCGCGACATTGGCCGGGATGAACTTGGCCTTTGACGCGAATTCCTTCTCGATCTTGGCGATGGTCACGCTCTCATCTACTATCCCGGACCACCCCACGTATGCGCCGAGCATCACCAGGTTTGCCGCGCGAGCCGTGCCCGCCTCCTTGGCGACATCGTTTGCGGCGATGTTGAGCACCGTGCAATCGTCCCTGTCGGCGGCGATCGGAATGAGCGACGTGTTCACCACGATGAGGCCGCCCTTCTTTACTCTCGGACCGAACTTCTCCAGGGAGGGTTGATTCATCACCAGCAGCGCGACCGGCGCGATGATGTACGGCGATCCCACGGGATCGTCCGAGACGCATACGGTCACGTTCGCGGTGCCGCC
>JAUXHN010000216.1 GCA_030621515.1 Deltaproteobacteria bacterium | reverse complement strand
CTGTGAAGGAAGTGCTTTTGCCATTCGACAAACTCCCGGGTGCCGATCCGGTTCTTGGACCTGAGATGAAGAGTACAGGCGAGGTCATGGGAATCGATTATGATTACGGACGTGCCTTTTTCAAAGCGCAGGTAAGTGCAGACAATTTACTGCCTCTTACAGGCAAGGTGTTCATGTCCATCCGTGAAGATGACAAGGAACGTATTGTAGATGTTGCCAAAAAGATGCAGGACGTGGGACTTGAATTGATCGGCACGAAAGGAACTGCAAATCATTTGGGTAAGCATGGTATTGTGATGGAGGTTGTCAAGAAAGTACATGATGGCAGTCCGAATGTTATCGATATGATGCGCAGGGATGAAGTCGCACTGATTGTCAATACCCCGACAAGCAAGCAGGGACGAAAGGATGGATATCGTATTCGCCGTGCTGCGGTGGATTTTGGTGTTCCATATATTACTACGATCCAGGCAGCACTTGCAGCAGGTGGTGCGATCGAGGCAATGAAGAAAGGCGCATATGACTACATTCTCAAGCCGTTCAAGGTAGAGGAAGTCGTGCACGTCATCCATAGAGGGATCGAAAAGCAACGACTGATTTCCGAGAATATCCACCTCAAGGAGATCATCTCCCTGCACGAGCTCTCCGAGGAACTGCAGTCCACTCTGTCTCTTGGCGAGGTTCTCGACTCCACCCTCGCCGCATCCGTAGCAAATATCGGCTGCGATTTCGCTCGAATCCACCTGGAGAAGCGCTCTTCCGAGGAATTCGAGGAGGTTTCACAACTCGTACATCCCGACGCCCCTCCGGAGATTGAGGAAGGTCGTCTGAATATCGAGGAGATTATCATGCACCTCGATGACAAGCGCGCCATCCTGGCCCACGATGCATCCGCCGCTCACTTCTTCACCAGGGCTCCGCAAAACCTCTCCACCTTCATGAGCGTTCCCCTCGTAACTCGCCAGCGCACCATCGGCCTTCTGTCCGTCCACTCCTGCACCGGAGACTCGAGGTTTACGGAGGGCCAGCGCAAGGTTCTGAGCATGCTCGGCTCTCGAACCGCGGCGGCAGTCGACAACGCCATGCTCTACGAAAATCTCCAGCAGACCTTCAGGCAGACCATCCAGAGTCTGGCGCGAGCCCTCGAGGCAATGGATCCGTACACCGCCGGTCACTCCGACCGGGTCACTGTCTACGCCAGGATAGCTGCCGAAGAACTTGGGGAACCGCAAGACCAGATCGAACTGATAACCCAGGCCGGGATGCTTCACGACATCGGCAAGATGGGCTGCCACGCAAACCTGAACAAACCCGGCAAGCTCACGGACGAGGAGTACGAGATCGTCAAGATGCATCCGACCTTCGGCAAGGACATCCTTGAACCCATCTCCTTCTTGCAACCCATCATCCCCGGGGTGCACCTGCACCACGAGAGATGGGACGGAAAGGGATATCCGCTCCATCTCAAGCGCGAGGAGATCCCCATGATCGCTCGCATCCTCTCGGTGGCGGATTCCTACGACGCCATAACCTCCAGCCGGGCCTACCGAAAGGCAATGAAACACGAGGAAGCAGTGACCGAGTTGAATCGCTGCGCGGGCACCCAGTTCGATCCCACCGTCATCACAGCTTTCCTCCGGGGAATTGAAAAGCATCGGGAAGACCTCACCCGACGCGGCATCGAAGTCCCCGAATAATCAGTTCATGTCAACTCACGGAGTAGACAAGAAGACCGACCGTGGCATCCAGGTGCGCTTCTCGGTCAGGAATCGCGTCATAGCGGGCTTCGCTACAGTGGTGATGGCTTTCACCTGCCTCATCACGTACAGCATCCTTCTGCACCGGCAGACAACCGCCGAGCTGTCGTTGATAAACTCCACATATCTCCCACTGACGCTCGGCACCTCCGACATTCGCGCCACCCAGCTCGTCTTCAACACCCTGATGGACCGGCTCGCGGACGATCCCAACCAGTCCGTGACGCGAGATTGGATCGACGCGGCGAGACGCTATCGCCCGGTGACCCTGAAGCGGCTCGAAAAACTTATCAGGAGGGCCCTCAGGTCGAACATTCCCGAAGACGAGGCAGCCTTCCTCTCGGAGATGAAGCGGCGACTTCGCCAGGTCGGGAAACGCTATCGCGACAACGAGGCCAAGTTCTCCATGCTTTACTCCGAAATGGACGCGGGGCACGTCGAGGAAGCGACACGCCAGATCGAGAGCCTCAAACGATCCGAACGCCTGCTCGACAAGGTGCTCGCCGGTATCGAATCGGAGCTCAATCGCCACATCACGGAGGTCGCGGAAAATGCGGAACAGGACAGCGTGCGAGCCACCCTGGCCCTGGTGATGCTGACAGCCGTCGCTCTCCTCGTCGGAGGCGCCGTCGTGCTCTCGATCCATCGACTGCTCGCGCCCCTCAAGCGCCTCCAGGCCGCCGTTGCCAATGTAGCGCGTGGCAAGCTGGAGACCCGCATCGAGGTTGGAAGACAGGATGAGATAGGAGTGCTGGCATCCGGGTTCAACCGCATGACCGACGCTCTGGCCGAGCGCGATCAGATGCTGATCAGATCCGAACAGCTGGCTACCGCCGGAAAGATGGCCGCCCAGGTCACCCATGAGATCCGCAACCCGCTCTCGTCCCTCGGACTGAACGCCGAGCTGCTCGACGAGGAACTCGGGACCGGGGCCACGGAGGCCAGAACCCTTCTGGGCGCAATGCAGGACGAGATCGAACGGCTCACGGGAATCACCGAGTCCTATCTTCGTTTCGCGCGGCTTCCCGAGCCCGAGCCCGAATTCGGAGACCTCAACGCGGTGGTGGAAGCATCCCTGGATTTCATGACCGGGGAGTTCAGCGAGCTGGGCATCACCGCCGAATCAAGGCTCGATCGGGATCTCCCCCCCGCCCTGTTCGACAAGGGGCAGATCCGCCAGGCGCTCCTCAATCTCCTGCGCAACGCGTGCGAGGCCATGCCCGAGGGCGGAAAGGTGCGTGTCACGACCGTCGCCGGTGAAAAGAACGTGGAGATGCGAATCTCCGATACCGGTGTCGGGATTCCCCCGCAGGCGGTGAAACAGATCTTCGAGAGCTTCTACACCACCAAGAGCGGCGGCACGGGGTTGGGCCTTGCGATGGTGCGCCAGATCTGCCTCGCCCACGGCGGCGAGGTGCGCCACGAAGAAACCGACGATCCTGGAAGCGTGTTCGTGGTGTCTCTTCCAGGCAGCCCGATAGAAAAGAGAGCGAAGGACGATGGCAAACAAACGCACGAGTAACGACAGGGGTCGAGCGGTCAAGATAACCACTAATTTCCTGCGGCATCCGGAGGGCTCCGTCCTCGTAGAGACCGGCGACACCATGGTCGTCTGCACGGCCTCTGTCGAGGATCGCGTCAAGGACTGGATGCGGGGCAAGGGACGAGGATGGATCACCGCCGAGTACGCCATGCTCCCGCGGGCCAACGCCAATCGCTCGCTACGCGAGGGACAGTTCGGTCGATGGCCGTCGAGTCGATCCCAGGAGATACAACGACTGATCGGCAGGTGTCTGCGGGCATCCATCTGGCCGGCGCGCCTGGGAGAGAAGAGCATAACCATCGACTGCGACGTCCTCCAGGCGGACGGCGGGACACGCACCGCGTCGGTCACAGGCGGGTTCGTCGCGCTGGCTCTGGCCCTCGACCGACTCCTCAAGGCCGGCAAGATCAAGCGTCGACCGTTCAAGTCCATGATGGCCGCCATAAGCGTCGGCCTGGTCAAGGGTGAGGTGCTGCTGGATCTCGACTACTCCGAGGACTCCACCGCTGACGTGGATCTCAACATCGCGGGGGACGGACTCGGGGGCATCGTGGAGGTGCAGGGGACCGCTGAGGGCGAGCTGTTCAGGGCCTCCAAGCTGGTAGAGATGACGAACCTGGGACTCGAGGGAATCGCCGCCCTCGTACAGATTCAGAAGGATGCCCTCGAAGCGGCGGGCGTGGACATCGACGCCATGGTGGAGGCCCCCGAGGATCTTCCTTGAATCGCCTGGTCATCGCCACCCGCAACAGGGGAAAGGTCGCGGAGATAGCCGGTCTGATCGAGAAGCTCGGCTATTCGGTCACCTCCCTTGTCGACTCCCCACAGATCCCCGACATCGTCGAGGACGCCGACACTTTCGAAGGGAACGCGATAAAGAAAGCCCTCGAAGCCGCGAGAATCTGCGGATGCCCTGCCCTGGCCGACGACTCGGGTCTGGAAGTCGACGCCCTGGGCAAACGGCCGGGGATCCACTCCGCGAGATACGGCGGTGACAGCCTGAGCGACGAGCAGAGATATCTTCTGTTGCTTCGCGAGATGCGGGACATCCCGCAGGGCGAGCGCACGGCAAGGTTCCGCTGCGCCATGGCCTACGTCGAGCCGAAAAACGAACCGCGAATATTCCACGGAACCTTCGAGGGAAAAATAGGATTTGCTCCTGTGGGGGTTAACGGATTTGGATACGACCCCGTCTTCATCCCGGAAGGATACGACATCACCCTCGCCGAAATCCCACCGGACGAAAAAAAGCGGATCAGCCACCGGGCGAAGGCCCTCGCAGCGTTTGTCGATTGGTTGAGCGGACACGATTAACGATCATCCGCATTAAGCTGCGTAGGTACAAAACTCCAGGGCCGCGCCCCGGGCGATCTCGCGCTCCGCAATCTCATAGGCGGCCTTCGAGGCCACGACATCGATCGATGCCTCACCGCAGTTCTCGCATACCAGCGCCGGGATCGACTCCACGACCACTACACTGCGCCCGCGCCGGAAGGTGACGTCGGTTCGGCCGAGGCTCATCCGTCCCTTGCACAGGGGACATCCGATTCCGTTTGTTGTCATCACTTCTTCCTTTTCGTAAAGCCTTCATCCCACAGCGCGGGATTGGGCTCGTAAGCAGTAATCACATGCACCGCGTTTTCTCCGAACGCCACGACCAAGTGTATCATCTTATCGCCGACCTGTCCGAACCGCAGCTCCGACGGAAACGGCTCGTCATCCGGGTAGGCTTCGATCGTCCGCCCCTGCTGGAAGACCTCTTCGCACTCCTTTGGCGAAATGTTCCGTTTGAACATCCTCTCAAGTGCGTGGTTGGTAAACCGCAGATCGGCCATCGCCTAGAACCTTCCCGTACCGATAAAACAAAGAATACTATTATCAAGCAAACCGGTATTCACAAAACAACTTCGTCATCACTCGTTCGATTTCGCCTGCAAAAAAGGAGTCCGGCATCCGAGCCTATTCCTCCACTGTTCCTTCTCTATGTTGTCGTTCCAAGGCGTCATGATGTTCTTCTATCGGGTCAATCAAGGTGACCGCAAGACCCGACAGGCGCGCTTGTCGCTTTCGCAAACGTCGTACGAGCGAATCGTCCAATTCCCCAATGGGTATAGTGACATAAAAGCTCATTTGGTCGCAGGGCATCCCCCTGGCAACCCTTGGCAGATAGGTGGTAATCTCCATTGTTGCGGTTTTTTCGGAATCGATCACAACGTGGGTACAATCGTAACCCATGTCACCATATTCCCATTCACCGCAAGCTGGCTCTTTTTTAAGTGACGCATCTCTGATGATTTCTTCCAGTTTGCCATTCTTGCCAATCAATTCCGCCAAATCGCAAGACATGGCCTCCATGATGTCTGGCCAAAAGTACGTCTTGCTGAAAAGGAAGTCGGGATGTGCTCCTCCATCGTATCCCCCTTCGCACTGTAACAAGAACAACGGAACACTACGGTCCAAGTACTGAAGTGAGCACTCTTTGGAATTTTCAATGAAGCCATCAGGCCATCGGCATTCCGCTTTCGATTCGTAGGTGCGCCCAGTGTGCCGTACACTACAGTTTGCTGTGATCGCATCGACACATTCGAAGCACGGTCCGGTAAGCTCTTTGATCAACACAGGCTCGACATCTTCATAACGAGCAGCATCTCCATAATTGGCCAATCCCCGTGAGGAAAACCCTACGGTGAAACCCTTATTGCCAATTTGAACGTAAAATCGTTTACCCTTGTCTTTATCAGGATCGGGCGTTTCCTCTGAGGTATGCTTCTCTATCTCTTCCGACCCCGCCTGCGGCATGCCCACAACCAGGTTGGCTTTCTCAGCGCCACACCCCAAAACAATAAAGACGACCAAACTCGCTTCCAGCGAACATCTGCTGAATCTCGCTCGTGTCATGGCAAGATAATATCATAACCAACGAAAAAAGGAGGCTGGCACGCTTGGGATGGCACGCTTGGGATGCGCTCGCTGCGTTTGTCGATTGGTTGCGCTGACGCGATTGATTATTATCCGGTTTCCTTTTCCCGTATTTTTATGTGATTGCAAATTTCGCTACCACCTGATTGCAACTTCTGCTATCATGATTATATGAACAGGAAGCATCGCAAGACTCTGGAGTTGATCTACTCCGAGCCGGTCTCGAAGACCCTGGAGTGGGCGCGCGTCGAGTCCTTGCTTGTTGCGTTGGGTGCCGAGACGATCGAAGGACGCGGATCACGCGTTCGCTTTGTTCTGAATGGAGTTGTGGGGACCTTCCACCGTCCTCATCCGGCCAAGGAAGCCAAGCCGTACCAGGTGAGAGACGCGAGAAGCTTCCTGGAGCAAACAGGAGTTATTGAATGAACACAATGACCTACAATGACTATGCTGCCCGAATCGAGTACAGCGACGAGGACGAGTGCTTCATCGGGCATATCGCCGGAATTCGTGATGTCATCGGTTTCCATGGCAAAAATGTTGAACAACTGCGACGTGCATTTCACGAGGCGGTGAAAGACTATATCGAGGCCTGCGAGAAAATTGGCAAGAAGCCTCAAAAAGCTTACTCGGGAAATCTCATGCTACGTATCCCACCCGAGGTTCACGCTGCCATTGCCACCGCAGCCGAGGTGACGGGAAAGAGCATCAACAACTGGGCAACGGAAGCTCTTCGAGAAGCATCTGATGATTGATCGATAAAAAGCAACGGTTCGGACCGGCAGGGAACTGTACCCATAAGAAAATGTGTTTGGCACCCTTGTGAGGCACCCTTGTGAGTAGGAAAGGAATCAACATGTCGTTCGGTGGCAAGGGGTGGGCGTTGATTGTGTTTCTTTTCATTTCCCTTTGCGCAAACGCGGTGCTGTTCTTTCTTCTGGTATCTGGCGGCGAGCAATTCTCCCAAATTCGAAATGACGGAGACTCGAGCCGGGCACAGCCAAAAAAGGAAATGCAAGCGGGTGCTCTCCTCCGGTGCGAGCAGACGCTAAAAAAATGCAAGCGGGCGAAGTCGTACGGATTCTTCTCGGAGCAATTGAGAATGGCCGCAGCCCATTCGACGGCCGAAGAAGGTGACAGATCGGATTCGGACGATGATCCTCTGTGTAAGATCGCCAAGGAAGTCGCACGGTTTGAGTGGAGAAAGAATCGTGACGACTCGGCGGAAGGACTCAGAAAGCATCTGGCTGACCCTGAGGACCAGGAGCGGGCGGTGCAAGAGGCGGTCGACGGGTTCTCCTCCATTTTGGAATTGAATGATGCGGAGCGAGCCACGCTCGAAGAGCGATACCGCACGATGAGAGCCGAGGGTATGAAAGCTTTCAGCGGCTTTGTAGAAGAAGGCAAAGTGAATTTCGAGGGAGTGTATTACCAGACTGAAGAGTTCTTTGATGC
>JAUXHN010000146.1 GCA_030621515.1 Deltaproteobacteria bacterium | reverse complement strand
CCCGCCCTGGAGCCTGTCTCAGTGGGCAAACCGGGATGAGGTACTACGGAAAAATCAAATCGGTGAGCAGGTCGAGCAGAGGTGTCGGGGAAACCGAGCGACCGACGCTGGCGCATCCGCATCCGCTGTCTTTGTTGAATACCAAGCCGTCGTCAGTGTCTCCGTCGGTATCGGATTCGGTATCGGTATCGGTGTCGGTATCAGTGTCGGAATCAGTGTCTGAATCGGTGTCTGCATCAGTATCTGTATCTGAATCGGTGTCTGCATCAGTATCTGTATCTGAATCGGTGCCGCCGTCCACGCCCACGGTGATGACGAGAGTCGGCGATGTTTCGCCCAGGGTCACGAACTGTCCTGCGAGAGAGCCGGCATTGAGAAGAATGAACCCGCTCGTCTGTTGTCCCGTTCCGGCGCCGAAGAGATCGCGCTTGAGTTCTGCGGTGACATCGACATCGTGGAATTGCATTGGTGTCCCGTTGAAGGTGTGGGTTGAAGTGTCAATTACCGTGCCGATGGTGTTGTCATGGTCGGCGATGGTGATTGCGTTGTCCTCTGTGGAATCGCCCAGATCCCAGAGTTGTATCGTCATGGTGCCTGTTCCGTTGGCGGAAGTTGTGTTGACGCTGTTCAACTTGGCGGTCCAGTTGTCGGCGGTCATGGCGGTGGTAGGGAGTCCGGCGGCAACCAGGTTGAACTCAATGATTCCCTGGTAGGAGTAGCTACCGTAATTCATGATATACATGCTGGTTGTGGAGTAAGCATATGTGGATCCGGAGTATGTGCCGGCATAACCAACTGCCGATGGTGGGTTCATCACTATGGTCTGGGCTGCGGCCACCGAGGAAAACAGAAACACAACCGCGATAGTAATGACCACTTTTTTCATTGCATCTCCCTATACTGGGCATCGAGCTTTATTCAGCTTCTCAGGATATTCTATTTCAGGAGTTTCTTCCAGGTGTCGGCGACCTTCTTTCCGAGGTCGTCCGAGCCGCCCGAGCCCGATCCGCCGCCCCCGGAGCCTTTCTTGTTGCCGGTCTTCACGTAGAAACGCACCTTGTCCGCGCCGAAATCGAACGTGGAAAACCAGTCGCTGTCGATGCGAAAGCTCACCTTGATTTCGCCGTCGCCGGATACGTAGGCCGCAGCGTTTTCTCGGCGAAACATCACCGTTTTGTCCTCGGTGGTCATCTTTTCGCGACCGATCCAGTCCCACTTTAACCCTTTCCAGTTCCACAGATAGGCGGTTACTCCCGCGCCTTGCATGAAGAACCTGCCCTCGAGCAACACCTGTATCGACTCCACGCCGCCCTTTGTTGACGCCTTCGTGGTCACCTCCAGGTCCATGTGTCTCTTCTTGCCCGATTGAGTGCTTCGCATGACAAGCGCGCTGTCGTCACTCTTCACCAGGCTGTGCGCGGGCGACTTCAAGGTGGACCCCGCATCCATGGCAAAGGACTTCGGCGAATAGCCCCCGTCGGACGACTTGGCAGGAGAGCCACCGCCGGATCCCGAGCCGGTTTTCGGAGCTTTGGCCGGGGGACTCGACGGAGGCGCGGGCGCTTTGACGCTCGCCAGCGCCCTTGCAACATTGACACGGCCCCTGGAAACCCAGGAACCTCCGATGGAATCACAATTGTTCTCGATGGCGGATCTGACCGCAGAGTTGGAAGCCCCCGATCCCATCTTGCTGAAGAGGAGCCCGGCGAGACCGGCGACGAACGGGGTGGACATGGAGGTGCCGCTCTTGTACCCGTACTGGCCGTCGGGGATCGTGCTCATGATGAAACCCCCGGGGGCTGCCACGTCGACCCATGATCCGTAGTTGCTGAACCCGGAGCGCGCGTCGTTGCTTTCGGTGGAGCCCACGGCCACACACGTGGAGTGGTAAGCCGGGTAGTGCGCGTCCTGCACGCCCATGTTGCCCGCAGCGGCAATGACAATGGCGCCCTTGTTCCATGCGTATTCGATGGAATCTCTCTGGGTCGATGAAGGGAACATGCCCCCCAGGCTCAGGGATATTACATCGGCTCCGTGATCCGCCGCCCAGACGATACCCTTGGCAACGTCCGAGGCGAGTCCTCCCTGCGCGCCGAGCACCCGTAAGGGCATGATGGAACAGTTTGCGCATACGCCCGCCACACCGATACCGTTGTTGGTGGAGGCTGCGGCGATTCCGGCGCAGTGGGTGCCGTGGCCCCCGACGTCGTCGGGGTCTGAGTCCATGCCGACAAAATCGTAGCCGGCGACGATCTTGTTTTTGAGATCGGGATGGTCGAGATCCACGCCGGTGTCGACGATGGCGATGATCACACTCCTGTCCCCGGTCTCCATTCCCCATCCGCCCGGGGTTTCGATCTTCGTGATTCCCCATTGATCATTCCATTTCGGGTCGCTGGGGTTCCAGGTGGGTTTGAATATGTAGTTGGGTTCCGCGAATTCCACGAAGGGCAGCTTGTTGAGTCTGGCCATTGCCTTCTTGACGTCGAGATTCCCTGGCAGCCCGAGCCTGGAAACGTCGAGACGCGACAGCTTCTCCAGGACCTTCGCGCCGATCTTTTCTATGGCCTTCGCGCCCTTGCCCTCGTAACCGGATTTGAATTTGACCAGCAGCTCTCCGGTTGCAAAGTCGTCTCCCGCCCAGGCTCCGCAAGGAACGAGCAAAAGACCCACGAGTAGAACAAGCCTGCATATGAACATATGTCCCGAGACTCTCATGTCGGTTCCTTTCGATTCCTTGTTGTCGACAATGTCATTCATCATTTCTTTGAGAACAATTTCAGTGCGGATATTCATTTTTGTCGAATTGGGCATGAAGTTTCCGGTCTGACTGCCAGTCCGTGTTATGTTCGCACCGTAAGGAAAAGGAGATGATCGATGAATTTTGAAAAATTGTCGAGTGTGGTCACGGTGCTGTTCATGACTTTCATCGTGCTCGGTTGCGGGACCGCAGCGAACGGGCAGGGCGCCGACACTCCAGCGGAGACCGAGCCGGAGTCTGAAGTTTTGGCGGTCGAGACGCCCGGTCCGATGGCGGCTATCGGAAAGCCGGTCGAAGAGGCGAAGCCGGCCGCAGAGGTAGATCGTTCGTGCTCCACCGATGCCGATTGTGTGTACGGCGAGTGCTGTCATCCCACCACCTGTGTCGCAAAATCGTCGAAACCCAACTGCGAGGGCGTGATGTGCACCATGGATTGCAGAAACAACACCATGGATTGTGGCGGCGGGAGCTGCGTCTGCAACGAGGGTGCGTGTGAGGCAAAGATGAACCCGCCGAGAATTCCCGGAGGCGGACCGCCACCCTCCTAGGTCACGGTTTTTCGGTAAACAACGTTCCGGGACTTGAGGTCCTTGAGAATGCTCTCCACGAACGCCGTGTTGCCGGCCAGAGCTTCCGGAGGGTGAATTCCCGGCTCCAGGTCAATCGTGCCGTCCAGCATCCTCCGGGCGACGATGGCGGCAGGGAATCCGGTGGTCCTGGCCATTGAGGTCTCGTTCTTGTCCCGATCGGTTCGATCGAAGAGATCCCAGGTAACCCTGGTGAAGGGTTGCCCGTTGCCGCCCGTTGCCGAGATTCTCATCACCGTGAACTCTTCCATCATCTCGTCCAGATGCCATGCGGGTTCGAGAAGCTTGAGCGTCAGGTCGATGGGTGCAATATCGACGCCGTTCACTTCGATGGGTTTGCTCCCGAGAAACCCGCTGTCTCTCAGCAGGCCTATCTTCTTGGCGTACCCTGGATATCGAAGGGTCTTTTCTTCCATCCCGGGGCAATCGATGGTCCGAATCAGGGATCGCAGGCCGTCCGTGAAGAACGCCTCGAGAGTGCCGACCTCGGGGAACTCAACCAGCTCAACTCCGGATAGAGGCACCCGCTCGACCATTTCTCCAGATACCTTGATTCTGGCGGGCCGGGTATATTCCTCGAGTACGTCAGCGGGGGAGAATGGGGCGGAATATTCCCAGGGTTGACGGCGGACCATCGGTAAACCCCCTACCACAATTCTGATCTGTCGCGGGGGGGCCACTTCCATCGCGGCTGTTGCGGCGAGGAGATTGCTCATGCCCGGCGCGACACCGAAGTCGTAGAGCACCCTGGAACCGGTCCTCCTGGCTTCCTCGTCGAGGCTGGATGGGTCTTCGGGCATGAAGGAGATGTCCACGCATGGCTTCCCGGTAGCGATAACCCCTTTCAGCGCCTTGAGCCCCATGGCGCCAGGGAGTGCGCCGATCACCAGATCGTGGTCGGATGCAAGGCGTTCGATGGCGCCGATATCTGAGAGGTCTGCGCAGACGGTTTCACATTCGAGTTTCTCACAGAGAGCGTCCAGGTATTCTGTTCGTCGGTCCGCAATTGTTACCTGGATGTTGGAGTCATCGTTGAGATCACGGGCGATCACGTGTCCGACGCGTCCAGCCCCCAGGATGATGAGTTTGTGCATGTTGAGGAATCTCCTTTCTTATCGGGGCAGATGCGCGTAGATTTTATTTGTGTACGGTGAAAACCGTCTTGTTCCTCCGCCCTGACTCACAATGTCAAGCACGGCATCGACATCGACGACCTGTCTGCCGAACAGGTGGGAAATTCCGTGCCGAGCGAACCCTGTCCACATGGGGGTTGTCGGCCCCATCATCACGATTTCCCCGCTCACCCCGCTCAGCAGGTCGTCCACCGTTCCGTTAACCAGGGTCTGCGAGGTGAAGATCGCCACATCACATCCCGGCAGCAGTTCTGGCGCTCGTTCCTCGGGGAGCACGGGCGCCGGCAGTGGTCGGCGGTCGAAAACATAAAGTTTCTTTGCCCTGGACTCGAGGAGGGGCACGAGAGGCGCAATGTGGCCTACCAATCCAATTACTGCTCCGTCGATATCGACGCATTTCTCGAGGCCCGGATCAGGATTGTTCGTTGTGTTGAGCACGGCGTTTAGCGTGGCCAGAGCGATCCCTGTAGTCAAGGGATTTCCCGGCTGTGCCAATCGAACGAGCTCTTCCGCGCTGCGTCCCTTGAGCGATCCCGCTTCATCCAGAACCGAGCACGAGGATATACCCAGGGGATGGGCGGCAGAGGCCAGGCCGCACGATCCGTCATCGAGCGCGACCGCTGTGAAGGACAGACCGATTCGGATTTCCTTGATGTTCCTGTTCTCCAATAGGGGCAGGGTGTCTCGAATGATTTCCTGGATAATCATGGGCCGATTATCCCATTGATATTTGATAATTGCGAGCACAAAGCTCCAGTATTACATTCGTGCTTGTTTGCAAGGGTGCCAGACACATTATTTTCCAGATTTTTTCGGGGCAGCGAATAGTGTATTGTATTTCCATGAACGGCTCCTCCATTTTGCGCGCGGCGCTCGCCATGGTGTCGGCAATTGCCATTTCGCTGGCCGGGACGGCAAACGCGGTTGCCGGTGAGGAGGTTCGACCGCTAGTGGTGATGATGGTCTTTGAAGAGCAGGAGGAGGCCTCCAGGGAGATCGTTGAGGCCGTCGGCGGTCAGTTGAGCGATCTGGAAGTGGATTTCGGTTCCCGTATTGTGGGACCCCGTCCGTCCGAAGCAGGTGTAAATATCCGACTGGCAGCTGAGGTGGCGGCCGACAAGAGTGTCATCGCGGTCTTCTGGTATGCCTCACTGGAGGATCAAGTGTATCTCTACCTCTCCGGCAATGATGGAAACCGCATTCTTGTCAGAAAATTGGAGAGTGCCGCGCAGGCCAGGGGAAGGGCGGAAGGATTGGCGATCATTGTGAGATCCTCCATAATTGCGCTTCTGCATGGAGGAATCATCGGGATTACCGTTCACGAATCCGCGCGTGCGGAAACAGGGACAGGGCAATCACAGAAAAAAGCTCAACCCTCTGAAAAAACATCTGAAAAAGTAGTCGAACCCGCCCAGGATGGCCAGGATTCCGATGAGGTGGCTCAGCAGGAAGATTCCGGCCCCACCGACTCCATACGGTTATTCCTGCGGCTTGGTTATAATATCGGTGTTCGCTCTGCGGATGATCCCGTCGTGAATGGTTTCGGCCTGGATCTGCTCCTTCATTTCAACCGATTTCTTTCGGCCACAGCCGGCTACACGTTCTTCCTCCCGGTAGAGGGCGAAGGCGTATTCGCTACCGCGAGAGTGTACAGACACCCTTTCCGCCTGGGATTAAGAGGAGGGATTGGCGTAAAGCGGGCTCGCTTGGGGCTGTCCCTGTCCCTGGTACTGGACTATACGACGCAGGAAGTGATGAACCTGGCGCCGGATATCGATGCGAACAATGATATGAATGATCTTGCAGTGGGGCTGTTTCCCATGGTGGACGTGGTCGTTCCGATCACGGGGAGGCTGGGGATTTTCCTTGCCGCAGGAGCGGAGTTCTTCTTCAATTCCAGACGTTATACGGCGAGCCTCGGCGAGGAGAGGGAGATCCTGGTGGACACCTGGCCGGTCCAACCCTGTTTTATGATGGGAATTCGGGTGAATCTGGTTTGAGTGGAATGCGCTTTTCACCCAAAAAAGCACATCCGAACACCGTTATCGATCCCACGTCCGAGATAAAATGATGGCAGTAACCCCAAAGAAGACCGAGCCCGGTCCGGATCTCGAATTGACGAAGGCGGCGGCTCTCGGTGACGACGTTGCCAGGCGTCGGGTAGTGGACAGGCTCGTGGATCGTGTGTCCATCACGGTTCGCTATCTCGCAGGGGGTGATCCGGATGCAGATGACTATGCTCAGATGGCCATCATCGAGATTCTCAAGTCGGTCGGTTCGTTTCGGGGCGAGAGCACCCTGGAGTCGTGGGCGGACAGGATCACGGTTCGCACCGCCATTCGCCAGCTCAAGAAGCGGCGACGGCGTGATCGGATGGAGGAGATCGCTCCCGAAAGGGAAGGTTGCGGCACGAGCCTGGACGTCGCCCCGGAGAGAAAGCTCGTCAGACACCGTATGTCCGCACGTATCACGAAGCTGATGGGAACACTGACACCCGAGCGCGCAAGAGTCCTGACCATGAGGTTGGTGCTCGGATACAGCATCGAGGAGATATCCTCGATTACCGGCATGAAGACAAATACGGTTCGCGACCGTCTGGCCGTGGCGCGAAGACAGCTGAGAAAGAAAATTCAAAAGGATCCCGTTCTCAAGGAGTTCGCGGGGTCGATTTCCGGACAGGTGGCATGAGTAGTTCAATGGATGATTGCAGAAAAATACATGAGCTATGGGACAGCGAGACTTCCGGTGGAGTTCTGGACAAGTCTCAGCGAGATCTCATTGAAGAGCACCTCGAGCACTGTGATGAATGCCGCTTCGAGGCACTGAGTATCGATTCCATGGATATGAGCGGCCTGGATGGACCTCCACGGTTCCTCGATGATGATATCGCACGGCGCAAATGGATTGACTCGACGATCGCGAAGGCGGCAGCGGCGGGCGAAGACTCGACGGGACACCGGAAGCGACCGGTGCCGTTCATGAGATTGGCGGCGGCGGCGGCCGTGGTGGGCATTCTGATCGGCGCGACCGCGCTGTTCGTGAACGGCTTCTTCAAAAACGAGGCCCGACACGATGCTGCATCTTCTACTTCGGCCGACGTAAGAATAGAGGGCGACGGATCCACACAGCTGACAGGCCATATTCTGCTTCGCACCCGGGAAGAAAGCTCGTCGTCGGTCAAGCCTGTCGGCGCGGGCGACAGGCTCAAGTCTGGCGATGGCCGATTTGTCGTCGATCTCGGCACCGGGGTGCGCCTGTATCTCGTTGCGCGAACCGAGGTGGAGATAACGCGCCTGAACTCCGCGGACATGGAAGTCCATCTGGTTTCCGGTCGGATCATCGTATCGATTGACCCCATGAGGAGCGGTCCCCAATTCGCCGTCTCCACAGAAGAAGGAACCGTAGTTGCCAAGGGAACTGTCTTCTCCGTTGAAACGACCGCAGATAGCGTTCGCGTTGGAGTGATGCGGGGAGAGGTGAGCCTGGAGGAGAAAGGCGGCTCGGTCAAAACCATCGGACTCGGACAATCCGTCGTGATGGGCCGGCCCGTGGTAGCAGGCCTTTGCGCGCAAGCAGAGGAGGAGGCCCAATCGGTCCTCAGGATGCTGGATATGCTGACTTCCTCCGATCCGGCAAGAATGTATCTTCGAAGCCTGCCCGTCGGTGCGGTTGTTTCGGTGGATAAGGTTACGATCGGCCGGACACCGCTTTTCGCGGCAATACGGGCGGGACACAGGGCTCTTGATCTGGAGATGGAAGGACGCGCGCCGGTTCGCGAACTCGTGGAGTTGGGGCGCGGCACAGAGATATCAAGGGTCTTTGCCCTCGAGGAGTTTGTCGACGCCGAGGTTGCGACAACAATCGAATCCAGCCGGCCGTCGGGCGTTCGCGCTGTGCGCGCTACTCCATCGGAGCTGCTGGCCGGGGCACAGGGGCAACGCGCCTCCAGAAATTGGAAAGGCGCGGCGAAGATCTACAGCGAACTGATCAGGGCCTATCCGGACAGCGTGGAGGCCAGAACGTCTCTCATTTCCCTCGGAGTGATCCAGCTCGATCATCTGGGGCAGCCGGGCAAGGCTCTGGGCTCGTTCGGTCGGTACCTGTCCTCTTCGCGCTCCGGGGCTCTCGCCCAGGAAGCGGCATGGGGCAAGACAAGAGCGCTTCGAAAGCTTTCCCGGAAGCAGGCTGAAGAAAAGGCACTCGGAGAATTCCTTCACAATTTCCCAGGCGCAATCCAGGCCCCCATGGCCACAAAGCGGTTGCGCGAACTTAGAGAGGAACAAAAGCAATGAAAGAAAACAGCATCATTTGTGCGGGAGTATCACTCCTGACAATTGCCTTCCTGTCCCTTTCCGGATGTGAGGCGGCAGATAAGTCTCTGGCCGGTGGCGGGGACACTGACACCGACGCGGACTGCGTGGAAGGGGAGTTCGGCTGCGAAGGCAACGACTACATGGAGTGCGTTGACGGGGAGTGGTCGCTCGTCGAGGTATGCGAGGAGATCTGTGTTCCGGATCTGGGGTGTGTCGTTTGCATACCGGGGGATGCCTACTGCGACGGCGATCTCGTCATGGTGTGCGATGACGACGGGATGGGCTACTCGATGGACCAGGACTGCGCGGAGCTTGGAACCGTCTGCGAGGACGGGGCCTGTGTTTTCGATGACCCGTGCGAGGAGGCCATGGCCACCAAGAACAACATAGGTTGCGAATACTGGGCCGTCGATCTCGACAATGCCGAAAACTATTTCGATGATGCGGCCGCAGCGCAGTTCGCTGTTGCGATCGCCAATATCGGCAATCAGGGAACCGCCGAGGTGACGATCCATCTGAACAACGCTATTTACGGGGACGCGCTCAATCTGGAACTCGTCGAGGAACACGACGTGCCCGAAGGCGAGGTTTACATTTTTCTGCTTCCCCGGCGCGACGCCGACGGGGACAATATTACCAACAATGTGGACGACGGCCCCCAGTCATGGCTCTCTTCTCGGGCATTCAGGATTGTCTCGAACCTTCCGGTGGCGGCGTATCAATTCAACACTCTCGACCAGCAGTACTCAAACGATGCGTCACTGCTTCTGCCCACCTCCGGGCTGGGGAAAGACCATCTGGTAGTCGGATTTCCGCCGGGAGCCCCCACTGCAACAGTCGGATCTCCCAGAAACCGGGCGTACGTCACGATTCTGGGAACCGAGGACAACACATCGGTGACAGTGCAGGTGACCGAGGACATCGAGGCCGGCTGGGATGTGCCCGCCATGGCGGCAGGGGAAAGCCACACGTTCAATATCGGTCAATTCGACGTGCTCAATCTGGAGACGCGTTTATTCACACTGATTGAATTGATGGGGGGACACGATGCGGATCTGACCGGAACCCGCGTCCAGGCGGACAAGTCGGTGGCGGTTTTCTTCGGAGTGGATCTGGCCGGAGTCGGGCAGGAGAGTTTCACGGACAGTTGCTGCGTGGAACACCTCGAGCAGCAGGTCATTCCGTCCATGGCCATGGGGCAGAACTTCGTGGTTTCCCACTCGGGGCAGCGCAACGCAGGCGCCGCCGAGATGGACTACTACAGGATCATGGCCTACGAAACCGCAACAGTCACAACGAGTCTTCCGTCGCCGAATGACTCATTTACTCTGGCTCTGGGAGAGTTCAGGGACTTCTTTGTCAACACCGGGTTCACAGTGGAAACCACGGACGGCTACCTGCACGTAGCTCAGTTCCTGGTGGAGGGCGGCAACACCACCGCCTGGATCGGTGATTCGGCGCTTCTGTACGTTCCAGCAGTGGAGCAACGGCGAAGCCTGTACGTGTTCACTACGGGGCAGGGGTTCTCCATCAATCATGTTGTGATTTCCATGCCAGAGGGAACCGAGGTCCACTACACTGACGCCAGCCAGACCAAGAACGTGAACTCCACCAACTGTCTCGGTCCGCTGCCGAACGGAACCCTCGGTGGCATCACTTACGTGGCATACGATTGTGAGATCGAGGACGGCGTGCACACCGTGTATTCCGGTGCAAACCCGGACGATACCGGGGATGAAATAGCCGTGTACGTGTATGGTTATTACAGTGCCGGCTCTTATGCCTACCCTGCAGGATCGGACCTTCGCCACACCAATCCCGTCGTGATCGAGTAACGTTCACCAACTCTTTACGTCAATAATTTCGTTATATTTCAAACTTATTACCTCTAACGGGGTAAAATGGACTATTCTTGATATGGCATTATATATGATCGAGCATGCATGAATCCGATCGAATGACGAACAAAATTCCTGAAAAGGGGAAAACAATGAATATGTCATTTCGTTTTTTTATAATGGTAGCTCTCGTTGCGGCGATGAGCGGAGTACTCGGCTGCGAGTCTGTGGAACATGCCGACGACGGCAACAGTGACGCGGACACCGATACGGATACCGATACGGACACCGACACGGACAGCGATTCCGATTCGGACAGCGATTCCGATTCGGACAGCGACTCCGATGCCGACGGCGACGGCGG
>JAUXHN010000282.1 GCA_030621515.1 Deltaproteobacteria bacterium | reverse complement strand
GAGCGACCCGGATCCACATCCGTTCCACCTTCATAGTTGCCCGCTCGACCGCTCGTCTTCCCTTTCGGTGAGCTTTCGCACTATGGCGGCGCGGAGATCCCCGAGCCCCTCTCCGGTCGCGGCGGAGCACGGGTAGAGTTCGAGTCCCCGCTCTTTCAAGGCATCGCGCAGGGGAGTCTCCGCATCTCTTGTCTCTTGTAGATCGCATTTGTTGAGGGCCACGAGAGAGGGTCTCTTTGCCATCGAAGGATCGAATGCGTGGAGCTCCTCGACCAGCGCGTCGAAATCGTCGAGCAAATCGTTCTGTCCGTCGAGATCGAGCGCCAGGATGTGCAGGAGAATCGCCGTACGTTGCACGTGCTTGAGGAACCTGAACCCGAGGCCGGCGCCCTGCGACGCCCCGCGCACGAGCCCCGGGATGTCGGCCATCACGAACGAGCTACCGTGGCCTAGATCCACCACTCCGAGATTGGGAACCAGGGTAGTGAACGGGTACTGCGCGATCCTGGGCCGGGCGGCGGAAAAACGCGCAATCAGGGACGACTTGCCCACGCTGGGCATTCCAACCAGCCCCACGTCCGCCAGCAACATGAGCTCGAGCCTGATGGTTCGGGCCTCCCCGGGTTCTCCCGGTAATGCCTTGCGGGGCGCCTGGTTGGATGGCGTGGTGAAGTGCATATTGCCCAGCCCGCCCTTGCCCCCGGCGGCTACCACGAGTTCCTGCCCGTCATCCACCAGATCGCCGATGAGATCGCCGGTGTCGGTGTCATGGACCGCAGTTCCGACAGGTACCCTCACGATGAGAGATTCTGATCCCCGACCGTGGCAGTCCTTGCCGCCGCCGTTCTGTCCCCGCCTGGATTCCAGTCGATTCTTGTACTTCAGGTCGATCAGTGTGCCCAGGGATCGATCGGCGCGAAGGATGATATCACCACCCTTTCCCCCGTCTCCGCCCGAGGGACCGCCCCTGGGACGAAACCTCTCCCTTCTGAACGCGATTGCTCCGTCGCCCCCGTCCCCCGCCTTAACGGTCACGGTAATCTCGTCTATGAACTGCATTTATTGACCGGCGCCCCGGGGGTTCTTCCCTTCGTTCGAATCACTCGTCTCCTCGACATCCTCGAGGTATTCAGAGAAGCACTTGTCGGCGTCGTTCCTTTTCTTCCTGGAGAGGTCCGCTCGAAGTTCGTCGATCTTGATCCCGATCCCGGCGATCTCTTCCCGGATCTCCACGAGCTGGGATTTGAGCAGGTTGACCTGTTCGTCTGAGCTGTCCACAACGCCGTCGCTCGGCTGCGGGGACCCCGAGATTTTCTCGGCGGGCGGGGGAGGAGGCACCATCGAAATGCTCGACCAGTTGTCCTCCCCATCCACCGTTCTCTCGATGGGGTCCGAGAGCCCGCTGCGCTCGGCGGCCACATCGTATACCTGCTGTGCGATGGCCAGGAGGGTTTTCTTCACGTTCTCGCCCTTCAACGCGCTTGCGGCGAAATATGGCCGGCCGGCCTGATTCAGATCCGCCTCCATCCGCTCGATGCTCTCGATGTTGTCGAGATCGCGCTTGTTGTACTGGAACACCATGGGCAAGAGTGACAATTCCACACCTTCTTGCGCCAGGTTTTCCTCCAGATTGAACAGGCTCTCCACATTATTGGGCATCGCTTTTTTCCGGGAGTCCGCCACGAACACGATACCGTCAACGTCGCCCAGCACCATCTTGCGGGTCTTGTTGTCGCGAACCTGCCCGGAAACCGTGTAGAGCCTGAAAACCGTTTCTATATTGCCGAGCCTTCCCAGGTTCAACGGCATATAGTCGAAGAATATGATGCGATCGCCATCGTTCTGGATGGATACGAGCTCCACGTTACCCCCGAACATCTTGTGGAGTTCTTCAAGGTTGGTCGTTTTACCGCAAAGGTCGGGGCCGCAATAAACGATCTTGAATCTCATAAATGATTTTTGAAAATTGACATGTGCCATCGATCTTCAACAATATCCTTCTCGCAAAACCAGGTACTGAAATGTAACACAAGCAGGCTACTACGTCAGTGTCATAACATACCCCCGTCTCCGGGGTGAACCAGGGGATCGCCCCGATCGAAGGCCTCCTTTCTCTTCTCTATCCAACCCTGATTGACCCTTATCCGGTGCTTGATGGATCTTCTCGGCGCGTTGCGCATGGCCGCGCAGATGGAACGGATCCGAGGCCGTCCGGCATTGCCCGCCACGACGGTAGGAATTCCCGTCAGCGGATCTGTCGAAAGAACGATCACCGTGTGATAGTGGTTCTCCATGTCCTCCTCCCGCAGGCCGTGTATCACGAGGAGATCGCCTTCTTGCAGGGCATGGGAGTTCCTCGCAAGAGCCGAGGCGAACTCCCTGCGCCGTCTGAACGGAACCCTGTCCCTCCTGGGGAAGTCGTACCTTTCGAGGATCCCGCCGGGAGCGGACGAGATCTCGAGGACCGACGGGGTGTGGCGACGGTTCAGCTTCATGAACGATAGATCCAGATATCCCGGCGTTCTTCCCGGAGTCGCTCGTAATTTTCGAAACCAGTTGCCCGACGATCGCTCCCAGGTATCGAAGATGAAATCGATGCATACCTGGGGAGGGATGGGATTCCCCAGCCGGTCGAAAACCCGGTACTTTTCCTCGCGATAGTTGAACTTGCGCTTGTGCCGGTAATAGGCCTTGTGCCAGGCAATTCGCAGTTTTCCGTCCTCCTGATCGCCCTCAACTTCATCCACAGGCTCGTCGAACCCGGGTCTTTCCGCGACCATCATCTTCGCCGTCTCACGCAGCGCGCGGTTCCAGTCCCAGAAAACCTTTGCGCTGCCGCGCGCGTTCGAGATGTCTTTTTCATCACCGTCGATACACACAAGGGATGTCCGGTTTCCATTGTTTTCGATGAGGGCTCTCGCCTCAAAACCGTTCGGATACACGAGCCGCACTATCGCCCGATCCCTCGAGTGAGACAGGGGCATGATCCGCCGTGCCCCGGTATCCTCCTTCACCCGATCCAGATCCATGTGCAGGGGTTGCGCCAGGTCGCCCTCATCCGCGCTGATACGATCGTTGAGGAGAATTGTCGCGCGATTGCCTTCATCGTCGACAAAGCCACCGTCGAGATCGGTGAGCTTCTTCACGATGCCGCTTCGATGCCGGTACACCGCCTTCTCGTCAAACAGGTCGGAGATCTTGAGCACCTTTACGAGCGCGGCGGCGACCCTCGGCCGGTCCTCGAAGAGGTAACCCTGGCTCAGGAGAACCTCCCTCAGGGTCCGCTTGTCGCCGGCCAGCTCTTTGACCAGTCGCCTGACCGCTCGCTCGCTCCTGTATCCCCTGTCAAGATCGTTCGAAAGCGCGACGATCTTCGGATCCCGGGATCGGCCCGGCGCGACAAGATAGATCACCGGAACGACCTTGGTGTTCACGAGGATGTGAGGAAGGGCGTCATTGTACAGATCGAGCCCGTGATCCTTCTCCAGGGGAACAATATTCGACATCGACTGTGCGCAGGTCGCTTTTGCGCTGTTCACCGTTTCGGACGAAATCTCCTCCCCTCGTTCCGGCGGTGACGGACGATTCCCGTCCCGCTCGGAGCCGCAGGCCGCAACGAAGATCAATGCCATGACGAACAGTGCGATAATATAGTGTTCCACGGAAGGAGCGAAACCGTTGTTCTAGAGGGTCTGGAAGATGAAGACTGTTTTTTTCATATTTTCATTCTCCTGCGCGGCATTCTGCGGCGGGGGCTCGTCCGGATCGCCAGTAATGAGGAGCGACTTTAGCAAATCGAGCGGTACCGGACCCAGATTCAGGGCTTTCTCGGCGGCCTTCGCACCGTCGTAATCGTCTTCGAACTTCTCTTTCAGGGCCTTCTCGACCCTCATCCAGCCTTCCAGCCCAATGAAAGCCGCAGCGAGAAGAGTCGGGTTCAGCTTGATCATCTGCACCCGGTTGACAGCCTCCCGATCCTCCATGAACGCTCGCTTCTTGAATAGCGAGGAGGCCTCCTTTTCCTTCATACCGTCCGAGTGAAGCCCAACATCCACGATCACGTCCACCGCCGCGATGATCTCCACGTTCATGGCCACCATCCGATGCTTCCACGGATCGTCTCCCTCCTCCTTCGATGACAGGAGGATGGCCGCGCCCAGGGCCCACCCCTCCACGTAGGCGAGATCCGCATATATGACCCTCATTGCCCTTCGCGTCTGGTTCTTGATTTGCGTCGCTCGCCCGTACACCTCATGCTTGCCTGGCGAACCGTAACGCGCCGCAGTGAACCGGATCCACGGTCTGGAGAGATCGGCGAAGGAAACGGTTTCCTTGTCGGTGGTCACGTAAAGCCGCGCGCCCTGCTCGGGTTGGAACACCGGAGCCGGAAAAAGAGAAAAGAGACGACCCGAGGCCGACTGAGAGCCCGGCATGGGACCGACTGACAGCCCCGCATGATCGGTTGAAGCCAGTATCCCGAGATCAACCGCCCTCTTCGCAACGTCGCTCAGTTGCCCCTCCAGGCTGCGGGTGATGCGGGTGGACGGCTTGGGCCTGGCGATCACTCCCATCACGTAGCCCACGACTTTGTCGATGGTCGCGTCGTTCGCATCCGCAGTCGTTATTCCGGGCTCCTTCTCTTCGGCCTTCTTGGCCGGTTTCGCGGCCGCCTTCTTCTCCGGCTTCGACTCAGTGATGGTGGCCTTGGAGATGAT
>JAUXHN010000239.1 GCA_030621515.1 Deltaproteobacteria bacterium | reverse complement strand
TGCGGGAGAAATACTCGTAGTCATGGGCCTGTTTGACGTGGAGAGTTTCACAGACGACGCAGATCTCACCCTTTCGGTATTCGAGGCAGCTCTGGATGCGCCGGATGCCGGAGGCAATGACGGGGGCGCGGACGATGCCGGTGCGCCACCGGAGCTTTTCAGCGGGCACGGCAGCGTATGGGTCGTGGAGCCTCCCCACACGAGCATCGACGGGACATCTATTGTGTCCTCATTCCTGCTTACTCCAACAGCAGACATTTCGGTCACAATCCCGATGGGAGATGTGCCGACAACCATGACCCTACAGGACGGACGAATGCTCGGAGAGATCACGCAGGCTCCGAATACCCAGATGTTGGACGGGAAAATTGAAGACGGCCTGATCTGCGGCTCCGTAGACAGGGTATTGTTGCAGAATATTCTCTCCACCGAACTGGAACTGGATCCTGTTCAACAGGCCGCCCTGAACACCACTTTGCTAACTATCGCCGACATCAATTGCGGACCCTTTGGCGTTTGTCAGGAGGTTTCGGTGGGATTGATATTCACGGCGGTCAGCGTTCAGCGCCAGAATCCGTAGACTAGGGCGTGTACCAGGGGCACAGGCGCTGGGGGATCTCGAAGGAGGAGGCCAGAGTGTCAGGGAACGTCGGTCCTACCTGGTAGGGCAAATCGAAGGTACCGTTGCCGAAACCCATGTAGATCTCCAGAATGGACGGGCCTGACCAGGCCGCATTGTAACTGTGCCCCAGGATGACGTCCATATTGCCGTCGAAATCGAAGTCGTAGATCCGCGCGCTGCCGGTGGTGCCGGGTTGATCGGAGCCGGACTCGATGGTGGGCTCGATGTCGAACGCCTCGGCCGCCGTGGAGCTGAATCCGCCGGTTCCGTCGCCGAGGTACAGCCATCCCTGTCCGGGATCTCCGTCGTCGTCGAAGCCCATTATCACATCGCCGATATCGTCGGAGTTGAAGTCGCCGAACACCGTGGAGTTCACCGGATACATGTGGGTGAGGACCAGGCTGGGGGTGGAGCTGAAGGTCCCGTCGCCGTTGCCGTTCAGTCGGTACAAAGGCGCCGAGGAAGATCCGCCGCTGGCGTATGTTGCGAAAACGATATCCTTCTTGTCGTCCCCGGTTATGTCCATGGACTGACGGCTGCGTGAGAACCCCCACTGTCCGTCGACCACGGAGCCGACACCCATGTAGAAGGCCTGCCTCTTCGTGAACGCGCAGGAGGTGTCCGGGTAGTCCGACACCGCGCAGGGAGCCGTTCGAATGGTGCCGTTGTTGAGAAAGGCCCAGCCGGTGATCGTATCGATGTAGCCGCTCGAGGGCGTCTTGACGTGTGTGATCACATCGAAGAGGTTGTCGTCATTCACATCGGCGACGATACCCGCGGCGCGCAGGTCCGTGGTCCCGACGTATATCTGCACGAACTCATCCTCCTTGAGGGTGCGGTAGAAGAAATACATGTCGAAATCGCCGCTCGTGTCAGCCGTGGCGCTGTGAGCTATGAAGTCGGTGCGTCCGTCCTCGTCGAAGTCGGCGATGGCGAAAGCGCGGTAATTGTCCGAGATGTTAAGGGCGGGCCATTCGATCTGGGTCTGGAAGGTGCCGTCCTGGTTTGAGAGGTAGAAGTAGAAAGTGCCCAGGTTGTTGGACTGGATGATGTACTCGGGGAACGGATCCAGCGGGTAGGGATCATCCACGTCGAGGATGCCGTCCGTGTCCCCGTCGGCGCTCATGGGATCCGATATCACGCAGTCGTCACCGTAATCGAGCTCCTCTGCGTCCCCGAGACCGTCGTTATCGTCGTCGGTGTCCGCGTTGTCCCCGGTGCCGTCGCTGTCGTTGTCGTTCCACTCGGTCGGGTCGGTCGGGAAATCGTCTTGATCGTCCGGAACGCCGTCTGAATCCTGATCCGGCGGATCCGTATCGGTGTCCGTGTCGGTATCGGTGTCGGTATCCGTGTCAGTATCAGTGTCAGTGTCCGCATCGGAGTCGGTGTCGGCGCCGCTGTCGAGATCGTCCGAGCCGACCGTGGTTGTCGCGCTCTCGCAACCCGTGCAGAACGCGGCGAGAATGAGAAATGCGAACCCTGTTGCCATCATTTTGAGTGTGAACACATTCATGGACGTTCTCCTTTATGAAAACCGACCTTTTTCAGAAACCGCAGACGGATACAGTATAACACAAAGTTTCCTTCGGGAATGAAAGGTGTCGATGGTTGCCGAAGAGGAGATTATTCGAAGATCTTGTTTACCGGAATAATCGTGATCGAGTCCCGCGGGATGTTCAGCTTCTTGTCCTGTATTTCATTATCGCGGTCGGTAACCTCTTTGGGTTTTTTTGAATCGTACGTGACAGGGGAGGGGGTGTCCGCCGCGATGGCGTCCGCGAACCTCTCGGCGTCCCTTGTGACCATGGCGATGAACAGGTTGTCCGATGTGAGGTGCTTTTTGATCGCGGCGTTAACACTGTCCACGGTGAGTTCGTCGAGAGCGGCGAAAAGGGTTTCGAAGTACTCGGTGTCCTGTCCGTAGTAATGATCGTCGATGGCGAAACCGAGGCGCTGTTGCTCGGTCTGTGCGAAGGTAAGATAGTAGCGCTTCATGAAGATGCGCGTCCTGTCCAGAACCTCCTGCGTGATACCGTTCTGCACGAGCGCGTCGAGTTCGCAAAGAGCCATGCGCAGGACGAAGTGCTTGTTCTGCTCCCCGACGGGCCTTAGCCATATGCTGAAGTATTGTTGACGTCGCCCGATGTTCGTCATGGGAATCCGGGACCATCCCTCCTGCTCGAAGTGCTCGACGTAGGCATAGTTGCCGTAGTTGAAGCCGCGCTCGACCCGGAGGGCTTCCTGGAGCTTGCCGCTGAAGGTTCTGTGCTGGCCGAAGTACGCCTCCACAAGCTTGAGGGCGGCGTAGTCGTCGTCACCCCTCTTGACGCGCACCGGGAATCCGATGGAGATCGCGGTCGATTCCGCGCCGGGCTTGTCAATCAGTAACACTTCCCGGCCGTTGGGCTCCGGAGGTTCGGGCAACTGCGCTCGCTCCTCACAATCGCCCGGCAGGTCCTTCATGTCCTCGCGGATCCGTTCTTCCAGGTCTTCCGGGATGTTCCCCGACAGGCCGACCGTCAGGCGGGAAGCGCAAAAAACCGTGGCCCTGTGGGCCTTGACGTCATCGAGTGCAATAGCGGACAGACCTGCCTCGGTACCCAGGGTGGGCGGGCCGTATGGGTGATCGCCGTACATCTTCCAGGCCAGGGCGGCCTTGCCCAGCTCCTCGTCGTCGTTTCCGCGCAAGGAGAGAGTAAGATCCGTCTTTGCCTTGTCCAGGACCCGGTCCAGGCCCTCCTGGTCGAGCCTCGGGCTGATCAGCACGTCCCGCATCAGGGAATAGTATCTCTGTGCCATTTCGGCGTGTACGCGGCCGTAGAAGACGGTCTGGTCCCGTCCCACGTGAAAGCCGATTTCGGCCGCCATGGGGAAGAGGGCCTGTGTCAACTCCGGATAAGTCAGATCCGTTGTTCCACCTTGCGCCATGAGGGTCGTTGTCAGATGGGTGATGCCCGGCCTTGTCGTCGAGTCTTCGGACGATCCGGTGTCGAAGACGAACCTGAAGCTCACCGAACCGGACTTGTCCACGGGGAGGATCACGAACGGGATGTCTACCGGTTGTGGCGGCTCGGGCTCCGTGTCCACCTCGACTACCGGAGGTTCGGGGACCGTCGGTCTCTTTGGCGGGAGCGGCTCGCAGCATCCGGATATGACGAAGGAGAACGCGAGGAAAACGGCTGCAATATTGAAGCGTGTCATTTCGAGACTCCTTCCTTCGTGGACAGAGTGACAACCGTGCGGCGCTTCTCGGTCAGGAATTTCTCGGCGGCATCGGTCACATCGGCGGGGGTCACCTCCGAAAGAGACTTTGCGAATTCCTCCAGAGAGCCGGGATCTCCGGTGGCCGATATGAGCATTGCCAGTGCGACGGCCACGTCACTCGGAGTCTCGAGGCCGAGCTCGAAATAGTACCTGGCATGTGACCTGACCGCCTCGATGCGATTGTCCGCAATCTTTCCGTTGGCAACTTCATCGATGGCCGCCGTCACCGCGTCGCGAACCTCGTCGAAGGTGGTTCCCTCGCGCAGGGTGATATCCACCTTGAAGAGGAAGGGATCCCTGGTGAGGGGAGCGAAGATTCCGCGGGACGCCTCCATGCTGATGATCTTGCGATCCTCGACCACGAGCTTGCGGTAGAGGGGGCTCGATTCTCCGAAGACCAGATGGGCCAGCACTTCGAGTGCGGCGCTCCCGGGGCCGGGCGCGAACGCCGGGATCTTGTAGGCGATGGTCATCTTGGGGGCGGTGGGGCCGCTCCAGCCCACGTGTACCGAGCGGGGCGCCTTCTGGGGGCGTTCGGTCTTTGCGCGTGTCTTGCGGCGTTTTCCCTTCCATGAACCGTACTCCGCCTCGATTTTTTCGATGAGCGCATCGCGATCGAAATCCCCCACAACAATCAGCGTGGTGTTGTTCGGGGTGTAGAAGCGACGGTGGAATCTCCTGGAGTAGCGATAGTAGCCGGGCATGGCCTTCACGTCGGCGATGTAGCCCATGGTGGTGTGGCCGTATGTGTGGCGCTCGAACGCCGTCTCCAGCAACTTCTCTTCCATGATAAAGGCCGGGTTGGAGGCGTTCTTGTTGTACTCGCCGAGTACCGCGCCGGTCTCCGTCTTGAAGTCCGCCTCCGAGAAATGCAGGTTGCGAAAGCGATCGGCCTCGATCTCGATGACCTCCGGCAGGACCTCACGCGGCACGGTAATCGTGAAGCAGGTGAGATCAAACCAGGTGAACGCGTTGTTGTCGGCGCCGAACTCCTGGATCTTGGCCTCGTACTCCTTTTTCGGAAAACGCCTGGTGCCCCTGAACATCATGTGTTCGAAGAGGTGGGCGAACCCCGTGTGATTTTTGTCGACCTCGTCCCTCGATCCGGTTCGGACCAGGCTGAAGTACGACACCATCCCGGGGGAATCCCACGGCACCGTGACCACGGTGAGGCCGTTCTTGAGAGTCTCCACCTGCGGTTCTTGAGGCAGCACCCTGGCCTGGACACTGGCCGACGCCAGGCATAGCGCCAGGCATGCCGATAGTAAAAGCAAGCGTTTCACGTGGGGCCTCCCTTTTGGATGAATGTCCTCATGTTGTGGACTCAATTTACTATTAGGCAGGAGCACGGCCACGCGTCAAGGGAGGTGTGGACGGTAACTAACGGTATCTCGCCGCGTTCGACCCTTCAATCCATCGTTTCAGCCGCGTGGGTATGTTGAGCAAACCGCCTTCGAGCTTGCGTTCGACAGACTCGGGCAGGAGGTTGATCAGGCCCATGGGTACCCTCACCGCAACCACATAGGCTACCAGGGTCGAGCCGTTCTTTTGGGGGAAGAACCGCCAGTAACCGTGAGTCGCCTCGATGTCGTGCACGCGATTGGTGACGAGCCTGAATTTGATTTTTTTTTGCTTCTTGTCGAAATCGACCTCCACGAAATAAGTGATGCGAAGAAGCTTGTGGCCGAGTTCCATTTTGACCAGGTGGCGGTTTCCCTTTCGAGAGACCTCCTCCACGTGAATCGTATTGGGGTATGCCTTGGGATACGAGGACCAGTCCTGGATTGCCTTCCAGATGATATTCATGGGTGCGTTGATGACGGCGAATCCAGTGCCACCGTAGAAACCGTTTTTCCTGGAGGTGGGCAGGGGACGGAACACGGACTTTCCATCCTTGAGACGGGTTATCTCCTTCTCTGTAAACTCGGAGGGGGCGGGCTCTGCATACGCGGCGTTCGAAATCACAAACACCGTCGCCAGGCACGCAAGCATTGCGGTCAGCGCCTGTTTCCGAACGGCACTTCTGAGATTGAAGCCAATTATCGTCGATTTTTGAATTCGACATCTCATATTACTATGACAAGCTGAATGACGTAGAAATGCAAATTATCAAATGTAAAAGCTCAAAAAATCGTGTTTATGCTAATATGAGGTCACTAATATGCAATGTAGAAAGTAAAAAAAGGAGAAATCCATGAATGCTTTTCGTTTGTTTATGATTGTGATTTTTGGTGTTCTGCTTTCTTTGCACTTCATGGCGGGGTGCGAGGGAATAGAGGTTTCGAGCTCCGATAGCGACGCTGACACCGATACCGACGGCGACAGCGATTCGGATACCGATAACCCCGATCACATTCTGGAGGGCATCTCCATCGAGCCCGCGAATTTCATTTTCGAAATGGATCTCAACCTACCGGCGACCATGACTTACCAGTGCATCGGATATTTCGCCGATGGCGTGAACGAGGATCTCACAGGCGAGGTGACATGGGATATCGATAACGTTACGCTCGGTGATTTCGGCGGCGACTCGACCCTGGAAATACCGTCGATCGCTTCTGTGGGAGCCCAGGTGGGAATCGTGTCCGCGACTTACAGCGCCGATTTTCAGACGCACGCTCAGTTGACAGTGGTGGTCTATCAGATGACCGGTC
>JAUXHN010000092.1 GCA_030621515.1 Deltaproteobacteria bacterium | reverse complement strand
CCGCCTCGATCTCCCTCGATAACCTGTCGAAGCTCCTGTTCGAGTTCGTCACCGACAGGCGCGGGATCGGCAAGCCCGAAGCGGCGAACGCCATGCTCCGCGATTTCGCGCGTCACGGTCGCAGGCGATTCCCAGGACCGGTCCGCGAGCACGCTACCGATCCCATCCCCGACCACCGTTCTTCCGAGGGGAAATCAACCGGAGATCTGCCGGCCCGGCAAAGAAGACGGATGGAGCACGACCGAACGCAGGGAAATATTTGATAGCATTTTTGTTTGTCGGTTTCGTGTATAATGTCCACTGGAATAATGAAGAAACGCGAGAATCGCTGAGATTATCGATTCTCTTAACTGTTCTATTAACGAGGAGATGAAAATGACAAACAAACTGAAATGGGGAGTATTGCTGTGTATCTGTATACTCGCCGTCTGGCCTGGCCAGATGGCGTGCAACGACGGTGGCGGTGGCGGAGGTGACTCTGACTCCGACTCCGACTCCGACTCTGACTCCGACTCTGACTCGGACTCTGACTCGGATTCTGACTCTGACTCTGACTCTGACTCCGACACTGATTCAGACACGGATTCAGACACGGATTCGGACACGGATTCGGACACGGACGGTGACATGTGCACCAACTATCCGACGGCCGACAACAACTTCGCTGTCGGTTCCGTGATTCGAAATTACACGCTACTCGACAAGAACGACGTGTCGCATCAGATGTGCGAGTTCGGCGGCGGTTCGGCTTCGGTGCTGTTCCTCGCCATCACGGCCACGTCGTGACCGGGTTGCGCAGGCGAGATAGGTAATCTCGCAAGTTTTCAGTCGGCGAACGCCGCCGATGGCGTGGTAGTGATGGAAGTCCTCCAGGATGCGACCAGCGCATCCGTGCTCAACTCGGGAGCCTGGGCCAGCCAGTCCGGCTACGAGTTCATGCGAACGACCCCCTCCACCCAGATGCAGAGCGATTTCGGGGGTGGGTTCGAGGGTTATCCGACCTACCCGCTCGTTGATCTGCAGACGATGGAAGTCCTCGATTCGGACTGCTGGTATGCCTCCTCCTGGCAGACGTGCATAGCCCCGTATATCTAGAACGCTCAAGAAACCGCTTCAGCCGGTCGGCTTCCGTTTGTATCCACCCATCACCTTGATCATGAACGCCACCGGGCCGACCATCAGATAGGTGAAAAAGAACCGCACGCGTCGGGAGGAAACCACTCCTTCATTGAACGCCTCGGCCGTATTGGCGCACATGTTGCCCGCATTGATCACCCGAACGACGTTCAGGATGTGTTTCGCCTTCTTCAATCCGTAAGCGTCCACCAGTGTATTCCACTCCTGCGGTTCAAACGAACCGCCCGACTCCGCGACCCTGGTTGCAAATGCAAGCGCCCGCGCCTCTTTCGGCGCTACCGATCCCTCGTGACCGGCGACGATCTGCGCTGCTTCCTGCTCGCTTACCCCTTTTCGGAGCGCCAGCCTGGTGTGAAGATGGGTGCAGTAGGCGCACTCGTTGACCCCACAAACCGCAAGGTTGATCCGCTCTGCAAAGGCGGGCGACACGCGGTGCGCCCGACCGGTGAAGATCATGGCAATGAAAGACACCTGGGCCTGCCACAGAACCCTCATGGCCTCAAAAGGCGTTCTCAAAAACCTTTTTCCAAATTCCATACAATATTTTCCAATCGTTCTACGTCCTACTATACTAGGATTATTGATGATTGAAATCGATGCGCAACCTCGATACAAGAAGAACACTTTTCTTGAACCAAGAATGGAGAGAACCGCATGAATCAGCCCACCGGAAGAATCCTCGCCTCCATCCGCAGCACCGTAATGGTCTCGGCCGGGGCCATCGGAGCCCTCGCCTTCCTTGCTGGTTGCGGTTTCGTGCCGCCCCCGGAGTTTAACGAGGTCTCCGAACTTGACGAGATCGTGCTCCCCGAATCGATGGGGGCGCCGTCTGCCGACGCCGGAGTCACGGACGCATCCGAGGCGCAGCCCGAAACGGCCGCGGCGGGTAACCTGCAGCTGGGTGTGGGAATGACCACCATTCCGGCAATGCCGATCTCCGAGCTTCTCGGAAAGGCCAGGGACGATATTGAAACCCTCCTCGCGCCGGTCAAGCCCGAAACCCGAGACGAGAAGAAAGCGCTCAAGCTCGAAAAGAAGGAGGGCTGGATCCACTACACCAAGCACCTGAAAGTCCGCTTCTCCGACGACGAGATCGCCATTGAACTCGTGCAGCAGGTTCCGGCGGATCTCACCTGCCTGGACGCGGCGAAGTGGCTCGGGTTCGACGACGCCATGGCCCCCAAGAAAAACGAGGACAACTGCGAGTGGCCGCAAAAGAGCGACAAGCACCTGCTCGGCCCGGGCGTCCACGGAAAACTGATCCTGAACAACGCGAGCTTCCACGCGTTCAAGGCCATCGTTCCAGCCGTCGAGAAGTCCGAGTAATCCTTTAAAAACAGCTCGCTGACATCACTTTCTCCAGAACCCCGGGGAGAGAACTATCAGCACGGAATATATCTCGAGACGACCAGCGATCATGTCGAACATCAACAACCATTTGTGCGGCATCGTGAAAAAGTTGTAATTGCCCGCCGGACCCACCGGCCCGAGGCCCGGGCCGACGCTGCCGATACTGGCGCCGACCGCGGTCAATGAGGTCTTGAAATCGTGCCCGCCGACCGCCAAAATTGCCACCGACACGAAAAATATGGACAGGTAGAGCATCACGAAACCGGCAACGGACTGGATGACCTCCCCGGAAACGACCCGCCCCGAGAGCTTTGTCTGGATGACGCTGTGGGGATGGGTGAGCCGCTTGATCTCTCGAATCGCGAGCTTCGCCATGAGAAGAACCCGCACAACTTTGATCCCGCCGCCGGTGGACCCCGAGCACCCTCCTACGAAAAACAGGAGGAAGATCAGAGTCTGGATTCCAATCCCCCAGGCCGCGAAATCGGAGCTGGAAAACCCGGTAGTGGTCAGTATAGACACGGTCTGAAAAGCACCCGCCCGGATGCTGCCGTGAACGCCCATTCCATGCTCGGCCAGCAAACCTGCCCCCATGAGCACAATGAACACCATCGTGATCAATGCGTAGAATCTGAACTCGTGATCCCTCCAGTGGATCGGTCTCCCCTTGCGAAGGCTGGCAAAATGGAGGCCGAAGTTGGCGCCCGCAAGAAACATGAACACGACGATAATCCACTCTGCGAACGGGCTGTGGAGTCCCTCGATGGACGCGGCGAGTGGAGAGAACCCGCCCGTTGCCATGGTCGCAAACGAATGGCACACAGCCAGGAACGGCCCCTGCCCTGTAAACAACAGCAACAGAAACTCCAGCACCGTGAGACCCGCGTAGACCTTCCACAGAAGCCTCGCCGTTTCAGCTACTCGGGGCGCAATCTTGTCCTTGACCGGACCGGGCACCTCCGCCTTGAATAGCTCCATGCCGCCCACGCCGAGCAACGGCAGAATGGCCACCCCGAGAACGATGATCCCCATTCCGCCCAGGAAGTGCGTCAACGCCCGCCAGAATAGTAACCCGTGGGGAAGGCCGCCCTTCCTGCTCTCCTTCTGCTTCCATAATCCGCTCTCGAGAATCGTCGCCCCGGTCGTCGTGAAGCCCGAAGTGGACTCAAAGACCGAGTTGGTCAACGAGCAGAACTCCACCCCAAGGCCCTTGCCCGTATCGCAATCCGGAGGAGACATGGTTTCTGTCGCGTCCGAGAACCACACCGCCGGAAGATGCGCGAACAGGAGATAGGGCAGCGCGCCGAACAGACAACAGGCCAGCCATCCGAACGTCACAACCGCGAAGGCGCCCCGGTGGGAAATCTCCAGTTTCTCCCGCGCCCGCCCCGTCAGGAAAAAGATCAGAAGCCCGGCGCCGATTGTGATTCCGGCGGCCACTGTCTGTGAAAACAGATCCTCCTCGCGATATCCGAGCGCCACGACAGCCGCGATCATCATCGTGACTCCCAGGCCGGCGACCAGGATACCGACTATATGCAAGACATGGCGAAGACGCATCAATAAACCTATGACCGGCCGAGCCCCAGAATCGACCTCAGTCGCCCGTAGATCGCGCCGGAGGCCTTCTTCATTCTGGTTATCCCGACGAACGGCCCGTTGAAAGTCGACAGGGCGCACGACAGGAAACCGAAAGCGCCCGCGACGATGACCGCATACGGATAGTGCCAGCTGGACGCGAGGCCCAGTCCCATCATGACCGCGATCGCAGCTGTCACCAGGTTGAAAGCCACGCTCGCGCGGGCCGCACGGGTCGAAGAGATCACATCGACCACTTCTTCGAGACCTTGCTGTCTTGCGTCGATCCCCGCCATGCTGGAATCACTCGATCCCATCGCTATTCCCGCTTCGGCCGACCGGAGACACGCCTCGAACGCCCGGCCGTGCCCGACCAGCAGCACCCTGTCCCCCGTGGCGTTGATCTCTTCGATGAGCGCGTCGAGATCATCCTCCCTGGTCTCGAACTTCACGTTCTCTATTCCAAGTCGGGCCCCCATCGCCATGGCGGAATCGACCTCGGCGGAGGTCACCATCGCGGGATCCAGCCCGATCAACATCAGGCGGCGCATCTGTTCCATGGCCTTCGGAGCCGGCTCCTCTTCCACGCCGAACATCGCAACGATCCGGTCATCGCGGGTAACGAACAAGGCTCTGCGACCGCTCTTCTCCACGTTCGCGGCCCAGTCCTCGTGCCTGGCGGTGAATATCGATTCGTCGAGGATGAGCCCCCGTGTGCCACAAACGAGACGCCCACTCGATGTCTCACCCACCACTCCCTTGCCCGGAATGATCGAGACCTCCATCTCCTCGGAGGAAGGGTTCCCCATACCCTTCACGAACTCCAAAACGGCTTTCGCGAACCTCCCATCAACTCTGGACTCGAGCGAAGCCAGCGCCAGCATGACCTCCTTCTCGTCCTCACCCTCCACCGTTTGCCAGTTCACTACTTTGATTATGGGCAAGAACAGGGAACGCCGGGCGAGAAACAACACCACCCGGGCCGAACCCACGCGCTGAACGGCGTGCGCATCTCGTATCACGATGCCGTTTCTGACCGCCGACAGGGCAACCGCCATATGCACATCCCCCGTGGCCATCCGCAACGCGCGAAGATTGATCCCGGCCAGCGCAATGGCGCCGGCCAACAATGCGACGACCGGGGAGCCGGCCGAAAGCCAGATCGAAAGTCCTATCAACGCCGCCACGGGAAACCTCGCCCATTCGAGCACGATGGTCACTCTTCGGATCCGCGCAGCGGTAATCGAGTTATCGCGCCACTCATCTGCCAGCAGGGTCGGTGACTTCCCGGCGATCACATCGAGGATCCCCGATCGACGACGACCCAGGATCTCGATAAAGCGACCCATACGCTCCGCCGCCAGCAAGCCGACGGCGCACATGGATGGAACCCTTGCAGAATCCCCCCACACAGCGATAACTACCAGTATGGCGGCCGCAATGGGGACGGTCGTCGATTCGACGATTCGGGCGAGGCCGCCCCTTCGCTCTCGCAAGATACTCATGACCAGATGCGCGAGCACGGCTGCTGCTGCGATGGAAGGCACGAGAAATCCGCCGAGCATCCGACCCGGGATCAGGCCCTGAGCAACCACCACGAGGATGAAGACACAAAGCTCGATGAGATAGGGCAACGCCAACCTGAGCTTGCCGATCTCCAGCCCGCCCCAGACCGGCACAGGGCGGTTTTCGTCGGGTTCGGTAGAGACGGCCTCGGTATGGGACACGGGCTCCTCGCCTCTCTTTTCGGACTCGGGCGACCGCACGGGCTCGTCGGGCTTGCGCGAAGGAACAATCTCTCTCTTGAGATAGAGCTCGCGACAGGAGGGCGAACAGAAATGCGCAAACTGGCCATGGACAATGGAAACCGCGCCTGCCCTCAAAGGATCCACCGGCGTTCCGCAGTGGGGGCACTGTCCTTCGAATTTGCCTTGCCTGTCGCTCATAATGAATTGAATTACGCAATTGCTGTGGTTTACGTCAAGGTTTCGAAATAATGCATGTGCACATGCGTTGACAACTGGAAGCACGATCAATTAATCACTATTGACGTCAACCAGCATCTCAATGGAGAACAGCGTTCATGAAATACCGATGCATTCCTTGCGATCACGAGTTCGATTCGACCGGCGCCGACAAGCCCAGATGTCCCCGTTGCATGGGAATCCACAACATAGAGAAATCACGCCAGAAAACCGACAAGGAAAAGAATCCGAAGCGATCCAGGCTCGTTCCCATGATCCTGGTGGCCGTCCTTGCGGGCACAGTCGGGTTGTATTTATATCTGAATTCCGACAACGGGGACGTGGATACCGGGCCGACATCGGACAACGCGTTGAAAGACATTCTCGAGCAATTCGGTGTCGAAGCACAGGATGTCGTACTTCCTTTCGAGGTTACCGAGGCCATCAGGAAGCTTGCGCAGGAGGTCGCAAACGGGAAGGACGACGAGGAGGCACTCCAGGCCATGATGGATGCCCTGGCCCGGTTGCAAAAAGAGGGCAAGTGGACCCCCCACTCCCAGCGAGAGCCCGACAAGGAGGATCCGCGCACCGCAAACGAACTCCTGGCCGAACTGCAAAAGGGCGCTGACAAGCCCATCAAGGTAAAGAGCTACGAGCTGGCTACCCTCCTGCTCGCCATGGCCAGATCCGAGGGTATCAATGCCTTCCTGGCACAGATTCACTCCTTCAAGGGAGAAAAGACACCAGCCGACCCGGCGGGCAAGTTCGGTCGCTACGGAGTGGTAATAGGCAAGGGATCGAAGGAAAAGGCGCCGCCCCTGTTCGACCCCTACGCCGGTCGCTCGGGCAAGAGCGCAATGGCCGACATGGATATCCTGCCCGACGAGGAGGCCGTGGCGCCGTATCACGCGCACAAGGCCCTCACCTTGCTCGTATCGCGAAATACCTCTGCGGCCCACAAACAGGGCGATATAGCGATCAAGCTGGCTCCAAATTGCGCCATGTTCAGATCGATCAGGGGTTTGATATTCGCGGCCGGCGGAGCATCGACGGAATTTTTGGCCGAATTCGAAAAGGCCGTCAAGATGCGCGACGACGCAGTAACGCGCACCAATCTGGCGGAAATGCTGCTGCTCGTTGATCCTTCTGGAAAAAGAGCGGAGAACGAGGTCCAGATAGCGCTCTCCAAGATGTCCGATTATGCCCGCGCCCACGCCGTCCTGGCCATGGTCCATGTGATGCGTGGAGAATTTACCGAGGCCGAACCGGAGCTCGCCCTGGCCGAGCGTCTCGATCCCGACTCACCCGCCATCGCGCTGTTCTGGGCCCAGTTCCACGCGGCTCAGTCTGAAGGCGAGGAGGCCGTGCAAAAAGCCGAGCTGGCCGTACGGCTGTCGGGAGAGAGCCTCTCCTCTCTCATCGCGCTGGCCGGCATTTACAGAACGACGGCCCGTTTCGACGAGATGAGAACCACCCTCGACAAGATCATCAAGAATGCGGATTCACCCGATATCGCCCAGGACATCAGACGCCTTTTCGGGTATGAACCCGACGATCTCGATGACGAGGACGAAGTTGCGTCGGTCGAGAAAGACGGGGACGCCGGCACGGGAGATCTCGAACTCAAGCTCGACGCCGACAGAAAAGGCTTCGGCAGCGGCATTAAGCTCGACAATGGCCTGGGCGGCGGACTGGGCGGTTCCACCGGACCCGGGCTGGGCGACGGCCTCAAGCTGGACGTGAACATGGGATCGGAAAACTATACCCCCACTCAATGATGCGCTATTCTTGCAAGGACTCGTGAAGAGAAAACAACGCAACGATTTGGAGGCTCACGTGCGTTCAATTGCCTGGATCGGTATATTGGTGGGAGTCACACTGGCGATCATGCCGGGACGGTCTCTCGCCCAGGATGCGCCGGAGACACCACCACAAAGCGACGCAGAAACCCAACCCAAAGGCGAGGTCGCGGATGCCCAGGAGGCCGAAGTGCCCGCGCCGACCTGCGACGACGCAACCTCCAAGAAGGCTTGCAAGAAGGCCTGTGAGGAAAAATTCAAAAAGGAAAAGAAAGAAGTGATCATGGTCAGGGATCCCCGGTTGCGGATCCACGGGGCCTGGGCCCTTGGTATCGGGGGCGCTCTGCTCGCGGCCGGAGGCGTAACCGGCGGTGTTGCGCTCAAGCTGAACGGTGATCTGGCCGATCAATGCCCCGACGGCTCCTGCCCACCGAGCGTGCACGGAGATCTGGATACTCGCAACAGGCTGGCAGTGAGCTCGACCATCCTGCTGGCATCGGGTTTTACACTCTCCCTTGTCGGCATCCTGGTCCTGGCCGTGTTCGCACCGAAAAAAACCCTGGAAAGGGACGTGGCCTTCGCGTTCACGCCGGTGATTGGCCCAAACGTAGTCGGGACCGGACTGGAATGGAGGTTCTGAGATGAAATACGCACTTGTGATTCTCGGGATGCTCGCCATTTCCACGCTGACCATCGTGGCCTGCGATCTCTTCATGGACAACCTCACAAAAGGCTCCACTGTCGAAGTAAAGGGCGAATTTTGCCCCGGATACGAACTGGGAAGCGAAGAAGACGAATGCTGTACAGTGGAAAACACCTGCGAATACGATGAGGACGGCTGCTGCGACTGCGGCGGCACGTGCGACTGGGACGCGGTCGACTGCGAGCCTGACGCAGGCACGGACTCTGATACGGACACTGATACGGACACCGATACGGACACCGATACCGATACCGACACGGACCCTGACGGAGGCTCCCCGGACGCGGGCGACGCCGGTTAGGACACCAATCAAGCTTCTACTTGAAACCTCAGCATTTCCCCAATAGACTCACCCGTGAACAAGCACCTGAACAAAATATTCAATCCTCATAGTTAGGATTGCATCAATGAATGAGGGAATCATGCGACAAATAGTTCCATCCATATTGAGTGCACTGCTGCTTTCACTTCTGGTGGCGCTCCTGGCCTCGGGCTGTGGAAGCAAGAAACCCAAATCCAAGACATCGGGGGATGCGGATGCGGGCGTGGGCGACGCGGGCCAGGCGGACGAGGAAGAGGTTGACGAGGAGGGAACCGAACCGGGAACCGAACCCGAACCGGAGCCCGAACCGGGGCCCGTGGCGGAACCCGAACCGGAGCCCGAACCGGAGCCCGTGGTAACAAAGGGACCGGCGGTATTTCCCAAGGCGCCGGCCAACAACCAGCCCAATCGCCAACCCAAAAAGTATCTTCTCTCCATCAAGAAAGCGCAGATTGTCCCCGGCAAGCCCGGCGGCGAGTGCTGGGACGACTGCTCCGGCGAGGCTCAGATGGCCATCGGCACCGCCGTCTCCAAGATCGGCGCCCTGCCCCCCACCTCCCAGAGCGGTTTCGACTATGCCGGCAAGGCGCTGAATCTGGGCGTGAGCCTCGTGGGCGGGACCGACTCCTTCCCGGACGTTTTCGTGCACATCCGCTGCGGACACGGACAGGGGCACAAGACCAACGTGGCCAAGAACAAGATGGTCGCCACTTGGAGGTACGAGAACAAGAAATTCAACCTTGACGAGCGCGACGAATGCGTCATCAGCGTGTGGGACAAGGACGACGATGGCGACGAGGAGCTCGGGCGCGTTACCGTACCGCTGGTTCAGAAGGCCAACGCGGGAGGCGGAAAAGCTATTCTTTACTCTGCGGACGAAGGTTTCGGTTTTGTCTACTCCCTCGAGATCGGCCTCAAACCCGTGGATGTGTCCGGCGGCGGCGGCGCTTCCGGCGGCGGCGGATCCTCAACGGGAACCCCGTCAGTACCCAAGGGGAACTATTCCATCGAAATTGTAAAGGCCAAGATCAAGAAGACCAAGAAGGACGGCTCCACCTGGGACGTGGATCCCAAAGCCAAGGAGGGCGGCGGTCTTCTGGCGAGCCTCGCAGGCAAGGCGGGGGGCAAGGAGGCAGACGTCTTTGTGGAGGCATGGAAGAACGGTTACAAGTCCCAGGCTCCATTCATGACCACCGCGATCAAGAAGGAGAACTACTATCCGGTCTGGAACGAAACCGGCGGGATGTCACTCTCCGATACGGACCACATCAACTTCATGGTGTGGGACAAGGATCTGACCGCCAACGACCTCATCGGCGAATGCAAGACCAAACCAATGGGCAAGCAGTACACCGGAGAAGTGTGGCTCAAGGCTGGCAAGGGTTGCGGGGGCCAGGTAGAGTACCTGCTCGTCAAGATCACCAAGAACTGACGCACCCGGATTATTCCCCGCCCCCAACCATGGGAACAAAACGAACGGCCAGGGTGTGCAGGGTCTCCAGGCGCCCTCCCCGCTTCTCCATTATCTTGAGATCCTGAATAATCTCGCCCACCGGTATGACCAGCCTGCCGCCCTGCGCGAGCTGTTCCACAAACGCCTCAGGGATCCGCGTGGGCGCGGCGGTGACGAGAATCCCGTCAAAGGGGGCCTTCTCCGGCCAGCCCTGATGACCGTCCCCGTGCCTGGTGGTAACCCGATATCCGAGGCGGTCCAGTGTCGCGCGAGCATCCGCCAGCAACGGCTCGACTATCTCGATGGAAAAAACCTCCACACCCATGTGGGCCAGTATTGCGGTCTGGTATCCGCAGCCCGTACCAATCTCGAGCACTCGTTTGCCCTTCCCCACCCCAAGCGCCTCGGTCATGTAAGCCACGATGTACGGCTGACTGATGGTCTGGCCGTGACCTATGGGCAACGGGTGATCCCCGTACGCGGAACCGAGCGCCCCTGTGGGCACGAACTCATGACGCGGCACAGCCTCCATGGCCCTCAGCACACCATCGTCACGCACATCCCTGGAGCGTATCTGGTGCTCGACCATCCGCGCCCTTGCCTCAGAGTGTTGTTCCCCGGTGAACAATCGCGTGATCTCCTATTGCCTACTGCAGGTACGCATATCTCTACCAGCATTCCTCGATTCTTGTAAGGATTGACATTCTCGCATCGGTCCACCACAACGTTGCAATGACTCTTCCCGTTGAACTGTGGCTCGTGCGCCACGGAGAAACCACAGCCAACGCCACCCGCAGAATATCCGGCTGGACCGACGTGCCGTTGAACGAACGAGGCGAGGAACAGGCCCGCGCTGTCGGTGCCCTGCTGAAAGGGGAGACCTTCGACTCGGTGTGGTCTTCAGACCTCACGAGGGCAACCACCACCGCGCGAATTGCTTCGGGCGAACCCAAGATCGATCAACGACTGCGGGAGATGCACTTCGGCGACCTCGAGAATCGCCCCTTCGAAGAGATCGACCCGCACTACAAAAAAACTCTCCTGGAGTTCATCGACTTCGCGGCGCCCGGCGGCGAAAACATCGAGGAGTTTCGAACGCGGCTGCTCAATTTCATCTCCGCCCTTCCTGCGGGCAGGCATCTGATCTTCACCCACGGAGGCGTGATCCGGATCCTCACCCAGAACATGGGACAGGACCGCTTCGTCGGCAACGGCGGATTGGTGGCGGTCAACTGGAGCGCCGGTGAGATTATTTTTGTCAAGGAAAACGAAACCGCCCTGAAACCACAGTCGATCTAGATAGGGTCTCGGTCTAGATCCCTATATTTTTGAGTTCGATGAGCGGACCGGTTTCATCGTACGGTTCGGTGAGATCTATTTCACACTCGAGACCCCAGTCCTCCTCGCCCTCCGGGTCGATGATCTTCTGGTGAACCACCCACAGGCGACTGCCATCCTTGCGAATCACGGTATTGCGGGTCTGCCTGGCCCGTGGGGTGAGATCGATCTCGCCGTGCGCCTCGAAGTACGGGGCCAGGGCCTCCTCGAAGTCCACCGCCTCCCATCCGGAATCTTCACCTCGACGCACCAGCACGGTCGCGCCTTCCCAGTCTTTCCTCGACAGGGCGCCGAGCAATACGTGGAGCTCGTTTCGAACCCTCGCCGCGAAGGCCCTCGGATCGTCCGCCACCGACGGCATCCGTTCTGCGGGCTGCACTTCGTCGGCGGCCACCTCGACGGGGCCGTCCATCAGCAAGACCCACTCCTCGATGAGACTGGAATCAATGCGGCGCACCAACCCATGCAGGTAGGCCAGGATGTCCTCGAACTCCTCCGTCCAGAAGGATTCCGGCACGGTCTGAACCGCTGCCTTGTACACCTGCGTCAGGTATCTGAGCAGCACGCCCTCGCTGCGAGCCAGTCCATAGAGATTGATGTAGTAATTGAACTCGTAGCAATTCTCGAACATCTCCCGCGCCACCGACTTGGGACTTATATCCTCGTCGCTCATCCATGGGTGCACCCCGGCAAAGGCGGTGAAGGTCTCATCGATGAACTCGACGTTGGGTTTGGGATGCTCCACTTTCTCCAGCTGCTCCATGCGTTCTTCATACTCGACGCCCTGCGCCTTGAGCCTTCCAATGAGCTCACCCTTGAGCTTGTCGACCTGGCGAAACAGCACCGCCCTCGGATCCTCCAGGATCGCCTCCACCAGGGTGAGCATGTCGAGGGCGCGAACCTCGGGCTCTCCCTCGAGCAGATCGATTGTCGACACCAGGTACAGAGACAGGGTGTGATTGAGAGAGAAGTCCTTCTGCAATTTATCGCTCACGATCACCCTCGCGCCACGACCGTCCGAATTGGGCTTCAGAGAGACTATCCCCGCTGCTTTAAGCGAACGAAACAGGCTGGCTGCATGCTTGAGCCGCCGTAGCCGTACCTGGTCCGACCCATGAGATCTCCCTATGAGATCCACGAGCCTGGCGTAGCCTCCACCCGCACGGTCCGGTTCGCTCCTCAACAGATTGATCATCATTCCGTGGGTAACGTCGAAACGCGGCGTCAGGGCCTCGGGCGCAGCGGCCATGAGGCGCTCGAAGGTCTTCTTGTCCCAGGGAACGCTCCGGGGCGGAGGTTTCTTTTTGACGAGCTTCTTCCTGAGATGCGGGCTCTTGATCGCCTTCGCCTCGATCTTCTTGTTCTCGATCACCCAGTCCGGCGCCTGCACTGCCACGCGCCCGCGATCGTCAAATCCCTTTCGCCCTGCCCTCCCGGAGATCTGATGGAACTCTCTGGCCCTGATGATCCCGACCTTCTCACCGTCGAACTTGTAGAGCCGGCTAAACAAGACCGTGCGAATGGGAATATTGACACCCACACCCAGAGTATCGGTACCGCTGATCACCTTGATGAGGCCGGCCTGGGAAAGCCGCTCCACAACGCGCCGATACCTGGGCAGCAACCCCGCGTGGTGAACACCGATCCCGTGACGCACAAATCGCTGGAACTCCTTGCCGTAAGGTGTATCGAACTTGACGCTCGCAAGCTCCGCCCCGATGGTCTTCTTTTCCTCCTTTGAGCACATGTTGATACTCATCAGGTTTTGCGCCTGCTGCGCACAGTCCCGCTGGGTAAAGTTGACCAGGTAGATCGGCGCATCTCCAGATTCCACCAGGTTCTCTATAGTTTCGTGTAAAACCGTCTCCCTGTACTCGAACTCCAGGGGAACCGGTCGCTCGGTCCCGCTCACATGGGCCACATCCCGATCCGAGTATAGCCCGAGCCGGCGCTCCACATCCTCCATGTCGCCGAGGGTTGCCGACATGAGCAGAAACACCGTGTCCTTCATGGTGATGAGCGGGATCTGCCACGCGACGCCACGATCTCGATCTCCATAAAAATGAAACTCGTCCATCACCACGTAATCCACGTCCACATCGTCGTCGCGCAGCGCCATGTTGGAGAGGATCTCCGCCGTGCAACAAATCACGGGCGCATCGCGGTTGACGCTGGCATCGCCTGTCAACAAGCCGACATTGGAGGCCCCGAGGGCGTCGCACAAACTGAAGAACTTCTCGTTCACCAGGGCCTTGGTGGGAGCCGTGTAAAAGGAGATCCTCCCCTCGGCCATGGCCTGAAAATGGAGCGCCAACGCCACCAGCGACTTGCCCGAGCCGGTGGGCGTATTCAGGATGACGTGTTTCCACTGGAGGATCTCCAGGATGGCCTCTTCCTGGGCCGGATACAGATCGATTCCCAGGCTCTCCACGTACTCCATGAACATCATGAGGACAGCGTCGGAGTCGATCTTCTCGCCGTCGGAGCGTGCCTGTATCAGAAGTTTTTCGAGAGGTGCAAGGTCGGTGGTGGTCATGAAGGGTGTTAAAATCCGAACTCGCCGGCCACATTGAACATGATGTTCATGGCGCGAGCGGCGTCGTCTCCCTCTTTATGCTCGCTGATCACGTGCATGGACCATGACGCGCCGGGCACCAGTGAGACCGGTCCCAGGGGGATGGCGTATCCCAGCACGACCCTCGGACCCATGTTCACGCGCCGAATATCATAATCGTCCCAATCATCACCTTCGATCTTGGGTTCTCTGTCATCGTTTTCCGCATCGATCTTCATCTTTCCCGCGATGGCGAAGGCCAGCTCCCACTGAACGGCCGCCTGGAACCCGGAGAAGTTGAGCTTGATGCCCAGGGGAATGCGCAGGTATGTCAACTTGAGTTTGAAGTCGGTATCCGCTCCCGCATCCGTGTCCTTGTAACGGACACCCTTGCCGATAAATCCAAGGCCCATGTCCAGGGCCACTATCGGGCTGAGGTAGTAGTTGAAATACGCGCCGCCGCCCCCGGCAAAACGAAACTTTCCGCTGTTGACGTCTCCGATCCAGTGGGCCATTCCCATGCTGATGTACGCGCCGACAACCATGGGCTTGAAATCGGGGGGAAGACCTCCGGAGGAATCATCTTCCTCATCGACTTCTTCGTCGTCTTCTTTGTCGTCTTCTTCCTCGTCTTCTTCCTCGAATGGGTCCGACTCTTCATCCGCATCTTCGTCCGCATCTTTGTCTGCGTCTTCGTCTTCGTCTGCGTCGAAAAGTTCGTCGAACTCCCCATCTTGCGCCATCACTGCGCCACAGAACATGGTTGTCATTAACACAGCTACCACACATGCTAGCTTTTTCATGACTCCTCCACGGTCCAGTTGTTTTTTTAAATGTAGTATCTTGGTTGTTATTGTCAATTATTGGGTTTGTTTATGGGCAGTTCGTCGGAACGGGCTCAATACGATCAGCTAATTGCAGCCATCCAAATAGAACTCCAGGCGGATGGATTCCAGGGATACGCTGCTGTCTGGATCCATGACGTTATCCAGCCCATGGCAGTTGAGACGAACATAGTAGTCGAAGGACTTGGCGATGATGGGGATGAGTTCCCCTTCGGCGGGTTCGGCGAAAAGCTCGACTGCACATGAGCTGTCCAACTCTGAGGAGCCGATGTCGAAGGTGTTGACGTTCTTCAAGGTGATATGGCCGAATTCAGTATAAAGGGATTCGTTGTCCTTGGGCTGGCCCAGCTCGTCGAAAACACCCTGCACGGGCTCACCGGGGATCCCGGTGACGTGGAGATAGGCTTTAGTGGCCCCGGAAACATGGGCCTCATCGTCGTGCCCTACCTCGAACTTGAACTCACCGTCCGAATACTGGCAATAGCCGTAATACTCGGCGCCGCTCTCATATAGAGTGCCATCGAAGGCCAACTCCTGACATTGGTTGCAGTTGATGGTTCCACAGACATATTGATAGGAATCCGAGTCGGTGTCTGTGTCCCCGTCGTTGTCGTCGCTGTTATCGTCACCACATCCGCCGCAAACCAGCACGGTCGCCAGCACGAAAAGGAAGTACTTCATTATTTCCACCTTTCGTTGTGAACGTGAGAATAGTCTAACATTTTCATTCCCTCTTTCTACCGGTCACTTCTTCTCGTGTATGCAGGCCCATGTATCAAGCATCGCTTTGCGGCGCGCGTCGTTCCGCTCAAAGGTGTGCGCCCTGGTTTTGTCCGACCAGCCCTCCCACCCCTTGCCTATGATACAGATCTTGTCCTGGGTCCCGTCGTCGCACGTCCTGATCCCAGACCCTGCCGAGCAGCCACCAGGATAGGCTTTAACCCAAGCACGTGCCCCTGTTATCTTCCAGCAATCCATCTCGCCGGGGCCGACGTGTAGCGCAGCGTTGCATGGAGCCTCGTCGCAATCGATGCCGAGCAGCTCGACCGGCGGGCCAGCCTGCCTGGCCATCTCAGATACGATGCTGCGGAAGCTATCCTCCCTGTAGAGTTCGGGTGTGTCATCGGGCCAGGACACGGGCTCGCCTGGATCGATGTCGAAGTCCTCGGGCGCTGGTCTTGTTCCGGCCAGGAACGCCTGGAGCTTGACGCGGGTTTCCGCAGCTCTTGCCTGTTGTTCTAGCTGTGACACCTGCTGTCGCAGGCGAGCATTCTCGGCGCTACATGCATCCAGGGTGGTTTCGCTCTCAGCCTTGATCTTGTAACTGACGTCGCCCTGTGGTGATCCGGGTACATCCTCGACGCGGCCCGTGTAGCGCCCGGCTGCAAAGGCTCCAGCCAGCGCGACCATGACAAGAGCGGCGAACAGCAGCGTTGTTCGCTTGCTCGCCGTCTCCTCGGGCGTTCTGTTTCGTTCCATCATGCTCTCTCCCAGGCCGGATACCAGTCGCTGTGACCGGCCGGCGTGTTCAGTACATCCTTGGAGGAAACGCCTATGTTGTTTAAATATTGCATCATAGTGTTTGCTCTGCATAAGCCGAGCGGCGCAGGGCAAACCAACCTCTAACTCCAAAGTCGAAAATCTCGCCATAGCTCGCGTCCGCGAGCGAAGGCGGACAAACCAAAGACCAAATTCCACCTCGTAAGATCCGGAGCATGGCCCTCCGTAGGCCCGGCGAAGGAGGGT
>JAUXHN010000078.1 GCA_030621515.1 Deltaproteobacteria bacterium | reverse complement strand
AGCGCGCGGGCCGACGGAGGAGTATAATGAGACTACTGAAAGCATTAATAATGGGTACGGCAATCATGATGATGAGCCAGGCGGCGACGGCGGTCGACATCTGTACCAAGACCGGAAATGTAATCACGTGTGACAACAGTACAACTGGCTACACTGACTATAGAATCGGCAGGCTGAGGCATCCGGAGAAGGTAGCTATTGTCGTATGCGCGAATATAAGCGGAACCTGGACCCAGGTGGGAATAGAGTCCTATGCTGAAACGGACACTTGGATGGATGTTATTGGTTGCAACGCTGGTGAAACGGTAGAAGTGGTATTGAATACTGCAACACTTATGGATTGCGATGAAGGAGAGTCATCGGAAGTGATGGGGATCCCTGCCGACTGGTTCGAGGACGGTTACGAGATAGATACAGGCGAGGGAGAGGATCGAATTATTGGTAGCGATCATTCATACGAATGGCTGTGTGGAGGATCTCAAACCGACCGCATTATGGGGAATGCAGGGGACGACAACCTGTATGGTGGTGATGGAGTGGACTACATCTGGGGCGGTGATGGTGACGATAGCATTTGTGGTGGCAATGGCGACGACTTTCTCTACGGAGATGACGGTGACGATGATATAATGGGCGAGGATGGGAACGACACCATCGAGGGAAACGCCGACGATGACAACATCTGGGGCGGCGACGACAGCGACATCATCGAGGGAAACGCCGGCGATGACACCATCGAGGGCGGTGCAGGTATCGACTATATCTGGGGCGGCGACGACGCAGACGAAATAAGCGGAGACGCGGGTGATGATGAGCTACACGGCGGCCGCGGCGACGACATGCTAACCGGCGGGACCGGCACCGATTCGTGCTGGGGTGATACGGATTGGGATGGGTGCGTTTGCGATTGGGAGGACCCCCTCACTTGCAATTATTGACATATGATTATTTGTTCTCAACAGAATACTGAAAACCACCCGGTAAGACGACGGCCTTGCGGGACGGTTCTTTTTCTAGTGGTTCTGTTTACAGTGCTCTCTTGCTCCCCGGCGAAGCGCCCCGCGGACGAGCCGGACGGCGCGGGCACAGACACCGACACTGAAACGGAAACCGACACCGGCTTGGTTTGGATTCCGGGAGATGATTTCGATCTTACCGAACCGTTTTTATTCTACGCTTACGAATTCTTTTATCATCGAAAAATTCATCCCGCACTCGGGTTTGATGGAGAAAACCTGTCCGTTGCCTGGTCCAACAAGCACATGGACTACGATGGCGGAGAATTCGCTACTATATTCTTCACCTTCCCCTGGGACAGGCCCGACCTGGCCGAGCGTGGATTGTTCCTCCAGGCACCCCCGATCTGCGACGGCCATTACGCCTGGAGCGAGGCCGGCTCCAGGCCGTTCCCGGCGCCCGGAGGCTTCTTACTCATCACAGCGGCGGGACATTGGAATGACGACTGCCAGGTGGTCCAGTCCGAGTGGAGCCTCGACGCGGACATCACCGACGGCCCCTTCGCGCACCACCACCTGTACCCCCTTGAACTCTACAACGCCATGAGCCCCACCGGATCGGTGGACGCCGACGGCCGCGTGACGGCCGGCAACCTGAAGTGCGTTGACTGCGACGAGCCTGGGTCGGAGTATCTGGTCTACCAGATCTACCGCTTCAACCCGGGCGATTTCGCCGAGCTATTACTGCAGGAAAGCTATTCGTGGAGCGACCACGCACCGGAGACCGGCCACGTATTCTCCGGTTTCGGCGGCTTCAACACATTCGAGTGGAACGGCGTGCTGACAACGGTGGCATACGGAAAGAACGGACAGGTGGTCCTGGCCAGGGGAACGGCCGCGGGACAGGTGATTCAGGAGCCCGAGATAGTCCTCCCGGCTGTGGAGTTGCCTGTCTTCTTTGAGATGATCGTTAGATCGTTCGCCCAGCACGATGGAACACTGCTTGTTGTGTACAAGTTTGAATACCAGGGCGAGAGCCCGTTCCCGGTGGAGCTGGTGTCGTACGTCATCGGCTTGGATGGATCTTTGCTACACGGCCCGACACCACTCGCGGCCTACGACAGCATCCCTCCAACAGAATTCCCAAAGGCGACGTGGAACGGGCAGTTCTTCGGTTTGTGCTACCATGAGCCTTTCGACACGTTCAAGTTCCTGCTTCTCGATGAAGACGGGCAGGCTCTCAAGGATCCGGTTTCTATCTTCTGGGATATTCCACAGATCGCCACGCACATCACTTCCTGCGACATAATCGCAATCGACGATGAGACTTTCGCGGTCGTTATGGTTGTGGATACGGAAGACCAGGCCGAATACACCGACGGTGCGTACATCACATACATCAGGCCCAACCCGATTGAGTGAAGCGGAGCGATAAGCCTTACTTATCGCCCAGCTCCCGGGCCCCATTTCCGCCTGGGTTCGCCGACCTGGTCGATGACTTGCGCTGCGACGTAGATGGGCGCTCCTGCGCCGGTGGCCAGCGCGATACCGTCGGAGGGCCGGACGTCAAGCTTGACGGTCTTTCGCTTGCCCTTCTTGAGGTAGAGAGTACCGATGAAGACTCCGTCGCGCAGGGCGCCGATCTCCAGCTTGACGACTTTTGCCTTGAACTCCTTCAGAACTTTCTCCAGAAGGTCGTGGGTCATCGGTCTGGGGAAGCTCATGCCGTCCTTGCGCGAGGCGATCGCCCGGGCCTCCGCCTCTCCGATGACCATGGGGATGACGTGGAACGGCGCGCTCTTCTCCCCCAGCAAGATCAACACACCGCCGGTGGGTCCGGGATCCAGTCGAAGGATCTCGAGCTCGACCATTCCCTCCCTTGGCGCCACCACACCCGCCTTGTCGTTTTGTTTCTTGATGGAGCCTGCGTCAATGCCCTTCGGCTCGGCCGGCGCCTCGGTAGCGATGACCGTCAACACGGCAATGCAACCAATGACCACCGGCGCAACAACGGATGTCCTTCTCATGCAACGTCCTCCTTACTCGATGCTCGACTTCAGCCCCGTCAGATCGTGGGGGCATCCCAGTTCACTCAATGCCGACAGGAGCCTCACCGCTTCTGCGATATTCGAGGAAACCAGGTTCTTCATTTCCACAGGGTCTTGTCCGAGATCGAACAGACCCAGAGTGCCCTTCCCCACTTCCGCAATGAGCTTCCACCTCCCATCGACCACCGCGCAGCTTTCCTTCCCGAGCACCAACACAGGCGCCAGTGACCCCGGGGGGGTCGGTCTGACCGGAAGAGTGGGAACACCTTCATCCAGTGTAGCACCCGCCAGGGAAAGAAGTGTGGCGCAAAGATCGATATTGCTGACCGGGTCGGGGACAATTCCCGGCTCGACCTGCGGGCCGCCCATGAGAAGCGGAACCCTCACCTGCTCCTCGTACAACATGCTCCCGTGAAGCATGACTCCATGCTCACCGAACGCCTCCCCGTGATCGGAAGAGAACGCCCACACCACATCGGGATGCTCGGACATCATGCTGTCGAAGAACCTACCCAACACACCGTCGAGACAGCGCAGCTGGCCGTCGTAGGTGGCCTCGCAGTCTCTGCCCGGGTTCCCGACCTCCCGCGCCGCCAGGAACGGAGAATGAACATCACTCAGGTGGGCCCATATGAAGAACGGCTCCGAACGCATCCGCATGCTGTGCTCCACCTTTTTCATGACCGCGTCGGCGTACAGGTAGTCGCCCATGTAGGATCGAAAGAAGAATCCCCTCGAAGCCAGGGGCCATAATTTGGTCCTCTCCAGGCTGGCGTACTCGTGGGCGGTGAAATGAAACTCCGTGCGATATCCGAATCGATTGAAGGGCCACGAAATGCAATCCGGCGCGGAAAGCTTGTCATCCCCGCCGCGCGGGATCGATCCCAGCACCATGCCCGGGATGGAGATAGGCGTAGTGTTGCCCGGACTGTACGCCCTTTCGAACTCGAGGGAACTTTGCGCAATCCGCTGGAGATTCGGCGCCGCCGCTCCGAACCGGCCGGCCCGGTCCAGCACATCCCCTCTCAGGGCATCCACCGTCACGAGCAACACACTCCTTCGCGCGGCGTCGTTCTCGAACCGGGCGTTGGCAAAGGCACGCGGCCTCCCTTCCGAAGTTCTCGACTCTCCTCCACCGACAAGACAGGCGCGGATCCGCTGCCCCGCAACAAAGACATCCGCGACGATCTGCCCGAAGAACGGAGCGTTTTCGACCAGCGCCGCCCGGGCGAAGACGGCACGATTCGCCAGCATCGCACCGACAGGCAACGACACGATCAGCAGGATCGGCAGGACAACGATAAGACGTCGCTTCCCGACATCCACACCAGGCCCGCAAAAAATCACGTAGAAGGCCGAGGCGATGACCGCGACTGCCGCAAAGGCGAGCATCCGGTGAAACGAAGGATACAGCCCCGGAAGGATCCCCACGGTCGCCACGTGAAGAAGCGCCGTCGAAACGATCATCACCGCAACTGCGGAGGCGACAACACGTACCTTCGAGAGACCTGCGACAGCGACGGATATCCTGCCGGTGACATGACGAAGAAACCACACGGCGGCCGCCACCGAAACAAGGGCGGCGACCATCAGGGGGATCCTCACTGGGCTTGCGCCTATCCTGGGGCCGAAAAAGAGCGACGGGATCATCACCAACAATGGAACACCGGCCACGATATCCGAAAGAATCGAGCTGAAGATCTCTGGAATCGGAAACAAGGCAAGGCGATCCCGCAACCAGGAACCGGTAAATGCAAGCATCGCGGCCACGCAAGGCAACGTCACGAGCATCAGGACTGTGTATCGAACCATCTGTGCGCTTCCTTCCAGCGCCACGGACGGACTCAATATGGTTGCGATCAGATCGTATGCAGATAAAAGGAAGGCGGCCCAGAAGAACGAGATGATGATCCTCTTGCGCTGCCGGGGCATGGTTCCTCGCGGCGCGCCGGATGTCACCTGGGGGACCACTTGATGGTGTCGGCCGCGCCCTTGATCACGAGGTTCTGATTGAGCCCCTCGGCGTTGGAGATAAAGATACCGCCCCTGGAGGAATGAAACGCAACGGCCCTGCAGTCCGGCGAGAAGGCCGGATCCATGTTGCGTCCCTGCTTCTGGGTCAGGCGCCTGATACCGCCACCGGATATATTGACGGTGAAGATGTCATATGTTCCGCCGTCCCTGCCGGTGAACGCGATGAGGTTGGATCCCGGGCGGGGGCACCAGCACGGCGTCTGGTTGTACGAACCCTTGAAGGTTATCCGCTTTGCCCCGCCGCCGCCGGCGCCCATGACAAAAATCTGCGGCGATCCGTGGCGATCGGACACAAAAGCGATCTTCGATCCGTCCGGGCTCCACGAGGGAGACACGTCGATGGATCCCGAGGTGGTGAGCCTCTTGAGCCCCGATCCATCCGCATTGCCCACGTAGATCTCCGGGTTCCCGTCCCTGGACAGCACGACAGCCATCTTGCCTCCGTGAAACGCGGCGCCCATGTTGAGGCCGGTCTCCGAGAGCACCGCCTTGCGCTGCCCGGTCCGGTAGAGGAACGGTGCGCCCTCCACAAACGACGTGTAGTAGATGGATCCGCCTGGTCCCCATGCGGGCAACAGGTTGATGGCGTTGTTTCGCGTGACCCTCCCCACGTCGCCGCCGGTCCAGTCGGCGGTGAAAACATGCTTCGTTCCCGGGCCAATGCGACGGGAGAAGGCCAGCCTGGTCCCGAACATACCGCGTTCTCCCGTGAAGTAGCCGATCACATCGTTTACCCACTTGTGCACCAGGGATCGCAATTCCTTGGTAGAGCCCGAGTACCTCCTGGACAGCACCGGCTTGCCGCCGCGGGCGACCTCGAACAACTTGAAGTCGAGCTCCAGGCTGTCCCCCGATTTTTTCACCCTGCACTTTGAGACACCCTGCGCGCCGATCTGAACCCACGGATCCTTCTCGATGGTCATGCCCTCCGCCGAGAGATCGGCGATGTACGACTTTTCACTCAGGACCTCGAAGAGGCTGGAGAGCTTGAAATCGTTGGACTGGATCGACTGGACCTCTTTGGAGGCGGTTGCATGCCCCAGCGGCTTCGGCACGGCGATCTTGTACAGATCGCGAATCCCCCCCCATAGCTCAACCTCCAGAGGAGCGTTGTCGGCCATGACGGGAAGGGGTTCATCGGAGCCCTTGTCCTTTTTCCCCTTCTTTGACTCGGCCATCCCGGGCAATACCATTACGCTCCCAAAAAGAAGCGCCATGCCCACCGCAAGACCTAAAAATCTACTCATACTCATCACCTCTACTCGTAGGAAGCTTCGCGACCGTTGAAGGTCAAGTTTATTCCACTGCCGAATACCCTCGCCGCAATGGCCTCGGGCGGCGTCGGAAGATTCCTGACCTCTTTGATAACCCTGTCGATGGCGTTTTGAACAGAATCATCGAACATCCGGTTGCCGGATTTTCTCAAAAATGTGGTCGACACTATCATCACATCAATGTCCACCTTGATGTTCACCTTCACCTTCAGATCCCGCAGCGCACCCTCGGACAGGAGCGTGGGAACGATCCACCTGTCCAGAAAGAAACGCTTGATCCTGTGTCCGTACGTGGCGCCGAGCGACGCCAGCGCGGGATCCGTCACGTCCCCGTCGGGCACTCCGTCCGGATGACCTTCCGGTATGTAGTCGTCCTGTATCTCGGCAAACGCGCGCGCCTTGTCAAAGACCTCTCGCAGCTTGTCGTCGGTCACCGCGTCGGCCTGGCGTTCCGGTTTGTCCTCCTCGATCTTCGGCTCCGGCCTGTTCTCGTCCATGTCGAGGGAGAGCACCTCACCGGGCGCGGTAGGAAGAGCCGGCACGATCCTGTCCGGAAGCTTTGTGTCGTCCTTCACCTCGCCGAACTTGAGCAGACGGGCCTCAATGTACTCGAAGGGCGGGGAATCGACCTTCGACGTGTCTTCCTTTTGACGAGCCTCGCTGATCATGGGAAGGAGCAGCATTGCGACAAGCGCGATGATCACCGCGCCCGCCCCGCCTGCAAGGGCAATCGGATCGGCGCTGCGAACCAACGGCTTCTCATCCGATACCCCGATATTAAAAGTGCCTGTGAATTTCATTTTATTGACGTCTAACAACCAAGGTAACGAAAACAACACATCGTTTGTTCCCACAAATTTTGAACGCAGCCCAATCGAAAAGCAAGATTTGGTTATTTATCGACGAGCGATGTTAAGTATTTTACGCGCTCCGATATCGTGCTACAAGCCAGCCTGATTTTCTGCCTGGTTTTCAAGGAGGTATGGGGGAACGACGACCAGATGATCAGTGACAAATTGGAGCAACACTTGAACACGATCCCCCGCTCACTCGCGATAATCATCATTCTCATTGTGGCAACTATACACGGTTGCGCCACTTCGCCCCTGCCCCAAAACCGGAACACCGACTACGACGTCATCGTGATCGGGGCCGGGATGGGCGGCCTCTCGGCTGCAACCCATCTCGCCGATGGGGGAATGAAAGTCCTCTTGCTGGAGCAACACTACAAGGTCGGAGGTTGCGCCACATCGTTCTCACGGGGCGAATTCAATTTCGACGCGGCTCTTCATGAGATGTCATTGGGCGGAGGCGTGGAAAAGGCCCTCGTCCAGATAATCATGGAAAGGGCCGGCGTGTTTGATAAGGTCGAGCTGATCCGGGTCAAGGAGCAGTGCAAGTCCATCTTCCCCGGGTTCGAGTTCGTCCAGCCCGAGGGAGAAGAGGCTTTCTTCATGGCCCTGGCGGAGCGCTGGCCCGACGAGGCCGACAACCTCGATCGCTACCGCGATCTGCTGGTAGTTCTTTCCGACGAGATCTCCGAACTCCGCAACCTCTACCTGGCAAACCCGCTGGCGGCGCTGCTCACCAAGATCACACTTCCACTGCGCCAGAGAACTCTCTTCAAGTACCACAACAAGACAGTGCAGGAGGTGCTCGACGAGTTCTTCGAAGCAGAGGATCTCAAGGCAGTCATCGCCCAATTCTGGCTGTACCATGGCCCCCCGCCATCCGAACAATGGTCCATCATCTACCTCATCGCCCAGTACAGTTATCTTCTCTACGGTGGATGGCAGATCGTGGGCTCCTCCCAGGCCCTGTCCAACGCGTACAGTGAGCGGATAAACGAACTCGGCGGGACCGTTCTCACCGACACCCGCGTCACATCCATCAACGTGACGGACGGTCGGGTAACCGGGGTCGAGACGGAGTACGGCGATGCCTACACGAGCCGCTACGTGGTTTCCAACGCAGATCCCTTTCAGACCTTTCTCGGCCTGGTCGGTGAGGAAGAACTCCCCGGGAGATTCTTACGAAAACTACGAAAAATGGAGCCGAGCAACTCCTTCGCCGGAGTCTACCTGGGGCTGGACGTGACCCCCGATTTCTGGGGCATCTCCGAATACGAGATCTTTTTGAACAAGTCGCTGGACCATCAGGCGAACTACGAGGCGGCGATGTCCGGGAACTACGAGAACGGCTTCATGTCTCTCACCTTCTATACAAACCTGGGCGATCCTTTCTACGCGCCGGAGGGCAAGTCAGTGCTCTCCCTCCACACCTACTCCGACATGTCGCTGTGGCCCGAGCCCGGCGAGGCGTACACCCGGCAAAAAAAGGAAATGATGGACACGCTCATTACAATGGCCGAGGAAATCATGCCCGGCCTGCGTGACCACATCGAGGTCAAGGAGGGAATGACACCGCGCACGGTGAAGAACTTCACCTTCAATCAAGACGGAACACCTTACGGGCTGAACTTCACCGTGAATCAACAAAACCGGATCAATATCCATACTCCCATCGACGGACTATACCTGGCGGGTTCGTGGACATGGCCTTCCCACAGCGTCGGCATGGCCCAGGTTTCCGGCTTTCTGGCCGCCAATATCATTCTCAACCAGGACGACGGCCAGTAAGACCAGCGTCATCGATCCCGTGAAAAAAACACCCGCCCGGGTGTTGTCCCATCGCCACACTCACTACAACGGTACTGCCGTAAAGCCTTATTTTTAGCTACTTGTAGCCTCTTGGCACGTCCAGTGCAAAGCTCCTGGATTGCCTGTGGCCACAAACATTGCAAGCAAAAAAACCCGCGCTAATGCGCGGACACAGCGAAAGGAAACGAATCATGAAAGCCATCACACTGGTAATCTGCGCCCTCTTTGTCCTCTCATTCGCCATCGTGGGTTGCGACACCACCGAGGACGCCAACGAAAAGATCGAGCAATGCCTCGCGGACGAGTACGGAGACGACGAAGCTCAGGATCTGATGAGCGACTGGGAGCTCACATGCGAAGACGAAGACGAGGGGTGCGACGAGTGCATCGAGTGCATCATGGACGAGGAGTGCGACGCCATCCTGAACGGTGACTGCGCGGAGAACTGCGAGTAAGAGCCTATCCCAGTAGGCCGGACCGAGCATGGCATTCGAGACGCGAGCTGTGCAAGGCACGACGACAAGCCTTGCTGGTGGCAAGGCGCGGAGGAGAAACGCAGCAATGCGAAGCGGATCGGTTGCCAGGCGACGGGAGCGCCTGCTGAGATAGGCTCCAAGTCAATTCAGGTAGGAACCGGTTCGGTCGAGAGTGGCCAGATTGGCGATGATCATGCTCATGTCGAAGGGACGCTTGTCGGGGTTCTTTTTGAGACACGTCATCACAAGATCATCCAGGGGATCGGGGATATTCAGATCGGGCCGCCTCTTGCGCATGGACAACGGACGCTCCTTCACGTGCTGCCGGAGGAGCGTCTCTGGATTGCGACCTGTGAACAACCTCTCGCCGGTGAGCATCTCGTACATCATCACGCCCAGCGCGTATACATCGGCCCGATGGTCCACCGAATCCCCCAATGCCTGTTCCGGCGAAATGTAAAGGGGCGTTCCTACCACTTCAGAAGTGTTGGTGATCCGGGGGCCGTCGGAGATTCTGGCGATACCGAAATCTACGATCTTCGCTACCGGGCCTCCGTTGGAGCACCTGGGTAACAGCAGGTTTCCCGGCTTGAGATCTCTGTGAATCACACTCTGCCGATGGGCGGCGCGCAGACCTTCGGCCACAGTTTTGATGATCTCGATAGTCTGATCAACTCGCATGGCGCCCTCGCGCAGCTTCTTCTTGAGGGATCCCCCGGGAACATATTCCATCACCAGAAAGAGGCGCCCGTCATCGAGCTCGCCGAGATCGTACATCTTGACGATCGCCTCGTGCTCTACTCTTCTCACCGCCTCGAGCTCGTTGAAAAACCTGCGTCTTATGGTTGCTCTGTTTACATAATCCGCAAGAAGCACCTTGATGGCGAAGTGACGCCCGTTGGTGATATCTCGTGCAAGATGCACTGTTGACATCCCTCCCCTCCCGAGGGGAAATGTCACCCTGTATCGACCCTTGAGAATCTTCCCCTGCAGATCCGATCCGTACATTCGCGCGGTGGTGCGGGCGGACTTGTAATAGGGAATGGCGACCTTGCGGGGAAACGGGCGAGGTCTCGGGGGAACTATGGACTCCAGTGTCGTGCATCGTAACACTGCCGATACTGTTGTCGACGCCGGGGGAGGGATGGAATCCATGTTGATGCTCCTTATTATAAAAATAAGTCGCGGATCCGGTATGTAAACCCCCGACGTCAAACATTTTTTTCAAATTTGAAATGGGCGGTAGATTTACAGCCACGGGGGAATCCGGGGACGCTTTGACCCCATCCCGGCCCCTCCTTCGCCAAGGCTTCGGCGGGCAGGCTTCCCGTTCGAGGGGAAGGGGAGGTTGATGGCGGCCGGCTTTAACTGGTCAGAACTTCCTTGTCAGGGCAAGGCCGGCGCCGCTGTCGAGGATCGCAGGAGCGACGATGACGTTTTTCTTGTGCATGGCGGGAACCAGTATGCCCATGCAGATCCCGGCAACGCCTCCGATGATGACATCCGACATGAAGTGTCTGCCGGACATTATCCTGCCGGCGGCGACCACCCCGCTCGCGGCCGTCCCGACGCCCAGGAATACCCACGGCCAGGGAGAATCCGGATGCCTCGCGTGGAACACCCCGAACATCGCAGTCGTGAAGGAGGTTGTCGCCGCCACGTGGCCGCTCCCGAAGGACAGGCTGGCAGTGCCACTGTTTCGAACATCCAGGGGCGCCTCGGACGAATAAAGATAGGGCCGGGGGCGACGGGCCATCAGGTTGAGAGCCACGACGAAACCGTTGGCCAACAGGACCGACTCGACAACCACGAACAGATCCACCAGGCCCGCCTTGAAACCCTCGTCAATAAAGAGCGAAACAACACCGATACCCATGATTCCAATGAGCGTGAAGTCGGTTACCCTTGCCCAGTCTTCGTCGTAATAACCGGCGGACCACCTGTCGAAACTATTGACGTCCCGCCTGTCGCACAGCGGAGCGCAGTCGGCTTCTCCCAACTCGTCCCCGAGAAGCCAGCCGACGGCCACAACCCCCGCGAGAAAAAAAACCGGCGCGTCGATCACCGGATTCAATTCGTAGACGGGGGCCGGCGGGATCTCTTCTTTGCCCTCGCCCGCCGAAGCGTTGTTCGCAGCCAGGATGATCAGGCAAGCGATCACGATGTTGGTCAATCGGGGCATTGGGGTGTTTATACCACCGTAAGCGGGTTTCCCATATGTCATCATTGACATAACCCTCACCATCACCTAATTGGAACCCTCCAGGAGGGGTAAGAAAAAATGAAGAATACGACACGAACGCACCTGAACCTCGCCGCTTTCCTCCCGGCGCTGGCACTCTCGATCCTCGCGGGATGCGGAGAATCGGACATCAAAAACGACACACCCGTTTCCAGAGACGCGCCGGTTCCAAAAAAGGATCTCAAACTGATAGTCCTTCACGCGGGCAGCCTTTCCATACCCTTCAAGGAAATCTCCGCCCTGTTCGAGAAGCAAAATCCAGGTGTGACCGTACAATCCGAATCTGCGGGAAGCCGCGACACCGCCCGCAAGGTCAGCGATCTGAATCGCCCGTGCGACGTGCTGGGTTCCGCCGATTACAAGGTAGTGGAAAACCTCCTCATGCCCGAACACGCGGATTTCAATATAAGGTTTGCCACCAATGAAATGGCCATCGCGTACACCGACAAGTCGAAATACGCGGATGAAATCACGCCGGAAAACTGGCACGAGATCCTTCTGAGGGAAGGAGTGACCTTCGGGCGCGCCGACCCCAACAGCGATCCCTGCGGCTACCGGACAGTCATGCTATTCGACCTGGCACAGAAGCACTTCGGCGTGGACGGTCTTGCAAAGAGACTGAAAGAAAAAGACGGCAAGCGTTTCATCCGGCCCAAGGAGACGGATCTGCTCGCCCTGCTCGAAGCGAGGGAGATCGACTATCTCCCCATATACCGCTCCGTGGCCAGGCAGCACGGATTGAAGACGGTGCGCCTGCCGGACGAAATGAACCTCCGATCGTCCGCACACAAGGATCTGTACGCCACGGCAACCGTGGAGGTCACGGGCAAAAAACCCGGCGAGATGATTACCAGGAAGGGCGCGCCAATCGTGTACTCGATCACCATTCCTAAAAACGCGCCCTCCAGAGATCTTGCCGTCCGTTACCTGGACTTGCTCCTGTCGGCAAGGGGCCGGGCGATCATGGATAATAACGGGCAGTCGCCCATTGTGCCGGCGATCACCGGGGAGATGGACGCCCTGCCGGACTACCTCAAGAAGCACTGCGTGAAGCCGGAGTAGCGATGTCGAATCCTCGCAGCACGGAAGCGGGCCGGCCGATACCATGGACAGGCCTCGTCTTCACACTGCTCGGATCCCTGGTGCTCCTGTTCATCATCGCACCCCTTGCGGGCATACTCCTTTCCTCCTCCTTTGGAGAGATCTCGGACGCGGCGGCCGATAAGGAAGTGCGATCCTCGGTCAGCCTCACCCTGAGCGCCGCCCTCATGGCCACCATCGCATGCACCGTGACCGGGATCCCGCTGGCGTACCTCCTGGCGAGAAAGCGCTTCTTCGGTCGCAGCACCCTCTTTGCAATAATCGATCTGCCGATCATCGTGCCACACACCACTGCGGGCATCGCGTTGCTCACCGTTGTCGGCAGAGACTCGCTTTTCGGATCTACCTTTGGAAGCCTGGTGGGCACCGCGCCGGGGATCGCCGTGGCCATGGCCTTTGTGTCCGTCCCCTTCCTGATCAACGCCGCCCACAACGGATTCGCAAAGGTCCCCGTACACCTCGAAAGCGCCGCCCGCACCCTTGGAGCATCTCCCTGTCGCACGTTCTTTACCATCTCCGTCCCCCTGGCCTGGCGGGATATCCTGACAGGAATGATCATGATGTGGGCCCGGGGCATCAGCGAGTTCGGGGCGGTCGTGATCATCGCCTATCACCCCATGACCACGCCCACGCTCGTCTTCGAGCGATTCAACGACTACGGCCTCGCCCACGCCCGGTCGGCGGCGGTCGTTCTGTTGATCATCTGCGTGCTCATCTTCGCTGTCCTGCGCTTTGTCGCAAAACGGCGCTCAAGGGAGGAGTAGCCCTTGCTCGAACTGCATTCCATCAACAGGAAGCTCGGCGACTTTACCCTCGCAGACCTGACCATGTCGGTGGCGAAAGGCGAGTACTTCGTGATCCTCGGACCCTCCGGGGTGGGCAAGACGGTATTCCTCGAGGTCGTGGCGGGCCTGATCCGTCCGGACTCGGGCCGGATCACCTGGAACGGCGCGGACGTAACCTTCGTTCCTCCCGAACGAAGGGGTTTCGCCCTGGTCTATCAGGACTACGCGCTCTTCCCGCATCTCAACGTGGCGGGGAATATCGCCTACGGGCTTCGCGCAAGGGGGTTCGACAAGAAAATAGTGAAGAAGAGGGTGCAGAGCACCGCCGAACTTCTGGGTATCCGGGATCTGTTGCACCGCAAACCGCAGACCCTGTCCGGGGGCGAACAGCAGCGCACGGCTCTCGCCCGCGCCATGATCACCGAGCCCAACGTCCTTCTCCTGGACGAGCCACTCGCGGCCGTGGACCCCCGGGAAGCAGAGCGGCTGAGACGAGTGCTGCGGGACATCCACCAACGGGGAGACACCATATTTCTCCACGTCACACACAACGTGGACGAGGCCCTCTATCTCGGAGACAAGATCGGCGTGATGCTTGACGGCACCCTCAGGCTGGTGAGCACTCCAGAGGAGATCTTCCGTTCGCCCACCGACCGGGAAGTGGCCGACTTCCTGGGATTGAGAAACGTCATCCACGTCGACGAGATCACGAAGGGCGGCTGCCGCGCAGCGGGAGTCGAGATCTCGATATCGATCACAGACGATTCGATGGCCCACGTGTGGATCAGGCCCGAGGATATCCTGCTGTCCGAAAAACCTTTCGAATCCAGCGCCAGAAACCAGTTCCGGTGCAAGGTCATCGGATGGGAATCATCCGGCCGCTTGCTGGAGGTCAAGATCTCGGTAGGCGATCTCGCCCTGTCCGCATTGATCACCCGAAGCTCATTTGACGATCTCAAAATAGAATCCGGCGCTGTTCTCTACTGTACCTTCAAGAGTTCCGCGATTTACTGTTTTTGAGAACGGCCAGCTTGTCCCTAAATTTGGAGCGAACCTCGATAAACTCGTCGTGGGACAAGAACAGAGAACGGGAGATCATCCGGATTGTGGCATCCTCGTCCTGACGCACGATGTCATCGGATGCGGCCACGTGAAACAGCGACTCTAACAGCGCGAGCTTCTTCTCCCTGTCGGCAACGTCGTTGATCATCCGGGTGTAGAAATGATCCTCGACGGACAATAGCTCGACTCGTTTCCCGGCAAGCAGGTCGGCAATCGCGCGGCTCGATGTTCCGTCGAGTCCGTGGATCTCGCCCATGATCTCCCTGATCCGGGCGATCTCCTCATCGCTCAGCTCCATGTCCGCGTTGGCCACGCGTCCGAGCAACCCCGCCCAGCCGGCGACCAGCTTGATCTCGTCAACGGATTTTCCCGCAAGCATTTCCTCGAGGGCCGCAAACAGACTGCCGAGATTTTTGTCCCTGGCTTTCTCGTGCTTGCCCATGCCGAATATTTTCATGAAGTCCATGGGCACATCTTAATGACGGATGATCGGCCGTCAACTCTACCGCTCCCCGGCGAGCATCTGGGCGACGTTGAAGGCGTGGTCGCCTATCTTCTCGAAGCTGGTGAGCATGTCGATGAAGATGAGTCCGGAGCTCACATCGATTGTGCCCTGTTGCAGTCGCTCCACGTGACCCTTCCTCATCCGACCGCGCATCTCGTTGATCTTGTTCTCCAGGTGCCTCGCCCTCGGAAGAACGTCCCACGCCGGTTCGTAGAGGTTCTCATTGATGAGGGTGATGAACTCGGTCACCTTGTCCCCGATTTCCGTGAGCTCCATTATCGCGTTGTCGGGCAGCTCCAGGTTCTTGTCATAGCGGCGCGCGAGGAGCTTGACCATGCTCTCGCAGTGATCCCCCATCCGCTCGATGTCGCTCACTGTGTTGATCAGCCCGGTGATCTCCTGGCTCTGCATGAGCGATGTCTCCAGTCGCGTCACCGAGACCAGATATTCGGTGATCTCCTTCTCCAGATAATCCACTGTCTGTTCCGACATCAGGATGGCGTCCGCCACCACGCCCAGTTTCTTCTCTGGAGAAGATATCAGCATGAGAACCCTGCCGAGCATGGACTCCACCTCGCCGAGCATCCTGCCGAGCTCGCTACGCGCCGCGTGGAGAGCCATTGGGGGGGAGCTCATGAGCTTGGGATCCAGGAATATCAGGCCGGTGGACTCCCCCCCCTTCTCCCGCACCAGCACGCTCGCTCCCCAGGCTAGCTGTTTCGTAAAAGGCAAGAAGAGCGCGGTGTTGAAGAGGTTAAAGATAGTATGGAACGCGGCCAGGGTAGCTGCGATCTGGGCCTGGGATGCGATGCCGGACATGGCGCTTCGCCCGGGGACAATGGCGTCCACCAGGCCAAGTAACGGTGAGAACAGCAATACGGCCCATAGAGCCCCGGTGACGTTGAACAGGAAGTGGGCCCTGGCTGTCCTTCTCGCAGTGGTGGATGCTCCAAGGGCCGCCAGGTTGGCCGTGATGGTGGTACCGATGTTCTCGCCGAGGACGAGCGCGCAAGCGGTTGGGAGATCGATCATCCCCTGGGCGGCAAGGGTCATGGTGATGACCATAGTGGCCGACGAGGACTGCACGATCAGCGTCACCAGCGTGCCCACGCCCACTGCGATGAGACGCCAGGCGAACATGTCCGCGCGGGCGGACGCCATCCAGGAGAGGATGGTCTCCGATTCCCGAAGCTGGTGGACCGAGTCCTTCATGAAGTCGAGACCCAGGAACAGGATCCCGAACCCCACGAGAACCTCACCCCAATCGACGAGCTTCCGTGTCCCCAACAACCTCGGTAAAAACCCCAGTGTGATGGCCGGCAGCGCCATGGCCGTGATCTTGATCTTGAAGCCCAGCAGGGCAACCAGCCACCCCGTGAAGGTGGTACCGATGTTGGCACCCATTATCACACCTATGGACTGGGTCAGGTTTATCAGACCCGCGTGGACGAACCCCACGAGCATCACCGTGGTGGCGCTGGACGACTGGATCGCGCAGGTCACAACCAGACCCGTTCCCACCCCCGCGAACCGATTGCTGGTCATGGCGGAGAGAACGGCTCGCATCCGGTCGCCGGCCACTTTCTGCAGGCCCTCGCTCATGATCCTCATTCCAATAAGGAACAGGGCCAGGCCTCCCAATATTGCGATCGCCATCTCAATTGAATCCATATTGAGACACTAGGATTCAAATGTGACGGTCGTGTGACGTATTGGAAACAAGTGTAACGATCGCGTGTCCGCTAAATCTACCGTTCCCCGGCGAGCATCTGGGCGACGTTGAAGGCGTGGTCGCCTATCTTCTCGAAGCTGGTGAGCATGTCGATGTGGATGAGTCCCTGGTTCACGCTGCACTCTTGTTTGTTGAGACGAGCCACGTGCCCCTTTCGGGACCGCTTTCGCATGTCGTCGATGGAATTCTCGAACTCATGAGCCTTGTCCATGGAGAGATCCGTCGACGCGAACATGTTTTCCCTTAACAGCGCCAGGAACCCCTGAACCCGGTCGCCGATCTCGGTGAGCTCTTCGATGGCCCCCGGGGTCGGAGCAAGCTTCTTGTCATATCGGCGCCTGGCGAGCTTGAGAAGCGCCTCGCAGTGATCTCCCATGCGTTCGATATCGCTCACCGCGTTGATTATCCCGCCGATCTCCTGACTCTGCTTGAAGGAAATGTCCATCCGCGTCACCGGCACCAGGTATACGGAGATCTCCCGCTCCAGCATGTCCACGATCTGCTCGGAGGCGAAGATCTCGTCCGCCACCTTGCCCATCTTCTTGTCGGGCGATGCGATGAGCTTGCGTACATTGGTGAGCATGGACTCAACATTCTCGAGCATACGCAAAAGCTCGCTACGAGCCGCGTGCAGCGCCATGGGGGCTGAGCTCATGAGATTGGGATCGAGGAACCTGAGGTGCGCCTCCTCCGTTTTCTTGCCCCAGACCAGCTTCGTGGAAAGCCACGCCAGCTGCCTGGTGAAGGGCAGGAAGAGGACGGTGTTGGCCATGTTGAATATCGTGTGGAATGCAGCCAGGAATGACGCCAGAAGGGCCCGGGAGGGCTCACCGTGTAGCGCCCCGGGAACGATAAGGTCCATCAACGCCATGAAGGGTCCAAACAGGACTATCGGCCAGATCGAGCCGATGACGTTGAACAGCATGTGAGCGCGAGCGGACTGCTTTGCCGCCGCCGAGGTGCCGATGGAGGCCAGGTTGGCGGTGATCGTGGTTCCGATATTCTGGCCCACCGCCAGGGCACATGCAGTCGGGAGATCTATTATCCCTTCCGCCGCCATTGTCATTGTTACTGCCATGGCCGCCGACGACGACTGGATGATGAAGGTGACAACCATACCCACCCCGACGGCGATCAATCTCCACACGAAATCATCCGCCCGACACTGGGCGATCCACGCCAGCACCTGCGGCGCATCCTTTAGATCGGCCACCGCGTCTTTCATGAAATCGAGGCCCAGGAAAAGAATGCCGAACCCCAGGACCACCTCGCCCCAATCGGCCAGCCTCCGAAAGCCGAACAATCGAGGGAAGAAACCTATTGCAATAGCCGGGAGAGCCATGAAGGAGATATGGACTTTGAATCCGATGAGTGCCACCAGCCAGGCAGTCACCGTGGTGCCGACGTTGGCGCCCATTATCACGCCGATGGATTGGGTGACGGTGATCAGGCCCGCGTTCACAAACCCCACAAGCATCACGGTCGTCGCGCTGGATGACTGCACCACGGCGGTGACCAACAGGCCTGTTCCCACCCCGGCCAACCGATTGCTGGTCATGGCGGAGAGAACGGCGCGCATCCGGTCGCCGGCGACCTTCTGTAGACCCTCGCTCATGACTTTCATGCCAAAGAGAAAGAGGGCGAGACCACCGATCGCCGAAACTGCCATGGAAGTGATGTCCATACGATTCTCCGAAAGTTAGGTCACCGGCGCCCTCTATGTAACAAAAGCGTGGTGGAGTGTAAGTGAAAATCGGAGTTTTTTTCAGTGAACGCCGGCGTGCAGATTTATCACCAGATCGTCGACTGGGCGGCGGACGAGTCCAGGGACAACATGAAAGGTGTCTGGCGCCTTTGGAGGGATTGTGCAATTACAAAAGAGATTATGATTATCAAGAATTTGAAAATAGAAAAAATGGCCAATATGGGCTACGGGCTTGGTTTTGCGGATTCCATCCCGATTTTTGTCTCGCAAGCCATTCCCGGAGAAATTGTGGATGTGGAGATCACGGAATCGCGCAAAAACATCCGCTTTGCCACAATCAAAGAAATTAAGGAATCCTCACCATCGCGACAGAATGCCGTGTGTGAAAATTTTAAGAATTGCGGTGGTTGCGACTGGTTGCACATAGACT
>JAUXHN010000009.1 GCA_030621515.1 Deltaproteobacteria bacterium | reverse complement strand
GGTCTCCTGTTCATGGTGGGGGAACTGGTGATGGGTCAAAGCCTGGCCGAGATGTTCCGGCGGGCGAGCCACCTGGGTACCAAGATTTCGGACGATGTCTCTGCATGGATAGTTTCGATGGTATGCCTCGGGCTTCACGCCGCACACGATCTCCAGGACCCCACCGGCAAATCGCTCAAGCTGGTGCACCGTGATGTCTCGCCGAAGAACATCCTCATTTCGTACAACGGGTCCGTCAAGCTGATTGATTTCGGGGTGGCCCATGCCCAGGGGCGACTGTCTCATACCGACGCGGGAACCCTGAAGGGGAAGATCGGGTACATGCCGCCGGAGCAGATAATGGGGGAGAAGGTCGACCGGCGGGGCGATCTTTTTTCACTGGGGGTAGTGCTCTACAAGATGGTGACAGGGCGTGCGCCATTTCAGGGAGGAAGCGACGGCGAGAGGATTCACAAGATCCTCCAGGGCAATTTCATGCCGCCCAGAAAAATTGCCCCGGAGCTGGACGGTGTTCTCGAGGATATCATTCTTCGAGCCATGGCAACAAAACCCGACGAGAGATTTGACACGGCGGCTCATATGAATGCCGATCTCGAAAGCTACCTGCGCACCAGGACGGCGAGTGTCGGCTCGTTGCAGATGGCCGAGTTGATGAAGGAAATGTTCGAAGAGGATATCTTCGAGTTTCAGTATCGATTGCAGACCGCCCCGACGGAATCGGCGGACGGTGATCAAAAAGATCTCCTGATGGCGGGGCGCGGTGCGATGGCCGGATCTATTAAATCGGAGCCGCCGACGGCTGCGGGGACGCCCGCGGTAATCGAGCACGGAACGCTCCGGATGAAGCGTTCGAGCAAGCTGGGGTTGGGCATTGGAATAGCCGGGGCGCTTCTGGCGGTCGCTGCGATCGCATGGGTTGTGATGCCGAAGGGTTCGGATCAGGACGAAGTAGTGCCGGCGATCGCGCCCCCGGTCACGGAACCGGCTCCGAAGGTCGAAGAGAAAATACCAGTGGTCGAGGAAGAGAAGCCGCCCTTGAAGATCACCCTGGACATAGTGCCGAAGAATGCTGTAATCAGCGTGGACGGAAAGATCGTGAAAAAGGGCACGACCGAACTGAGTTTTCCGGTAGACGGCCAGAGGTACGAGCTAAAGGTGTCTGCAGTGGGATACACAGAAGAGGTCGTAACCTTTGTTTCCGACAAAGATCAGACCGTGAAGGTTCATCTCAAGCGGGTATGGAAGAAGAAGAAATTGAAGCTGAAGGGGAGTCCGTACGGGTGAGATCGATATTTTCACTATTGGTGATCGCCTGCCTTTTCGCGGTCTGCATGGGTAGCGCGAGAGCCGACGATGACAAACAGGACGAGAGCAAGGCGAAGGCGGGCGAGTATTTCGCCAGGGGTGAGCGACTGTTCGATTCTGGAGATTACGCCAGAGCAGCAGGATCTTTCCTCCTCGCTTACGATCTCGCGCCCCATCCAATGGTCCTTGCAAACATCGCCATGTCTTACGACAAGGCGGGTAACATCGTGAAGGCCATCGAGTTTTACGAGAAATACGTCGTCAAGATTAAAAAAAAGAAGGAGCGGAGGAAGATCAAGAAACGGCTCAGGGAGATGTCTTCAATGGTCGGCGAGCTGTCGGTTGAGTGCCCGTCGGCGAGCTGTCGCATCGAGGTCGACAAGGTAGATCGCGGCGAAGCGCCGGTGCTCATTGTCGTGGAGATCGGGTTGCACCGCGTGGAGGCGTTTGACGGCAAAAACAAGATTGCTGCAGTCGATGCCAGGGTTGTGGCGGGTGAGGTCTCCAGGGTCGAGTTGTTCCAGCGGGAGGTAATTCCCGAAGAAAAGGAAGAAGAGCCCGTCGAGGGACCCATGGAGGAGGTTCCCGCAGAACCGGTACCGGAAGAAGAAGGGGTGACGCTCGGGGCCGGATTCTGGATATCGGCCGGAGCGACGGTCGCGGCGGGGGCTGTCACAGTTGTGTTCGGCGTCAGGGCGATGAAGGCCAAGGAGGATTTCGACGCAACCGGCGGCACCGACGAGGATCTCAGAGATCAGGGTGAGCGGGATCAGCTGATTACCAACGTAATGATCGGCGTGACATCGGCCGCCGCTGCCTGCGCTATCGGCTTCCTGATATATGACCTCAAATCCGGCGACAGCAAGAAGGAGGAGCCGGTGGCCGTGGTCCCCGGGCCTGGTCTCGGGCTTGCCGTGGTCGGACGGTTTTAGTTCCCGTCGAGAGTCGTTACCACCCTGTCGAGGGATCTCAGGTCGGAGACGTTGTGAACAATAATATCCGGGTCGGGTAGGTTGAGGCGAACAAGGCCGCGCAGCACCTTCCCCGGACCGATCTCCACAAAATCCGTTATCTCTTCTTGAGCCAGGTGCGCCATGACGAGATCCCATCTCACCGGGGTGACCAGCTGGCCCGCGATCAGGTCTCTTATCTCGTCCGGATCGCTCGATTCGCGGCCGTGTCGGTTGAACACCATCTTTACGGACGGCACGGAAAGCTCGAGATCGCTCAGCGCCTCCCTGAACCGCGCGACCGCCGGACGCATGTGCTCGCAGTGCCAGGCTCCGGAGACACGAAGGGGGGTGATCCTGACATCCTGCTCTCGCCGCAATGCTTGAGCGACCCCTTCGAGGACTGCGGGATCTCCGGAAATCGCCACCTGGCCTGGAGCGTTGACGGCCGCAGCCGCGACAACGCCTTTTTCGACAAAGGTCTCCACCGTTTTGAAGACCTCCTCCACGTCGAGACCGGTCACCGCGATCATCGCGCCCTCCTGGAGCTTCGCCGCTTCGTCCATGGCCTCGCCCCTCACCGCCGCGAGGGATACCGCGTCGTGTGGATCGACCGCCCCGCACGCCGCCAGCGCGGGAATCTCTCCCACTGAATGCCCGGCGGTGACCCACGGTTTCACTCCGGCGTCGACGATCCTCTTCCACAGGCCCAGGCAAACAGCAGTCATGGCCGGCTGCAGGAACCCGGTTCGTGCGAGCTTCCTCGACGGTCCCCGGGCGCACGTGCGCGCGACATCTTCACCGACCGCGCAAGATGCTCGGTCCACCAGCTCGTCCAGAAATGGATCGCGTCCGAACATGTCGCGGCCCATGCCCACATCCTGGGCTCCCTGTCCGGGGAAAAGGAAAGCTATGCGTGACATTCAGCTCACCGCCGAAGTGAGCCCGCCGTCCACGACGATCTCCTGACCCACGATGTAGCCGGCATCCGGGGACACCAGGAAGGAGATGACCTTTGCAACCTCCGCAGGATCGCCGAACCGCCGAAGGAGGATCCGGTCCATTGCGGACCGCTTGACTTGCCTGGGCATCTTCGCGGTCATCTCGGTCTCTATGAACCCGGGAAGCACCGCGTTAACGCGAACACCTTTGGGCGCAAGTTCCGCCGCCATGGACCTGGTAAAGGCCACCAGCCCGCCCTTGGACGCGCAGTAGTTCGTCTGGCCGGCTATTCCGAAGATCGCCGCGATGGAAGACACGGTGACGATGGCGCCGCTCTTTGCGGTCAACATGGGGCGGCACGCGGCCTTTGCAAAGCGAAACGCTCCGACCAGGTTGGTCTGGATCACGTCGACGAAATCCTCCTCCTTCATCATCATGAGGTATTGATCGCGTGTTATTCCGGCGTTGCACACTAGGATGTCCAGCTTCCCATGGCCGGACACGACTTCCTCCACAGTGGAGGTAACGGCCTGCGAGTCCCTCGAATCGCAGAGGACCGGCGTGGCGCTCCATCCGGCGGCAGCGCAGCTCTCCTCCAGTTCCCTTGCCGCGCTCTCCCCCTTGACGAAGGTGAACGTGACGTTGGCCCCGCAGGCACAAAGATCTTCCACCACGGCGCGCCCGATCCCACGGGATCCGCCCGTCACGAGCGCCGTTTTTCCATCCAGATTTCTCGACATCTCACGCCTTTCTCACCGCTCACCAGATCAGCAAGTGTCCCTCTCCCACCGCCGCGATCCTGTTTCCCCTGGACGCTGCGGCCACGATCCAGTCGGCCGACAGGACCTCGGTTACGAGCACCCGTCCGGCCTTGCCGTCGGCGTCGATCTGAATCAATCCGCTCTTCATCGCACAGCTCAACACACCGCTGTCGCTCAACCACTCCAGCATTCCCTTACAGCGGGCACCCAATCTGCCGCCGTGAGGTTTTGGATCATCCGCCGAGCGTTTCACCTCGACCGTCATCAAACCCTTTTTCTCGTGGGAGATGAAAAGACGTCGTCCCTTTTCATCGAGGGCGATATCCTCGACGGCGTACGGATCGAAATCGATCTGGGTCAACATTGCGCGCCGGTTGATCTCCCAGACACGCACCACGGTGCTCGTGGCGTTGTACTCCAGCGTCGCAAAACGACCCCCGTCTCCGCTCACCGCCAGGTGATCGATGGGGCCGCGCACTTTCCTCGGTGGAAGTCTCCAGGCGATGGTTCCGTCCGAAAGATACCACAGGGTGACTTCTCCCGATTCTCCGGCGACGGCCATGATGTGTCCGGGCGGAATGCTCCGCGCGGTTCTTCCCTTCGACGGTATCGTCATGTGCTGCCCGCCACCAGGCGCGTCGAACCTGTGCATCTCGCCGTTGGCCGCGAGGGCCACCACCCAACGCCCGTCCGACGAAAAAGCGATATTGGCCACGCCTCCCGAATCGGACGGGAACAGGGATTGCCAGATTACTCGCGGCTCGAGTGATATGTCGTACATTTCCATGCGGGGCCGCAACCCCCCGATGGCCATCGCCAACATTTTTCCGTTCGGACTGAGGGCCAGCGCACGCGCCTCCTTGCTAACTCCGGGGAGATCGCACACGGGCCGACCGGGTTTCGCGTTCTTCACGCAGACCGACGGCGGCGGCGGCTCCACCCACTCCATCAACTCCCGGGCATCCACGGTGGAGGAGACACGGGCGCCCACTATCCTCATCTCGAACCTGGGCGAGGGATCGAAACGCTGGCCGATGGGCTCGAGGATCCAGCGAATCGCAAACCCCCTGTCGAGATCCTCGTCTGTCACCTTTTCCTTCAACGGGCGCAGCGTGAGAGCGTCGCCCTTGACGACGAGCGCGAGCCCGGCCACTTTCGGCCACCGAACGCGCCGTGGATTCACCTGAACCGATGGTTTTTGCGACCCCAAGCTGGAGTCGAGACAGAACTGGGCCTCCTGGCCGGCGCTCTCGTACGAAAAACGCCTGCCGGGAAACTCCCCGGGGGCGAGCAGGGTTTCGAGGGCCTCCTCCGTCACGGTTCCATCCTCACCGACGAGGGACGGTAGATCCGCGTACACCGTGCCGGAAGTCAGCGTCAGGGCAAGGATGAACGCCGCCGCGACGAATCGCCTACTTTGCGATCTCACCCGTGGGCTCCGCGAGCGTCGAGGATCACCTTCTCGCCGTCATCGGATACTGCGAAGCCGACATCCACAGCGGGGATTCCCTGCGCGCGCAGACGTGAAACCATCTGGGCCGACGAGCTCTCGTCGAGGGCGATGAGCAGGCCGCCGGAGGTCTGCGGATCGCACACGATGTCCACCATGTGCCGCTCCACACCCGGCTCCACCACGAGGGATTCTTTCCAGTGCTTCTCGTTGCGGTGCAACCCCTCGGGCAAGAGACCCATGTCGGCGTATGTAACCGCCGCTGGAAAATAGGGCAGCTTGCCGACGTCTATGCGCGCGGACATTCCGCCTCCCTCGATCATCTCGCGGATATGACCCAGGAGACCGAAACCCGTCACGTCGGTGCAGGCGCTGACCGGAAAATCGCGCATGATTTCAGCCGCATTTCGGTTGAGAGTGGACATTGACTCGATGACGGCCTCAATGGCCGTTTGCTCCGCCAGCTCGGCTTTCACGGCGGTGTTCACGATGCCCGTGCCCAGTGGTTTTGTGAGCACCAGGCGATCCCGGTCCCGGATTCCCCGGTTGGTCAACACCCGATCCGGATGCACTGTACCGGTGACAGAGAGTCCGTACTTGAGCTCAGGATCGGTGACGCTGTGGCCCCCGACGAGGGTAACCCCGGCCTCCTTCAGCTTGTCCAGCCCGCCCGCGAGGATCTCCTGGAGCACCGAGATGTCCATCGTGTCGATGGGAAAGCCCACGATGTTCATGGCGCAGATGGGAGTGCCGCCCATGGCGTATACGTCGGACAGGGAATTGACGGCCGCAATTTGCCCGAAGGTGAAGGGATCGTCGACGATGGGCGTGAAGAAATCGACCGTCTGAACGATGGCGATTTCGTCCGTCAACCGGTACACCCCCGCGTCGTCGGATCTGTCCAGCCCGACGATCAGATTGGGATCGCGGTCGAAGGTCAACCCACAGAGCGCCGCGGCCAGGTCCCCCGGCCCGAGCTTGGACGCTCACCCGGAGCCGACCACGTTTCTCGTCAGGTGTATTTCTTCCTTCTTGGTCATCGCGGAGATATTACCCATCTACTTGTGAATACGTAAACAATGAACATCAGCCCGGACCAAAGTCAACCGAACACCTTCCGCCCTCACTGGACATATTTTACACTCCAAGTTAACCTGAACGCTCGGAGGAAATGGGCGGTTTCCCGGGGAGTCGGCTCCCTTTTGGAGGAGGTTGAAATGACAAGAAGAAGGCTCATCGCGACGTTTGTGATCCCGGGGTTGACTGCCTTGCTGTTATTCGGTTGCGGCGGCGCCGCCGCGTCGGGATCGGGCGGGGTTTCGTCGGATGGTGACGGACCCGGCGGGAGCTCGGCCCCGGCGGACAAGGAGGCGGAACAGGCGCAGGCGTTCTGCGAACACGCGGTCGACAAGTCGATCAATCAACCTCCGGACGCCCTGTCCCGCAAGCAGATCATGGCTTGCCTCACCGCCGTCCGACCCGCGCTCAACAAGGACTGCTCCAGGGGTATCGGGCGTGAGGTTGTGCTCAAGCTGGTCATCGACAAGTCCGGCGACGTCATCGGCGCCTTCCCGGTAGGCGACGCGGCGGACTCGCCCCAGGCGGCCTGCGTGGCGGATATCGTCAAGGAAGTGAAGTTCCCCATGTTCAAGGGATCCAGCCAGCAGGTGATCGAGAAGTATCCGTTCAAACTCGGCGAGTAACCATTCGCGATCGGGATACATGCTGACAAAACTACAGATGAGGAACGGCATCGTGGCGGCAACCGTCGCCGTATCGATTCTCGCGGCCTCTTGCTCGCGGAAAATCACGAATAGTGACCCCCCCGGTCCCGGTTTCGAGGCCACAGGTGCCACGATGGAGATCCGGGTTCCCACGGGACAGATAGTCGCGCGCGGCGACCGGATGATCCTTGATAAGGACGGGACGGAAATCGTATTCACGGGTAACGCCCGTGTCGAGTTCGATGGCGAGGCGATCTTCGAGGCGACGGCACGACAACTGAGGGTGGAGGGTAACGGCCCGATCATCCGGATGAATGGTAACGTCAAGGCCCGGTTCGAAATACCTCCGATGGCATTGGGGTGGAATGAGACAGAGGCGGATGGAAACTGATCGATCATTTCGGATGGGCGCGCTTCTGACCCTGGCAATGGTCATGGCCGTGGGTATCGACGCGTGGGCGGAAGACTCGGTGGAAATCGAGTCCGATCGCCTCGAAATCGATCACAAGGCCAGGAGCGCCCGGTTCGAGGGAAACGTCCTCGCAAAATACGGGGATATCACGCTTCGGTGCGACCGGATGACCGTGACGTACAGCGACGGCGGCGCCGTGACCTCCCTTCTGGCCAGCGGACACGTGAGCGTGTCGCGGGGGGATACCAGCGCGACCGCAGGCAAGGCCAGGCTCGACGCCCGCCTGGGGCTACTGGTACTCGAGGGCAAGCCCGTGGTGATCAGAGGTTCCAACAGACTCGAGGGGAAACGTATCTCCATTCATATACAGTCGGGTCGACTGGAGGTGACCCGGGCGAAGGGCGTGTTCAAGCTCGGGGTGGGAAACCCCAGGTGAGTCGGATCCTGGAAGTTCGCGGGCTCACGAAATCCTTCGGGGGCCGCACAGTCGTCGACGATCTGAACTTGGAGATCGGGACGGGCGAGATCGTCGGCCTCCTGGGACCGAACGGCGCCGGCAAGACCACCACGTTCAGGATGATCCTGGGCCTTATTCGACAGGATCGAGGAACCGTCTCTTTTGGCGAACCGCTGGACGGGTTCCCTCTCCACCTGAGGGCGAGAAGAGGGCTCGGGTATCTGCCCCAGGGTCCGTCGGTTTTCAGGGGATTGAGCGTGCGCGACAACCTGCTCGTGCTCCTGCAGACGCTCAAGAAACCGGACCCCGGTAAACGGTCGGACGAGATCCTCGAACGGTTCGGGCTGGATCGGCTGGCGGGTCAGAGGGCGGGCACCCTCTCCGGCGGGGAGCGCCGCAGGCTGGAGTTCGCGAGGGCCCTGTGCTCGGATCCGGAGATCCTCTGCGTGGACGAGCCCTTCGCGGGGGTCGACCCCATCGCCCTGGCAGGGATTTCGGCGGCCATCGAGGATCTGGCGCACGGAGGAGTCGGGGTCTTGCTCACGGATCACACCGTGCGCGAGGCCCTGGCCGTCTGCGATCGCATCTACCTGATCGTTGACGGAAAGATCGTGGAGAGCGGATCGCCTGATGATATCCGACGCAGCGACATCGCTCGACGCCTCTACCTTGGAGCGGATTTCGATCGGCGATCAGGGTGAGATACCGGCTCCGACTTCCACGGGAAACCCCGCTTTCTTCCACTCCTTGCAGCCTCCCACCACGAAGATGGTTTTGATGCCGCGCTCGTTTAGCCGCTTCACGCCGTTGAGCGCTTTTTTGCCGCAGGTGCAGATGAGAGCAACTTCTCCGCCGAGGGCTGCAATGTCCGTCGCCTTCTCATCGAGCTTTTCAAGGGGGCAATTCCTCGATCCCGGCACGTGACCCTTGCGGTAAAGTACCGCCGGGCGAACATCGATGACCGTCACCTCACGGGAGGGATCGTCCATGGCGGCCTTGAGCTCCTGCACCGAGAACCTGGGCCCGCTGTACCCGCATCCCAGAACCGTGAGAAAAACCGCGATCGACAGATAGCCGTTGATTATTTGAATACGCATTTAACTCCGATCCTGCCTTGCCATTCTGACTATCGCCACTCCGAAGAAGAGCGCTGCGAAGAGGAGGAGGATTCCGATCTCCGGCAGAACCTCCGCCGTGCCCTTGTTTCTGACCAGGATGTCCAGATAGGCGTCCAGCGCCCAGCCATGGGGGACAAAGAGACTCATATCGCGCATGAATTCGGGCATCACGAACTTGGGAACCATGATCCCGCCAACGGCGCTCATAATGATGAGGACTGAAGCCGAGATGGACGCCGCGAGGAACTCCGTTTCGGAGAAGGAAGCCATGAACAGGCCGAAACCAACGGCCACCAGCGAGATGGCGATGGTGACCAGGGCGAGCCCGGGAATGTTTGAGATTATCAGATCGGGGCAACCGAGTCGGGGGAGCACGAATACGCCCAGCGCAAACATGAACACCGCCTGCACGAGGTTGATGAGCATGAACGGAATTGTTTTTCCAAGAACAAAAGTCAGGAGCCCCGTCGGGGATACCATTATCCTTGTGTAAGCGCCGCTCAACCGTTCTTGCAGGATGTTCAGAGCCAGGATCTGCGCGATCCAGAACAGCGCGAAGATCGTCCAGCCCGGAACGTTTTGCTGAACCGTGTTCGGTGAGGGATCGTCCGCGATCTCCGTTACTCGGTTGCTTTCGACCTGTAGACCGCGCTTCTGGATGGCGTATTTCGGCTGCAACTCCAGGGGGAAGTCTGTTTCGAATGCGGGCCAGAAGTCGGGGCCATCGACCCCCGAGTCAGGTTCGCTGCGCGGCGCCTTGAACATATGGCCAAGTTGTTCCAGAGAACCGGCGAGTTCATCGATCACTTCTGACTTGGCGTTCGATTCCGCCATATAGCGCGCAAGTAACGAGTAGTGAATGAAGCTCCTGACGGCCCCGGTAAGGGCGTTCGTGAATTGCCTGGAGAGGATTGGATCGATGATCAGCTCGACGACCGCGTCCTCCTCGTACAGCAACGCCTCCTCGCTTTTTGCGGGGATGATCATCGCAAGCTGGAAGGAGCCGGCGGTAACCTCCTCGATGGCCCGTTCTCGAGTAAGTGGGTTTCCGTCCAACGAGGTCACGGTTCGAAAGTGGCCGTTCGTATCGACGGACTCCACGAGCCCGGCTCCGAAGTCGCCGGGATCCAGATTGACGATGAGGATGTCGAGTTTTTCGTCGTTTTCCATGGACGAAAAAGCTCCCTGGAGCGCGACCGACAGCACCAGGATGAAAATGCTCGGAAGCACGAAGAGCAGGAGGAGGCCGCCGGGATCCCGGAGGAGAAGGTGGAGTTCCTTGAAGACGATGGCGAACAGCCTGATCATCGAGTTCGCTCTTTCAAAAGAGCGTCCCTCAGGTTCTTGCCGGTGATGTCGAGGAAGACGCTCTCCAGGGAAGGTTCGCGGACGCTTTGCAGGGAGATTTTCACCCCCCGCCGCATGGCGGTTGTCTTGATCGCGTTCAGGAGTTCGACGGTGTTCTCGATCCGGCTCCCGAACACGGAAATAGTGCCGTCATTCGCGACAACGTCCTTCACCGGTCCAATTGCCATCATCTCCTTTTCAAGTTCCAGGCCTGTGGTGCCGTCCGTTACGAAATCCATTCGGGTCAAACCGTAGCTTGCAACTGCGCGCGCCGGAGTGTCCTCCAGCACGATCCGACCGTGATCCATGATGGAGATCCGATCGCACAGCAGCATGGCTTCTTCCATGTAGTGGGTCGTGTAGATGACGGTGGCGCCCGTGTCCCTTATTTCCGAGATGGCCTCGAAGATGCAGTTACGTGATTGCGGATCTATGCCGACCGTGGGCTCGTCCAGGAAGATGATTGTCGGCTTGTGGAGCAGACCGGCCGCCAGGTTCAGGCGCCGCATCATCCCGGTGGAGAAGTTCGAGACGGGTTCGTTGCCGCGTTCTCCCAGGCCGACCACCTGCAGGAGGTGTTCGATGCGTTCGTCCAGTTCCGGCTTCCGGATCCCGTATAGTTTTCCGAAGAAAGCGAGGTTGCGGCGCGCTGAAAGCCGGGTGTATAGCGCCAACTCCTGGGGAACGTAGCCGATGGCGTGTGCGGGATCTTCGTTGCTGCTCAGGCCCGGGAATGTAAGGGAGCCTGCGTCGGGTTGAACCAGCCCGACGAGCATGGATATGATCGTTGTTTTTCCTGCTCCGTTTGGTCCGAGTATTCCGTGTATAGTCCGCTGTTCGACCACCAGATCCACGGCATCCACCGCGACGGTATTGCCGTATCGTTTGCAAAGGCCGGTGGTCAAGATGGCGGGGGGCCTCGTGTGTTCATGTGGAGGCTCCCGGTTCAGTTCAAAGACTCGGTGTCTTGCGATGATACAGTCGTCGACCTCATCGATTTGCGGATTGGCGATACCGTTTTCCTTCAGCAGATCGCGGACGGCGGCTTGATCTCGATACGGCAGGCGTTCGGGGACACTGTCGTAGAGTACATCGGCCTCCACCCCGTCTTTTTCTGCGAGCTCGAAGATACGCTCTATGGTTTGTTGCTCTTCCTTCATCTTTGCGGGCAGAGTCAGACCCAGCCACGACCAGTAGAAGAACGCGGAGAAGATCGAACTTCCCGTCCATCGAGCTACCAGAGGGACGCAGCGCAGCGGATGAATCTTGAGCGTCCTGAAGATCTCGAACATGCGGCTCATGTGATACCAGCGTCCGTCGCAAGAGAGGATGCCTATTCGCCGGTAGATTTCCTTCAGGGCGGGGTCGGCCTGGTAGAATGCGAAGATCACGTCTCCACGCGAGCGCGTTACGCGTCGGGCTTGCGCGATTATTCTCGCGATCTTTTCATTATCGGTCAGGTAGTCGATCACGCCGGTCGAGACGATGACGGTTCTGTAACTCTCGTTTTCAAAGGGAAGGGCGGCCGCGTCACAGCGCTGGATCTCCAGGGAACGACGGGTCTTCGCCAGCGCGATCATTCGGTCATCGAGATCGACACCGTCGACACTGAGCCCCTTTTCCCTGAGGCGCTCGACGATCAAGCCCTGTCCGGCGCCCAGAACGAGGACCGGGCCGCGTATGCCCTCGGCGAGCTTGTCTGCGATCCGCGTGCTCATATGGCGGTCTTCGAGGTACTCCCAGTAGGGCGCCCAGGCGTTCCACCATTTATGATTTCCGTCCATGGGGCTTTTCCCCCTCTGGTTGTCAGTCCAGATCAGCGGCGATTCTGCCGAGATCCCTGAAGAACCTGTCTTCCACGTCTGCCGCCTTTTCAAACAGACCGGCGATCTCACCGAGACCGTCATCGAGCATCCCGGCGTTCTGCTGGATCCAATCGTTGTATTCTTCATCGCTTGTGGGCAGCTTTTTGCCCAGGCGAATCAGCATCCTGGAGATATCCCGCCAGTTTCGTCCGTGCTCGATTATCCGGTCGGCCATTTCCACGAGGGCGGCGGACCCCAGCAGTTCGGCGGCCTCCTGGAGAAAGGCGCCGTACATCAGGCGGAACGCGCCGCCGCCGGTCCCCTGGTCTTCGAAACCCACGGCGTTGAAGAGTATACCCTCGCGAAGTATCACGCCGGAGTAGTCCTTCGGCCATTGGCGGATCTTTTTTGCGTAGGTCCGTATCCCCTGGATTCCCACGAAGAACATAAGGTTCTTGATGACCGGCGGGAGGATCATGTTTTTGCAGGTGCGCTTCATTCCCCTGATGACGGCGGTCTTCCAGTCTATCTCGCCAGGGATATTCTTCACGTGGAAGAGAGAGTTGTCCTTTGCGAGGGGTGCATGGGTCTCCCAGGCGGCTCTCAGGTCGTCTATATGAAGGTAGCCGATCTCTTCGAAGTAGGGATCCGAGATCGTATAGCGATCGCCTTCCACGCCCACGAGGATGATGAAGTGAAACGGCGCATGGACGTGGAGGAAGGAGGGCAGGTACTTCATGTAAAACATGTCGACGCTCAGGGCCACCGGCACATTGGCTTCGAGCAATTCGTGAGCTTTGGCCAATGCCTTGTCGGTGTTCGAGTACTGCCTGGAGAAGAAGTCGATACCGCTGAGTTTTGAGACGTTCTTCAGAATTGTGCCGGGCGGCGTGCGGATGCCGATGAGCGGAAATTTACAGGGCCCCTTGACGAAAAACAGGTAGTAAAAGGCAGGTCCGGAGCCGATTCCGAAGATCATCGGTTCCGTCACTTCCAGTCCGGCGTGCTTGATGAGGTTTCGCACGCTGCCCGTTTCGCAGTGGGCGGCAACCTCGTGAGTGTAGTTATGTATTGTTTTCATTTGCCGTGATCGTCGTTTTTTGCAGCAGACGGTTGTTGTGTCTCGTATTCCTGACGTGAATATCGTCGGGAACGAACGTAAAGTTGAAAAAGTCCGCGAGCACAATGTCGAACACTCGGGCATATCGCTGGAGTATTTCGATGCTCACTTTCTTGAACCCATCCGGTGTCAGGTGCTTCTTGACTGTCGAGGCGCTCACACGCACGCGCGAGGCCAGATCCTTCACGGCGATTTGCTGGTAATCCATGAAGAAGTAGACAGGGCTGATCTCATTGTCCGTCAGCCTGGCGAGGAGACACCTCACCTCCATGGCACGTTGTTCGTAGTATAGATGGATGTCAGATGCGAACTCCGACTCTGTCAACGACGAGACGCACTTCCCATCCTTGTCTGCGTCCCACATGAGGAACCTGTGCGGGTGTTTTTGTTGTTCTGGCGTCTCGGTGATTATCATTGATCCCTCTGTGTGTCCTTGCAGCGCGGCGGAACGCGCCGGGCTATTTTGATACGAGCTTGCCCTGGATGAAGCCGGAGAGGGTGCCCAGGTCGCTGTATGACGACTTCGATCTCTCGGACGGAAGAATGTCCACGCCGTATTCCTTCTGGATCATGATCTCTATTTCGATGGCGTCAATCGAGTCGAATTCCAGGCCGTCATCACCGAAGAGCTGCGTCTTGCCGGTGATCTCGCTCAGATCGACATCCTCCAGTTGAAGGTGCTCGATCAGTTTGCCCATTAGTTTCGATTCGTATTCGTTCATCCGGTGTCGCCTTGGCTGAACAATATATCATGCTCCAGTCGAAACAACCTGTTTGAGGGTGCGCCTTCTTTTTATTTCGATTTTTCGTGGAAGTCTCCGGTTTGGGTCGTATATTTCGTCAATGAATGAATGCCCCGACGAGCTTTTCCCGCTGATTTTCGACAGCATCAATGAAGGTGTCTTCACGGTTGACGAGGACTTCCGGATCACGTCGTTCAACGCCGCCGCCGAGCGCATCATCGGTATCTCCAAGAGCGATGCCGTCGGAAAACCGTGCCACGAGGTGCTGCGGGCGAGCATCTGTCAAAAAGGGTGCGCCCTGAGATCCACGCTCCGGACAGGCGAGCCGAAGCGCGATGTTCGCGTTGACGTGTTGAACGCTCATATGGAGTCGGTGCCCATCACGATATCGACTGCGGTGTTGAGGGACAGTGACGGCCGCCTGATCGGAGGGGTCGAGATTTTCAAGGACGTTTCCGAGATGGAAACCCTGCGCAGCGAGCTGGACGGACGTCGAAGCTTTCGGGATATCATCGGACAGAGCGCCCCAATGAGGGAGATCTTTGCGCTGATCCCACAGGTGGCCGAGTCCGAGGCGCCGGTTCTCGTGAGGGGGCCGAGCGGCACGGGAAAGGAGCTCGTTGCGCAGGCGGTTCACGACCTGTCACCGCGAAAGGACAGCGCATTTATCCGCGTGAACAGCGGGGCCCTGCCGGACACACTTCTCGAGTCGGAGCTCTTCGGATACGTGAGGGGCGCCTTCACGGGGGCCAACCGCGACAAGCCCGGCCGGTTCCAGCTGGCCCACGGAGGCACCCTCTTCCTCGACGAGATCGGCGACATCTCACCGGCGTCCCAGGTCAAGCTGCTCCGGGCTCTCGAGGAAGGTGAGATTCAACCCCTGGGAGCCACAAAAACGATCAAGGTCGACGTGCGGCTGATCTGCGCGACCAACCAGGACCTGGAGAGCATGGTGGCCGACGGCCGGTTCCGCGAGGATCTCTATTATCGAATACGGGTCATCCCGATCGATCTGCCGCCGCTGAGCCAACGACGGGAGGACATCCCCCTGCTCATCGAGCACTTTGTCAAATTGCATTCGGCTCGCACGGGACGCCCGGCGCCCGGCATCAGCCGCAAGGCCATGAGGCTGCTCTACGACTACAAGTACCCGGGCAACGTGCGGGAACTGAGGAACATCATCGAGCGCGCGTTCGTCCTTTGTTCGCGAAGCACAATCGAGCCCCACTGCCTTCCCCCGGAGGTCGTTTACCCGTCGGACTCGCGCGTCCCTCGCGCGTCGGTCACCGGTCCCCTTCCCTCCGAGAAGAAGATCGCCATGACCGATACAATCAAACCCGCGAACCGCCCGGACACCCCGGAGGTCCGCAAGCTGCTCTCTGTTCTGGAGGCCCACGGCTGGAACCGCACCGCCACCGCCAGGGAGCTGGGTATCGGCCGTACAACATTGTGGCGAAGGATGAAGGGTTACGGACTGATCTAGATTTTGGTTAGTCGCCCCAGAGGTCCCAGACGTGTTGGTAGCCGTCGTGGTAACAGGCCTCGTTTTCACCGTGCCATTCGAGCTGGTCGGCGATATCCAGGATCAGATGACACACGTCCCGGGCCTCGCAATTGGCTTCGGTGCTGTCGTCGATGGTCAGCCCGTTCTCGGAACACTCCCAGAGATCGGCGTCCCAGATGCACCGGAAATAGTCCGTCCACAGGCTGCCGACGAGTTGTTCCACGAAAGTGTAGGTAGTGGTATCGCCATCGTGATCGTACCCGTAAACGTATACCCCGTTGTCGGCACGAAACGCACAGTTGGCGATACAGGCCTCCTTGTGACTCACCTTCGCATTCTCGAGCTCCTCGCCGTCGATGGCCAGACCTTCATTATTCTCGAGCAACATGCTCCAGTAACAAAGGGTCACCTCCTCGCACCAGTCCTTGCAGACCTTGGGCGCGGCGGTATTCACGTCGTCGATGGCCTCACTGAGCACGGGATCGGTGTCGCAGCCCGGCGCCAGGCAGGTCGCAAGCAAGACCGACATCAAAGACAGAACTCTCATGGTATTCTCCCTTCATGTAGTTGAATAACGATAATAGCGACATTATCCCAACAGGCATCCACATCTGTCAAACGTCTTGTCGATTTCCAGACCTCAATCATAAGCCAGGCGCATTTTCTTATCCACCAACGTCGGTTGAATCATTTCCTGCCATTGTACGGATTCCCAGGTTTTCAACGCGGTGTGCGTACTATGATATTTCTGGGGAATGGGATGCGTCCCGATAACAACCTTCATCCCGAATTTCGTCTCGACGAAATCTCGAAAAAAGGCGATTCGGTGACAGGGTGGATATCCGACGATCAACCCCGTTGCGAAGTGAACGACCTGGGCTCCGTTGTTCTTCATCTCTTGAGGGGCGTATTCGACGTTGCCTCCCGGGCAGCCGGCACAGGTTGCATACCCGACCAGCTCAACCTCCTGGTTCTCGTAGATACTGAAGGCGCCTTCTCTGTTGCGAAGAGATCTCAGGCACTTGCCCCCGGCACAAGTGCGGTAGCGGTCGCAAATGATAATCCCGATTTTAACTTTTTCATTCATGGTGTTTGCTCCTCGATGACCACCACCTTACCATCTCCGGTGCGCATGATCTCGACCGTTATCAGCCCGGAACCTTCCAGTTCCGTGCGCCGCGCCCTCAACGCGCGAAAGTCAGTACTCGTGAGGAAATCGGTCAGCAGCTCCAGATCCCGTTGAACTCCCGGTCCGTGGCTGTGCTCGTCAGCTGACGACAGAACCTCCTTCACCAGCCTGTCACGTTGCCTGCGCGCCTCGGTTTCTATGCAATGACCGTCCAGCAGGAGCTTCATGCTTCGCCTCGCGATAGTAGCAAGGGTTTACATATGCGTAGCATACATATACTAAACATCCATGCTCTCTCGTATTCTATCCCGGATGTTGCCTCTTTGCGCAACACTGGTCTGCCTTTCTTCCGCAGCGGGCGAGCCGGGTGAGGAGGATCCCGCGAGTCACGACCTCATTGAAACCTACGAAACCGTTGTGCGTTCCCATCGTCCGCCCATGTCCGCAGGAACTGTTTCCGTCACCGCCGAGGAGATCGAAAAAGCCCACCCCTCGTCGACCGACGAGATCCTCGAGCTCGTACAGGGAGTCACCGTCGTTCAACACGGGGCGCAGGGAAAGGGACACCAGCTCTTCCTTCGAGGTTTCGACGCGGTTCACGGAAGCGACGTGGAGGTGCTGCTAGAAGGCATCTCTCTTAACGAGCCGTCCCATGTTCACGGGCAGGGATATCTGGATCTGTACGGCATCATCCCCGAGGTCATCATGGAGATCACCGCCGTCAAGGGCCCGTTCCTTCCATGGCAGGGTAACTTCGCCACCGCTGGATCCATCGGCTTTCGCCTGGGGGTTCCGGACGATCTCCGGCCCGGGCTGGTTCGAACCGAGGTCAGCCATCGGGGGCGGTTGCGTTCGGTGGTGGTCGTCGCTCCGGAAGGCCAACCCGAGGAGACGTTCGTCGCTGCGGAGGCCGTCTACGATCGCGGTTTCGGACCGGACCGGGAGGCCATGCGCGCAGCCTTCCTGAGCAGTCGCAGCCGGGGCACGAGCGACGGAACCGAGTTGAACGCGCTCCTCATGGCCCAGGCAGCCCGCTTCGAATCCCCTGGCGCCTTGCGGCTCGCAGACGTGGAGGACGGGAAGATCGATTTTCACGGCGCTTACGGTCCGGCGGGAGAGGGTCTTTCCGATCGGGTGCTCGCGCGGCTCGGTATGAATCGAGATACCGGCGATACGGATCTGGGCATCTTTGTGTACGGCATGCTCCGGCAGTTTTCTCTGGAGGAGAACTTCACGGGCAGGCTGGTCCACGAGGTTCGCGGTGACCGCAAGCGGCAACAGCAGTCCGGCGGCTCGGTCGGGGCGGACATCGAATTGGAGCACAGGCTCTCCACCGGATATGCGTCCGCCTTGCTCGCCGGGGCAGGGTGGAGGCTGGACGTGTTACGCCAGCGGGAGGCGCAGGTCGACGATGCCGGTGCCGCATGGCAGACGAACCGCCACCTGGACGCCGGGATACAGCACGTCCACCTGTTCACGGGATACCGGCTCTCGCCCTGGTCCTGGCTGGAGATCTATCCCTCCATCAGACTCGATCTGTTTTTTTTCGACGCGCGCGATCAACTCGAGGAGCGGACAGCCGACGATACCGAGGTGGCGATCTCACCGAGGATGGCTATTTCCTTTCCCGTCCATCGCAAGGTCACACTTTATGCCGACTACGGTCGGGGTTTCAGGGCGCCCGAGTCAAGGGCCATCGTCGCTCCTGCTGGCACACCGGAAGACGAAACGGTCGCTCCGTACTTCGGGGGATCGCGCAAGACCGCTACCTGCGATTCCGCAGAGATGGGCGCCGAGATCTCTCCACACGAGGTCGCTGTCTTTCGCATCGCCGGTTTCGCCACCTGGATGGAGCGCGAGATGCTGTTCGATCACGTGAGCAACACGAACCTGGAGATGGATGGAACGAGGCGTCTGGGCCTGGAAGCATCGACTGCGTTGAGGCCGGCCTCGTGGCTGTCGACCCTCGCGGAGGTCACCTGGACCGACGCACGGTTCAACGAATCCGGAAACCCCGTGCCCGGCGCCCCCGTCTGGCTTGGCGCCTTGCGGCTCTTCATCGGCGAGGATCGGGGCCCGTACGGCGGGTCGAGTGTCCTGTGGATCGGCGCGCGCCCGCTTGCTCATGGAGCCGGCGTCGACGGCTACGCAAGACTGGATCTGAACGCGGGTTGGCGCTTTACGCGCTTCGACGTGAGCATCATCGTGGACAACGCCCTGGGGTGGAAGATCATGGAGGGCGCCTACCACTACGCGTCTCGCTTCGACCCCACCGAGGAGCGCAGCGTCATCCCGAAAATTCACTATGTGGCGGGGGAGCCGCTGACTGCGCGGATCGTGCTCACCGCACATCTTTGAGATTGGACAATAGAACCATGTGGAAACGAACAATCATCATCACCATCGCGCTGCTCGCCGCCGCGCTGATCGTCGGGGTGTGCGATCCTGGCGGAGATGAACCGGCCTTGATCTCCCTGCCGGTGGTTGTCGATGGTGATGAAATAGTGGCGTGTGTCAACGATGAGGGGTGGACCGTTGAGGTTTCCACTTTCCGTCTGGCCGTCCGGGATCTGGAGTTCACCGTCGAGGGGGAGATCCACGCCGGCCTGTCCGGCAGGATCTCGGAACTACTGATCCCGACGGCCCTGGCACACCCCGGCCACCTTGCGGGAGGGGAGGTGACCGGCGAGCTGACCGGCGACTTCGTGCTCGATCTACATGCAGGCGTCGAACAGAGCCTGGGCCGTGCGGATCTCCTGGTCGGCGAGTACCACGGTTTCAACTTGTATTTCCGCGCCGCGCTGGAATCGGACGGCCTCGACGTGAACGATCCGTTGCTCGGCCACACGGCCGTGATAGAGGGCAAGGCCACGCGAGGCTCCGACATCGTTGATTTCACAGCTGTCCTGGACGTGGAAGACGGAACCGGGATGGTGGGAGGTCCGTTCACCCTCGATGTGACCGAGAACACCTCGTCCACTCTCGCCTTGCGGATCCACACCATAGATCCTTACGAGAACGACACCCTGTTCGACGGCCTCGACTTCCTTGAAATCGATGACGACCATGACGGTATCGCCCTCATAGAGCCCGGTGACGAAGCCCACAACGTGCTGGCAAAGACCATTGTACGACATGATCACTACAGCGTGATCCCACAACCATGAAACAATGCAAGGAGAAGAAATGAACTTTTCAAAAACGGTAACGACCATTTTACTCGCGGGGCTTGCCGCGCCGGCGTCGATTGGAATCGGCTGTTCGGATGACGAGAGCGCAACGGGAACCCTCGGCCTGGAACTGTGGGGGGAAGAGTACATCGAGGACGGCATCCCGGCGACCGAGTTCGCGGACGGGTACGCCGTCACCTTTGACAGGTTCCTGATCAATCTCGGTGGGATCACCGTCGCGAAGGAGGGATCGTCGCCGATCATCGACGAGCAGGAAATGAGAGTCTGGGATCTCACGATGCAGGGCCCGTTCGATATCGTCTCGGCCGTTGCCTCCACCGGGCACTACGATCGCACCGCGTACAGCATCACAAGGGCCACCGTTTCGAGCGTATCGGGAAATGCGACAGACGACGACTTGCAGCTGATGATCGATGAAGGCTACTCGGTCTACGTGGCCGGATCGGCCACCGATGGCGCCTCTACAAAAACCTTCGCATGGGGCTTCGACACCGAGACTGTCTACGATCCGTGTCACTCGGAGGCTGTCCTTGCTGACGGGAGCGAGGCAACAGTCCAGCTCACCATCCACGGGGATCATCTGTTCTACGACGACGCGGTGAGCGCCTCGCCGGGCCTGCTCTTCGGCGAAATAGCGCTCGCGGACGCGAACGACGACAGCGAAGTGACCGCATCGGAGCTGGCCGATCACGACATCACGACCCTCTCCAACTACGGAGTTGGAAGCCTCGACATCTTCAACATGTGGGATTTCATCTCCCACATGACCTCCACCCTCGGTCATATCGACGGCGAGGGTCACTGCGAATAGCTTCTGGTGTTTCAATTTAAAGGAACAATGTTTCAGCGGAGAAACTTATCGTTTCATTTATCCCGCCCGTTTTGGAACATTCATTGTCGTGTTTTGAGGTTTGGCCAGAAATATTCATAAGTTAGCGATTTTGGCATCAACATTGCTTTGCACTCCAGGCAGGAGGTTTGATGAAGGTTGCTGTTCCACTTTTTGGCACCCGGGTGGCGCCCAGATTCGGCTTTGCCGACCAGTTGCTGCTCGCGGAGATATCGAATGGCCGCGTGGATCGAACAACCGTTATCGCCCTGGTCGCCGCCGGCTGGCACGACCGCCTGACCGGGCTGAGAGATCTCGGCGTGGAGTTGATCCTGTGCGGAGGCTTCAATCGTCGATTCGAGCCCCTCGCACAGAACCTGGGGATAAGCATTATCGCCGGGCTCGCGGGAGACGCATCGGATCTGGTGGAGACATACGCACGGGGAGAGGAGCTTCCCGTCGCCCGCTGTTGCAGGCAGGGCGCCCCCGGATGGTTCGGGCCGAGGCGCGGTGGACGAGGTCGAGGCAAGGGTGGCCCAAAAGGCCGAAGAGAAAACAACTAGAGCCACATGGCCAAGAGCCTACTGAGATAGGCTTCAAGGAGGATGAGATGTCAGGATTTGATGGAAAAGGACCACAAGGAGACGGCCCCAGAACGGGAAGGGGTCTTGGAAAATGTAACGACGACAAGGACACGGCGCAGAATGAAAAACCTCTGCGCGGGATCGGACGCGGAGGAGAACCCCGGGGTGGTGGACGGGGACGCGGACAGGGTGGTGGCGGCGGACAGGGCCAGGGCCGGGGTGGACGCGGCCGGGGTAATCGTTAGCCATGTCTTGCAATGTAAATATGTCGCACAAGCTGGAGCAAGAGGAGAGCGCCGCGCGGACGGCCATGGCGGAAGTGCCCCACAAGATCCTGGTCATGAGCGGGAAGGGAGGCGTGGGCAAGACCACCATCTCGGTGAACATTGCCTACGCATTTGCGGCCATGGGCAAATCAGTGGGGATAGTGGACGCGGATCTGCACGGCCCCAACGTGGCCCTGATGACAGGCACGGAGGGCTATCGGGTCTACGGCTCCGATGACGGCACACTCGCGCCGGCAAGGGCTCGAGACGGAGTGCGAGTGCTCTCCATCGCCTCTTTTCTTCCGGACACCACGGTGCCCGTGGCCTGGAGGGGTCCCAGAAAGTCCTCGCTCATCCGGCAATTCCTGGGCCAGGGCAACTGGAAGGGCGTCGATGTCCTGATAGTCGATTGCCCGCCCGGAACAGGGGACGAACCCATGACCGTGGCCCAGCTGATCCCCGATTCCGACGGCGTGGTGATAGTCACTTCTCCGCAGGATGTGGCATTGCTGGACTCGCGCAAGTGTGTCAATTTTGTGAGGGACATGGACCAGCGGGTGCTGGGCATCGTGGAAAACCTGTCAGGGTTTGTCTGCCCCGAGTGCGGTCACAGGGTGGATCTCTTCAAGACCGGGGGCGGGGAGCGGGCCGCAAAAGAGATGGATGTTCCGTTTCTGGGAAGGATCCTGATCGCCCCCGCCATGGTGTCGGCGGGAGACTCGGGCAAGCCGCTGGTGGTCGATCTGCCGGATAATCCCGCGTCCCTGATGCTCACGGAGATCGCTGCGAACCTTGAACGCGGATGGAACGAAAAAACGAATCGGTAAATCCCGATTTTTTCTGAAAGGAGGCAACAAGAGTGAACGAACAGAAAACCAAAAAGTACATCGCCATCGCCGTCGAGGATGACAAGGGTTTCGACGGGCAGGTGAGCCAACACTTCGGCAGGTGTCCATACTATTTCATGGTGAGCATAGAAGGGGATACGGTTATGGAGTCCAAGGTGGAGCGCAACTCGTTCTACGGCAGCCACCAGCCAGGTGTTATGCCGGCCTTCATCAGGGATCTGGGTGCAAACGTGATCCTGGCGGGAGGTATGGGACCCAGAGCGATCGACCTTTTCATCAACATGGGAATAGAGGTCGCCACCGGGGCCATCGGAAATGTCAAGAATGTCCTGGACGCCTACTTGCGGGGTGACATCAAGGGAATCGTGCCGTGCGCTCACGATCACGCTGATAGTTGCGGGGGTCACTGAATGGGCAAGCTGGTAGCAATCACACTGGAACACGCCGGGGATCTCGACACGCTGATCGATCCCCGCTTCGGTCGGGCGGGGGTGTTCCTCATTGTGGATGCCGAAACAAGGGAAATCATTTCGACTATCGACAATGAATCGGTCGAGGCAGCCCACGGCGCGGGAACCGGAGCTGCCGCCACGATGTCCGGCGCCAATGTGGACGCGGTTATCGCCGGTCGATTCGGTCCAAAGGCATACGAAGCCCTGAGCAGACTCGGAATTCAGATGTGGAACGCCCCGCAGGGTCTCACCGCGGGGCAGGCCCTCGACAAGATGGTAGCCGGGCAGCTCACGCAAATGCAGATCGTGAAATACTGATGATCATCTCCGTGGCCAGCGGCAAGGGCGGCACCGGCAAGACCCTGATCTCCACGAGTCTCGCGAGGCTGTGGGCTGACGGGAATAAAGCGGTCACATATGTGGACGCGGACGCGGAGGAACCGAACGGACACCTCTTCCTCAAGCCCGATGTGATCGAAGAGAAACGTTTCACCGTGAAAATACCCACCCTTGAAGGACGGACCTGCGCTGCCCACGGAAAGTGCCAGGAGATTTGCGCGTTCAACGCGATTCTTTCCGCAAAGGGAAGCGTGATCGTCTTCGACGAGCTGTGCCACGGGTGCGGCGCCTGCGTGCTCGCCTGCCCCGAGGGTTTTCTGCAGGAGACCGGGCGGGAGATCGGGACCATCACGCACGGCGACTCGAATGGTCTCGAGTTCTATTCGGCGACCCTGGACGTGGGAGAGGCGCGGGTCACTCCGTTGATCTCCGGCGTCGTGGAAGCGTCAACCGAAAATGCGGATGGCGATCGCCTGGTGGTAATCGACGCCCCGCCGGGAACCTCCTGTTCGGCGATGGCCGCAGTGGAGATCGCCGACCTGGTGTTGCTGGTAACGGAACCGACACCCTTCGGCGAGCACGATCTCATCCTCGCGCTGGAGATGGGAAAAGCCCTGGGAAGGAAAATGGCTGCGGTGATCAACAGGTCGGATATTGGTGGTGACGGGACCCGCGCCCTGCTGGAGGCCAGATCGATCCCGGTGCTCGCCGAGATCCCGTTCGATCGCGCGGTCGCCGAATCATACGCCGCCTCGCGAATGCCCATGGAGGACAGTTCCGAGTTTGCGAGCTCTATCGTGAAGCTGGCTCAGGGCCTGCTCTCCCTGGCGCAAGGAGTATCCCCATGAAGGAGATAGTAGTGGTGAGCGGCAAGGGCGGCACCGGCAAGACCTCCTTCACCGCCGCCTTTGCGCACCTGGCGAAGGGGCCTGTCGCCCTGGGCGATTGCGACGTGGACGCGGCAAACCTTGCGTTGCTGATGCACGGAGAGGATTTCGTGGAAGAACCGTTCCTCGCGGGCAAAAGAGCGCGTGTCGATGAGAACAAGTGCACCGGTTGCGGCGAATGCGAGAACGCGTGCCGCTACGAGGCGATTCCGGTGATCGATAATCTTGCAAGGGTGAACGATCTTCTCTGCGAGGGTTGTCGTGCGTGCAGTGTTGTCTGCCCCGAGGACTGCATCACTTTTATGAACAACAGGGCCGGTACCCTGTTCCACCGGGAGACATCGACGGGGCCCATGGTTCACGGCGCTCTGGGCATTGCGCAGGACAACTCGGGAAAACTGGTGGCAAAGGTGCGCGCCGATACAAAACTCATCGCGATGGAGCGCAACATCGATCTGGCGATCTTCGACGGGCCGCCCGGCATTGGATGCCCGGTCCATCCAGCCGTCGGTGGAGTCGATCTGGTGGTGGCGGTCACGGAGCCGTCGTCGTCCGGGGCGCACGATCTGAAACGAATGCTCGACCTGTGCGATCACTTCAAGCTCGAATCGGCAGTGGTGGTCAACAAGTACGACCTGAGCGTGGCGGTCACCGAGGAGATCGAGGAGATGGTGAAAAATCGCGGGGCGCATACGGTGGGAAGGGTCCCATTCGACGAAGGAGTTCCCAGGGCCCTCGCCCGGAGGGAGACTCCCCTGGTGATCCCCGAGGTAAAGACTGCCCTCGAAAAGACGTGGAGAGATATCGTTCGATTACTGGAATAACCCTTGCCACGGTCGCGTAAAGTTCGGTGTGAATTCTGTTGTTCCCGCCGAATCCGGCGAGCACCCGCCGGTCACGCCGAATTTCCGGGTCTGGGGCTTGACCTTGGGCGAAAAAGGTGGTTTTGTAACGGCCATGAACAGCGATTTTTGTTGTTTTGTATCCAGATATTGTTTCATTACAACCAGCGTAGCAGCAGCAGGTGTCTTCGTGCATCATTCAGTTCAACTCATTGTAAAAAATAGGGATTTCGAGGGTTCATGAGCATATACGACGCATTAGATACGTTGTGGGGCATAATCTACACGACGGGAATACCGACGTTTAGTTGGAAATACCTCATCATGTGGGTTGTTGGTGGGGGGTTCATATACCTGGCGATTGCAAAGAAGTTTGAACCTTTGCTGCTTCTTCCCATCGGTTTCGGAATATTCATCGTCAATTTCCCGCTGGTTCCACTGATGGGCCATTCCCATGGCCACGACCAACTCCTGCAAATATTCTACCATTATGGATTGGAGTGGGAGGTGATTCCTTGTGTCATCTTCCTGGGTCTCGGGGCCATGACCGATTTTGGGCCGCTCATAGCCAATCCCAAGTCGCTGCTCATTGGAGCCGGCGCACAGCTTGGTGTGTTCATCACCTTCACCGGCACGGTGATCGCCGGTTTCACTCTCAAGGAGGCGGCCTCGGTCAGTATTATCGGCGGCGCTGACGGGCCGACGACAGTCTATTTGACGCAGCACCTGGCTCCGCAGTTACTGGGGCCCAATGCGCTGGCGGCATATTCGTACATGGCCATGGTCCCGCTTTTGCAACCTCCCATCATTCGATTACTGACTACAAAGAAAGAACGAATGATAAGGATGAGTCAGCTCAGACCGGTCTCCCAGACAGAAAAAATCTTTTTCCCAATTGTAGCTGTGACCATCATCGCGTTGCTCGTGCCTTCGGTCATACCGCTTCTGGGAATGTTCATGTTCGGCAACCTGATGAAGGAAAGTGGTGTTGTAGAGCGCCTGACCGGGACATCGCAGGGTGCCTTGATGAACATCGTAACGATCTTCCTGGGACTCTCCGTGGGCGCCACAATGCATGCCGAAAAGTTTCTCACCTGGAAACCGCTATTGATCTTCGGATTGGGCCTTGTCGACTTCGCGGTATGTACAGTCGGCGGCATATTGACCGCCAAGATTATGAACTTTTTTGTCAAGACCAAGATCAATCCCATAATCGGCGCGGCGGGGGTTTCGGCTGTTCCAATGGCAGCACGAGTCTGTCAGACCGAGGGTCAAAAATATGACGAATCCAATAATCTGCTAATGCACGCGTTGGGACCAAATCTGGCTGGAGTTATCGGCTCGGCTGCCGCAGCCGGGATGTTTATCAGCATGTTTGATTGAGATGGCCATTATGAAGTTAGCAAAAACAAAGAAAACGATGTTTGCCGTAGTCGCTCTTCTGACAATCTTTACAACGCCTCTCCTGGCAGAGGATTTTCTTGGAGTTCCCGTTGTTCCCGGAAGTGAGGTCGTCGACAGGACAGAAGATCGTGTAGAGATGAAAACAGCAATGTCTCGCGACGAAATTGTGGACTTCTATGAAGGTCTCCTGAAGGATCACAAAGACATAAAAACAATTGAGCGAGAGGAAACTACACAGATTACAGACTACGGCAATCTGAAATGGCATTCCATTGCGGTTTCCAAAAAGAAACTCGAAGGAAAAACCGTTGTTGTCATCAAGAAAGACAGCTGGAGTTGGATTTTCGGGACCCTGGTCTTGCGATATATAGGTGTTTTTGCAGTTATCATTATGCTATTTATCTGCATGTCCATTACAGGAGCCGTTATATCCAGATCGGTTAAAAGAATCGAAGCGAAAAAGGCCGCCGACGGCACCGGGACTCACGAGCAGGAGATGGTTGCTGTCGCTCTGGCTGCGGCCAAGGACCTGGAGAATCGGAAGAGTGGAAAACACTGAAGCGCCTCCAATAAGCCCTTTTTCTACATTGCCCTACTTCCAAGTCTGATGCCGTCGTTCTAGACTCTACCCATGGAAACCGGTGGCCGTGTAGTACCCCCATCTCATGAGAGGATCGCCGCTGCGGCGCGCGAGGGCCTGTTTGCCGGATCGCGGGTCCTGACCGGCGGCCTGGTGTTGATCGTCAGCGCCGCGATGTTCGTGTCGATGAAGGAGTGGCTGGCGGGGACCACCGTGGAATTGGTGCGCCACGGCCTGTTCGATGCGGTGACACTGCGCCCAGATCCGACGACGGCTCTTTACGGTTGCCTCGGCAGAGGTATCGTCTTTTTGCTGCCCTTTCTCGGAGCCCTGTTCGCTGTCGCTCTGGCAGGCGCAGTAATTCCGGCTCTCATGGCCCGGCGCGGCGTGGGGCAAACCGCAGTTTCCATCCCCCAAGAAAAACCCGCAAGGGTCTCCTCGTTTGTTCTGAACGCTGCGGGAGTCGCGGCGTTCACGTTGCTATCCATAAAGATAATCGGCGGCCATGGATTTTCGTCCACGGGTGCGGGCTCGGCCCCGGCGGATCTCCTGTTTTCCCTGATCGCGGCGGCGGGGGTGGTGATGTGCCTGGTGGGCATGATCGATCTTGCGCTTCGACGCGCGCGGATCTGGAGGCGCCTGCATCTGACCAGGAGCGAGGCTGTGAGGGAGGAGCGAGCGGCCTCGGGCGACCGGGCGGCGCGATCTCGTGTCCGCGCGAAGATGGGCGAGGGGTGGCCCAGATGAGCGCTTCGCGGATATGGAATGTGGCCGTTCCTGCTCCATTGCGTCGTACCTTCCTGTACGAGGTTCCGCAGGAGATAGGAGATCCCGTTGCGGGCGCGAGGGTTCTGGTTTCGTTCGGACGAAGGAAGCTGGCGGGATACCTCCTGTCCGAATCGCACAGCACGCAGGATCCCGGTTTCAAGATAAAGAAGGTGGAGTCACTTCTGGATGACGAACCGGCCTTGCCGCGAGAGCTGTTGGCCTTCCTGGTCGAGGCCGCGGATTATTACATGCATCCCATAGGAGAAGTGCTGCGGTCGGCGCTCCCACCCGGGATCGATCCCCTCACGAGCGGGGGTTCGGTGCGATCTCCGAGGGTGAAGGATCGGGTTCACAAGGTTGTGACGGCCTTGATGCGGGCGCCCGATGCGCTGGACGGGATGACCCGGCGCGCGCCGAAGCGGGCTGCGGTTCTGGCCATGATCGTCGAGTCCGGCCCGATGGCGTTGCCCCGGTTGCGCTCTGTGTATTCGGATGCCTCGAAGCACGTTCGAAGGCTCGTTCAGGATGAGATGGTTGAGGTGGAGGAGCGCGAGCGGCCGCCGGATCCCTTCTGGTTGACTTCGGTGGATCGCGATACCCCGCCGACCCTGACGGCTCAACAGGACAGGGCGGTTGCGTCCATTGTCACAGCCATAGATTCCGGCGAATACCGTGGGTTTTTACTTCAGGGGATCACAGGTTCGGGAAAAACCGAGGTGTACCTGCGGGCCATCGAGGAGACGACAAGTCACGGGCGCGGCGCTCTTGTCCTGGTGCCCGAGATCACGTTGACGCCACAGCTCGTGAACCGTTATCGGGCGCGGTTCGGCGAGTCTCTCGCGGTGTGGCATTCGGGGTTGACCGACCGTGAGCGTTTCGATCAGTGGAAGCTCCTTCGCACTGGTGCGGTGAAAGTCGCTGTGGGCGTTAGGTCCGCCGTATTCGCTCCGGTGGAGGATCTGGGGATAGTGGTTGTGGACGAGGAGCACGACGGATCGTTCAAGCAGGAGCGGGGTTTTCCTTACAACGCTCGCGATCTCGCGCTGCTCCGGGCCGCTCGGGCCGGCGCCGTGGCCGTTCTGGGATCCGCGACTCCTTCCATGGAGACGTTTCACAACGCCGATATCGGAAAGCTGACCCGGCTCGAGCTCACCGAGCGACCCACCAGGCAGCCCCTGCCCGAGATAGAGATCGTCGATCTGACCACTCATGGGTTTGGGCCCGGTGGGCAGAAGGTGATCTCGGACCCGCTCCACGAGGAACTCACTCGGGTTCTCGAGCAAAAGGAGCAGGCGATACTCTTCTTGAACAGGCGCGGTTTCGCGCCCAGCTTGATCTGTTCGAGCTGCGGAAATGCCCTTCGCTGCGACGATTGCGCGGTCTCTCTCACTTTTCACAGCCGGCCCCCGGGGGTGATGTGTCATTACTGTGGCGCACGCCGACCGGTGCCCGAGGCGTGCCCGTCCTGCGGCGCGCCGGATCTCGAACCCCTGGGTATGGGCACCCAGAAGGTGGAGGAGTTGCTCGCGAAGCTCTACCCGAGCGCCCGCGTGGCTCGTCTCGACCGTGATTCGGCGATGGGTCGTGGAGCGCAGCCGGTGCTCGAGCTGCTTCGACAAGGGGAGATCGATATCCTGGTGGGCACACAGATGGTGACCAAGGGGCACGATTTTCCGAGGGTCACACTCGTGGGGGTTCTCCTCGGCGACGTCGGATTGCACATGCCCGACTTCCGCGCCGCCGAGCGCACCTTCGCGCTCCTTACCCAGGTCGCCGGACGGGCGGGTCGCTCCTCCCTCGGTGGAAGGGCCCTGATCCAGACGTACAGCCCCGGGCACCCGGCCGTCGCTTTTGCCCGCACCCATGACTATGGCTCTTTCGCCGCATATGAATCAGAGAACAGAAAAGAGCTGGGATATCCGCCCTTCGGGAGGCTCGCGGCGCTTCGGTTAAGCGGTCACGACGGGCCAAAGGTGGAGATGGCCGCACGGGATATCTTTTCCAACTTGAGGGATGCCTGGAGGAAGATCGATCGCCCGCCGATATCCATGCTGGGGCCGGTGCCCGCGCCGATTCCGTATCTTCAGAATCGATATCGCTGGAGGATAATGCTCCGTGCGAAGCGTCAGATACAGATCAGGAAACTGTTGAGCGAGGTCGTCTCGCAGATCGAGTCACCACCGACCGGGGTCCGAATACGCCTGGATATAGATCCGGTCTCCATGCTGTAGGAAACAACAGAGAAACCGATCAATCCGTCTCCGAAGATGGATCTACCTACGGACAGTTACCCGGAACCGACGTGCAGGAATCGGAGAGGTTGTCCTGGACACTTGTGAAGCCTGGTATGCTGGTGAGTTGGTCCAAAAGCTCGCACACCTCGCAATCGGGAAGAGCGGGGTTGTTATCGATCAAAAAGTTATCATTCACCGAGGTGATGCTACTCAGGCCGTCCAGGTTGGGGAGGACGTCGTTGTAGCGGATGCGTAAGTGGCCCACCGAGGTGATGTTATTCAGTCCGTCCACGCTCGTGAGGGCGGCGTTGTTGTCGATGTATAAGTACGTGCCCACCGAGGTGAGGCAAAACAACTCGCTCAAGTCAGTGCACAATGGGCAGTCGATTGAAAGGTATCCAGAGATCGAAATGTACCCTGCGAGAGTTGCAACATCCGATTGTGTTGTGATCCCGAAATTGCCGGTGTACGTCCCCAGATTGCACACAATTGAACCGGTATTCGTGTCGGTGTCGGTGTCAGTATCCGTGTCGGTATCGGTGTCAGTATCCGTGTCGGTATCCGTATCGATGTCAGTATCCGTGTCGGTATCGGTGTCAGTATCCGTGTCGGTATCGGTGTCAGTATCCGTGTCGGCCGCGCTTCCATCCGGGCGGTCGGGCATTTTTAGACCACCGCAAGATACAAGCAGCAGTGCCGCAACAGCAGTCGTCAATAACCCATTCGTCAACGTTCTTTTTGTCATCTTTCCCCTCTTCAGAAGGTTACTCCCAGTCCGCCAGGCGTCGGGCGGATTCTGACTCGGGCCGCAGTCTCGTCATTATCATCCACGTCTTTCAGGTCAGTCACAAGAATCACAACAGAGGATGCAGCGAAAACACCGGCGGCAACCGCCGAAATGATGGCGCCCGTGTTGAACTTGTCATAGTCGTCCCCGGACGTCTTCATATCCTTCCACGGGCCGTCCCCGGCGGACGATGCCTGCTCTTCCTCACTCAAATCATTCCACTTGTTTTGGGCGCTGTTGAAGTCGTCCTCCGCGTTGCCACGTAAACCAAAGAACACACCGCTCAATACTCCGGCCACTACCGTACCGGCGGTGCCTGTCCAGAACAGCGCAGAAGGACGACCACGAGCCTTCTCGGACTCCGTGACGACCGGTTCTCCTATGAACGAAAGGCTCTGCTCGTCCCTGGCCAGCAACTTCACCTTCTGGACATCGTATGTGTATCCTTCCAGCTGGACGGTTACTTCGTGCTTCCCCAGCGCAAGCAGTAGCGGTGCGTTTAGCGGAGACAGTCCAATCATTTCACTGTCCACCGAGACAGTTGCCCCATCCATATCTACCTTCACACATAGCTTCGCCACCATTCCCTCGACGGCGCGCTCAAACTCCTCGACTTCCAGTTTGAACTCCCCTTCCAGAACGTCACCGAATTTTTCGTTCAGGGTTCGAATGGTGGTCAGTGCCTTGCCGTAGCGACGCAGAGCCTTGTAGCAGTTGGCCAGGTTGAACAGAGCCGTCTTGGTTGGAAACTGCTCCACAGACATTTCGAATTCGGCGACCGCCGAGTCGAAGTCCTCAGTTCTCATTAAATTGAAACCTGACTCGAAATGCTCCTTTGCTTCGGCCTTTGCTTCGGCCTTTTTGTCTCCGGCTATGGCGCTGCCACAGTGCACCAGCGCGACAAGAAAAATCAGGATGGTGATCTTTTTACTCATGAAGGACGAAATCTTCTTTGATGAACAATGCAACTTTTTCCTGAGCATAAACATATCGCACGCTACGTTTCCTCGCAACGTGGACCACCTGTATAAGCGGCTCCATGATTTTCAGGATTTCTTTCAGGATTTCTTTAACGATTATCGAGTAGAATGGAATCAGGTAATGAGAGGGATCCGACCTGAGATCGAACGGAATGCTCTATTTCGAGCTGTTGAGCCGTCTGGATGTCTCTATATTGTCGAGATATGATTTCATCCATTGATGGAAGGAAGAAAGCCATGATCAATTCAACAGACACTCCGACGATATCGAGTATGCCGATGACGTTGCTCATCGCAATACTCTCCATCGCGATGCTCTCGTGCGGCGACGACCGCGATGAGCGGGGCATCGATGACGATGATGATGATACCGATACGGGAGACTACGATGCGGGCGAAGAGGAGGAGGAAGGTTGCATCTCCATGGACATTATCTTCGTGATAGACAACTCGGGAAGCATGCACGAGGAGCAGACCAACCTGGCCAACAACTTCCCCATGTTCATCGAGGTGCTCGACCAGTACACCAATCCGTCCGGGGAGCACATGGATTATCGCGTGGCGGTGACCACCACCGATGCCGACATCGCGACATCGGGGGAGTTCGTGGGCCAGGCGGCGTGCGGCCTGGGCTCCCACCCGTGGGTCGACGGGCCCGCAGACGATGTGGTGACCAAATTCGCCTGCATGGCGGAGGTGGGTACGAACGGGTCCGGCCAGGAGAAACCGTTCGTGACCGTCCAGGAGGCGCTGGGCACCAAAGCCGAGAGTGGACAGATCAACAACGGGTTCTATCGTGAGAATCAGGCGTCGCTTCTCGTGGTGGTGATAATCACCGACGAGGACGACAGGTCCGAAGTTCAGGCGGTCGAAGTCAAGGATTTCCTGACGGAGCTGACCGGCGGACAAAATCGCTACGTGGTCGTGGGCATAGCCGGGCCGCAGATGTGCTCCTCCGCGTTCGGAGACGCGGAAGAAGCGATCAAGATCAAGGAGCTGATCGATCTGGTGGAGGACAACGGCTTCTTCGGCGATATCTGCGAAGGCGACCTCTCGGGGAGTCTCGCGGATGCTCTGGAGGTCATGCAGGCCACGTGCGACGACTTCGGCATGGAGTGATCCTCTAAGTCCATACCTCGTTCATTGCTTCCAGGCATATGGTGAGAAAATCATCCAGTTCCAGGCCGAGCAGGTCCGTGCAGGCGCGGATCTGATCCCTGTTGACCGCTGCGGCGAAACGCTTGTCCTTCATGCGTTTCTTGATGCTCTTGATCTTCAGGTCGCTCGTGCTGCGCGACGGGCGGATCAACGCGGCCGCGGTGATAAGCCCCGTGGTCGGATCGACCACCCACAAGGCCTTTGCCATCAGAGTCTCCCGCGGTGCCTTGTCGTTGTGACCGAGCACCGCCTGGATCAGCTCATTCGGAGCGCCGTGGTCCTTCAGCACCTCCGCAGCCACCAGAGCGTGGCGATCGATGTCGTTCGCGCACTCGTCCAGATCGAGATCATGTACGAGGCCCGTGAGCCCCCACAGCTCCTCGTCCTGTTCCAGGCGGCGTGCCAGGGCGCGCATGCAGGCCTCGCAGGCCAGGCAGTGAGCGGTAGTTGCGCTGTCGCCGAGGCGGTCGTGGACGAGCTTCCAGCCTTCTTCTCTGTTCATGGGGATCTCCGTTGTTGCGAACTGAAGTCTTTGCACAACTCGCGCAGTTCATCGTGTTCTTGCACGTGGTCAAGGTAGTGTTCGAAAGGGGCTCCGGCCTGAAGGTCACCCTCCTCCACGGCTGCTTTCAGCGCGTTCATCAACCGCCCGAGACCGGGTCCCGGAGTAATTTCGAATCGCTCCATCAGGGCGGTGCCCAGCCCCGTCGGAAGGGGAACGGGTTTCGCGTCCTGTTCGCGCAGATCGGCGATTCGGTTGGCCAGCAGGTTGATCTGTCGCATTCCCTTGCGGACCTTTTCGGGGTGCTTGCTGGTGATGTCCGCACGCGCAAGATCCAGCAGATCCTCCAGGTTGTCGCCTCCATCGCGGGCGAATCGTCTCACGGCTGAATCGGTCCAGCTCTCCTCGTATCCGGCCGCGCGCAGATGAGCGGCGATCAGAAAACGAATGTGCTCGGTGATGTCGTCGGGGAAGGGCAGGCGGCGGGCGATCCGGTCGAACAACCTCGCGCCCACCTCCGGGTGACCGATGAAGGTGACCTGCCCCCCCTGCTCGAAACGACGCGTCGGGACCTTGCCGATATCGTGGAGCAGGGCGGCCCATCGGACCTTGAGGCGTGGAGGAGCTTGCCGCACCACCTGCTTGGTGTGGGCCCAGACGTCCTTGTGGCGGATACCCTCGCCGAACCCCACCATGGCGACGACCTCCGGCAGGAGCGCCTCCATGACCCCGTCTCTCACGAGAACCTCAAGACCCCGGTCCGGGTGGGGTGCGGTGAGCAGCCTTTCCATCGCCTCCATCACCTGTTCGCCGGACATGGGGTCGCCCCCGCCCGCGCGCTGTTCCTCCCCCGTTGCGGCCTCGATGGCGGCCAGGAATATCTCACACGCGCCCTTTGGCAACTGCAAATCTCGTTTTGTGTGATTGTTTTCAGGTGCCATACCACTAGCTTGGTGGGCGATCCCAGATTTGAACTGGGGACTTCCGCCGTGTGAAGACGGCACTCTGACCACTGAGTTAATCGCCCGACAAAAGTTTGGAGAGCCAAGTAGCACATGGTCGTGGGAGGATCAAGCGCCGTTCAAAATCAGTAAATGATCTTGAATGGTTCTGGGGATCCGGAGGGGTCGCGCCAGTCGACGTCGAGCTTGTCGACCCGGGAGCCGGGCGGCCCGTCTTTCAGCCATCGCAGGAGATCGCGAAGATCCCGGTCATCGCCTTGCGCAAGGACCTCGACGGTTCCGTCGGGAAGGTTCCTGACCCAGCCATTCAATCCCAGGGTGCTCGCCGCAGCCCGGGTGTGGTACCGAAAGGAGACTCCCTGGACCCTGCCGTGCACGATCGCGTGAAACACCTTGTCTGTTGTTTGGTTCGTCATTATACTGCCGCCGATTGATTTCAACCTTGCTCTTATCAACAGTGGGTTGGAAAAACCCTGGCATTAATCATATGCAAAACCCTGGCATCAATCATATGCAAGAAAAGGCCGGTAATAAGTGAGGAAACGATGATCGAAGAGGGATTGGTGCTCATGGGTGCCGGGATGGGGGTTGTGGTGTTGTTCCTGACGATCATGGTGTTTGTCATGTACGGCTCGGCCGCTGTTTTTAGGCGGTTCGGCAAGGGGCCGAAAAGATAGGAAGCAGACGAGAAAGGCAGATACATGTTGGGCAAGAAGCAGGTAAAATTCATGTGCACCGCGTTCCGTGACGGGTTCCAGTCCGTCTATGGCGCCCGTGTTCTCACCGAGGACTTCATTCCTGCGGTGGAGGCCGCACGGGAGGCCGGGATCACGTGGTACGAGGCGGGCGGCGGCGCGCGTTTCCAGTCGCTCTATTTCTACTGCAATCAGGATGCGTTCGAGATGATGGACCGCTTCAGGGAGGCCGCCGGTCCCGACGCCGATCTCCAGACCCTGGCCAGGGGTGTCAACGTGGTGGGGCTCGACTCCCAGTCGAGTGATATCATCGAGCTTCACGCCAAGCTCTTCAAGAAGCACGGCATATCATCCATTCGCAACTTCGACGCGCTCAACGATGTCAACAACCTGATCCACAGCGGCAAGTGCATCGTCGACGCGGGGCTCAAGCACCAGGTCTGCGTAACTCTCATGGAGCTGCCACCCGACTGCGAGGGCGCCCACGATGCGGCGTTCTACGAGAAGACCCTACGACGGATCCTCGACGCGGGCATCCCGTTTGATTCGGTCTGTTTCAAGGACGCGTCGGGCACGGCGGTGCCGTCCAAGGTGCACGAAACCGTCAGGCGCGCTCGCAGGATGCTGCCGGCGGGGACGCTCATTCACTTCCACACGCACGAAACCGCCGGTATCAGCGTCCAGGGATACATGGCAGCGCTCGACGCCGGCGCCGACGCCATAGATCTCTCCCTGGCCCCCGCGTCTGGTGGGACGTGCCAGCCCGACGTGGCTACCATGTGGCACGCCTTCCGCGGCAGCAAGTACGACCTTGGTATCGATATCGACAAGGTGATGGAGGCCGAGAAAGTGTTCAAGGAATGCATGAAAGATTATTTCATGCCCCCCGAGGCACTGAAGGTGGAGCCCATGATCCCGTGGAGCCCCATGCCGGGTGGAGCGCTCACCGCCAACACTCAGATGCTTCGCGATAACGGCATCATGGACAAATACCCGGAGATGATCGCGGCCATGAGCGATGTGGTCAAACGCGGGGGCTTCGGGACGTCGGTGACGCCGGTGTCCCAGTTCTATTTCCAGCAGGCGTTCAACAACGTGATGTTCGGGCCGTGGGAAAGGATCGCCGATGGGTACGGCAAGATGGTGCTCGGCTACTTCGGCAAGACCCCGGTCTCGCCCGATCCCGAGATCGTTCAGATTGCCGAGGAGCAACTGAGCATGGAGCCCACGATCCAGACACCGATCGAGATCAACGACGCCAATCCAGAGAAGGGAATTCCCGCGGCCAAGAAGCGACTTCAGGATGCGGGTCTGCCGGTCACCGACGAGAACATCTTCATCGCCGCCACATGCATGGAAAAGGGGATTGATTACCTCAATGGAGAGGCCAAGCTCGGCATTCGCAAGGTAGATCCCACAGCGTCGCCCGGTGAGAAATCAGCGGCAAGGGCGGGCGGTTACACGGTGTCGGTGAACGGCAGGAAATACGTGGTAAAACTCGATGGAGACAGGGCGTCAGTCAACGGCAAGACCTACGAGATCGAGGTAACCGAGGGCACCGCGAAGGACGGCGGTGACGCGCCGGTAGTAACATCGTCCGGAGCCAAGACGTCGGTGAAGGCGGCCATGCCCGGCTCGGTCGTTCGGATTGTCTGCGAGGTGGGCGACATTATCTCCAAGGGCGATGTGCTCCTGGTGCTCGAGGCCATGAAGATGGAGGTGGATGTCAAGGCGCTGGTGGGTGGAAAGGTCGAGGCGGTTGAAGTAAGTAAGGGCGAGCAGGTGAGCGCGGGCCAGCTCCTTATGGTTCTCGGCTGAAGAGACGGATGGCGGAAAAAAAAATCAAATACAGGCCGATCGGCAGGGTCGATGGAATGTGGTGGTTGACGTTCGGGATCATCCTTGCCGCGCTCTTCTCCCTGGGCATGGGCGTTTCTCCCTCGCCCAGGCCCCTCGCGGATTCCGACGAAGGCAGTGAATCCACTTTCGACAGGCTGAGCGAGAACACCGGCCTCAAGAACTTCATCGACGGCTTCGCGGCGCTCTTCAAAGAGGCCACTCCGATGGAGGAGGAGGAGAGGGACGGCGCCATATTGCCGACCGGCGTGGGACAGATCGTCATGATCCTGATCGGACTCCTGCTCATCTACCTGGCCATCTCAAAAGGGTTCGAACCGCTGCTCCTTCTGCCCATCGGGTTCGGCGGCATATTGGCCAATATCCCGGTGGCAGGCATCGCCGACCCGGATGGGTTCCTGGGTATCATCTACAACATGGGCATCTCCAACGGCGTGTTCCCGCTGCTCATCTTCATGGGCGTGGGCGCCATGACCGACTTCGGGCCCCTGCTGGCCAATCCCAAGACGGCCCTGCTCGGCGCCGCCGCACAGTTCGGGATCTTTGCGACCCTGCTCGGCGCGCTCATGCTCTCGGATCTCACCGGGGGAGCTATCTCTTTCAGCCTCAAGGACGCGGCGGCAATCGGGATCATCGGCGGCGCGGACGGACCCACGGCGATCTTTGTAGCGAGCAGGCTCGCTCCGGACCTGCTAGGCGCCATCGCGGTGGCGGCGTACTCCTACATGGCTCTGGTGCCCATCATCCAGCCGCCGATCATGAAGCTCTTGACAACGGAGAGGGAGCGCAGGATCAAGATGGCGCAGCTCAGGAAGGTGGGCAAGCTGGAGAAGATCTTCTTCCCCCTGATTGTGCTCTTCCTGTGTATATTGCTGATCCCCGACGCGACACCGCTCATAGGCTGTCTCATGTTCGGCAACCTGGTCAAGGAGTCGGGCGTGGTGGAGCGCCTGAGCAAGACCATCCAAAACGAACTCATCAACATCGTCACCATCCTTCTGGGGCTGGCGGTTGGGGGAAAGCTGATGGCGGACAAGTTCCTGTCGGCGGAGACCCTGGGAATCCTGGCCCTCGGCGCCGTCGCGTTCTCCATAGGGACCGCCACGGGTGTGCTGCTCGCCAAGCTGATGAACCTGATCTCCAAAAACCCCATCAACCCGCTCATCGGCGCCGCCGGGGTTTCGGCCGTTCCCATGGCAGCGCGGGTAGTAAACAAGGTGGGTCTGGACGCCAATCCGAAGAACTTCCTGCTCATGCACGCCATGGGCCCGAACGTGTCGGGGGTCATCGGCTCCGCCGTGGCCGCGGGAGTTCTCATCGCCCTGGTGGGGTAGAAAGAGAGCAGGATGACGTTGCAGCGCATCATACATCTGAGTGATCTTCATTTGCGGGGACGCAAGAAGGAGCGCGATCGGGCCGTTCGAATCGTCGAGAACATCGCAAAACACTACAAGAAAAGCGTCGTTATCATCACGGGTGACATCACCGACTCTGCCAAGCGCAAAGAGATGCTCGAGGCGCGTGCGGTAATCGACAAACTCGCTTCGACAAACCCGGTATTACTCGTGCCGGGCAACCACGACTACGCCTGGAAAGGCAACGTTCTGCGCGTGGACGGATGGAAGAACTGGGTCAAGATCCTCGGTGAGCCGGTGGGCTGGAGCAAAAAACGACCCGGCTGGATGGGAGTCGATTGCGAGCCGAAAGGCATCGGCGGGCTCGGTGTATGGGAGAGCGGCAAGTGCGTCTACTTCGGCATCGACTCGGGGGATCCGGAGGACAAGGTAATCTCGGCAAGAGGATACATCAGCAAGAAACTGGCCGATGCCCTGCGGTCATCCCTGCAGAAATACAAGGGCAAGACGAGAATAGTTTTCCTGCATCACCACCCGTTCACCCATGGCTTGTTCACCAGGCTGAACGGCTCCGGCCGATTGTTGAAAGCGCTCAAGGGAAACTGCGAGCTGACCCTGTTCGGCCACGAACATGAATACGGAATCTGGTGGAACAAGGGCGGCGTGCCGCTCATCGTCTCCTCGCACAAGTCCACCGACAGGGTCCTCGGCGGCCAGCTGATGACCACCGTCATCGAGATCAAGAACGCCGGCACCGCGAAGGCGTCCTTCTGGCACAGACTCGAACTTCTGTAAGGTTCATGTTCTTTTTTTCTCGTTAAAAACAACTTCGAATTTATTGTCGCGCAGGCCCCTCGAAGAGTGAGGGGATTTCCTCTGACCTGCACGACAACTAGGCTACAGCGTTTGTACACCTTGAATAACGGGGAAAAGAGGTTACATTTATGGTAGGAGGTTTGATGGTCTCACATGGAACCAAAATTGTAGTTGCTCTTGCCGCGATAAATCTGGGTTTGTTGGGTCTTTTCTTTGGATATGTTTCTTCGGATAGTCCTTTGTGGGATGACAACCTCAACTCTGAACAACTGTGCGAACCCGAACAAAAAGTTGTTCAACAGCGGGATACCTATGATTGCTTGAAACAGAGGCGGCACTCGTTACATGCGGAATTATTGAAAATGAGGAGCGCAGCTCTTTGCAACTCCATGTGTAATAAAAAGGTTAATAAGTACAAACAAATGCTGGAAGACGTTCAACTCTGGTGCAATCCATCTTGTCAGGATGAACTCAGCGAGTGCAAACGACTGGCAGATGATCTCCGGTCGAACCAACACAGTGATCCGGGCATAGGCAGCACAATGATGGTTTTCGCGCGGCCTCGTCACCTTTCGTATTATCCGTAGGCTAACCTGCATAATTCGCCAGCCTGCCGGTAAAATCGCGTATCCCGCGCCGTCTTTGGCCGTGCTCGACTCTCAGTCGTCGACGCATCGACGGATGCGCCTGCCTCCTTCGATCCTCCGCTCGCCCAAATCCGGACACGGTCTTCACAATTTTACTTCGGCATTTGGCGCATTAAGCAGGCTAAGGCAACTCTGCCGCGAATCCGTCCTTCTGGCACAAACTCGAGCTTCTGTAGGGCTTGTTTTCTCCGTGTTCAGATAACGGTGATTTCGAACCAGTCGTAGTAGTTGGTCGGCGCATCGGTGATGGTGTGGTTCTGTTGCACGTCGTCGAGGAGAGTTGTCGCGCTCGCCGCGTCGTCGTCGGGCTCGTAGGCGTCCACGTCGTCGTGGTCCATGCCCGGGGCCTCCGCGGTGTAGGTCCCCGATACTCCCGTGTAGTAGATGATGGAATAAGGCCCGTAGCCGTTGGTGAGGTATGATCCCACCTTCACGAAGTAGGTGCCCGCCGGGAGCTGGCCGGCCCAGTAGACGTAATCGTCCGGCTTGGCGGTCTGGGCGCCCCAGAAGCCCGGTACAATGGTTATGCCGTCATCGAAGTACACGGTGACGTTCGTCCTGACGGTGTCTGCATTGGCGGTGGGGTACGTTTCGATGGTCACATCCGTACCCGTGAAGGCTGTTACCTGAAGCTGGCTCGTGTGAGCATAGATGTTGTTTGTCGTGTCCAGCTCGGGTTCCGCCCACGGGCTGACTTCCACAAACACATAGTAGGTTCCAGGGGTGTTGCCCGGGAACGGCGAGATATCGAAATTCTGGGTGCCGGAGCTACTCGCGCTTATCGCCAGGGGGCCGGGAACCATGATCATCCCCGCGCCCATCAGGAAGAAGTCGTCCCCTGGGGTGTCGGGGTTGTCGTCCGTGGATAGTATCAGCGTGCACCACAAAGGATTGACCGTGCCGGCGGCGGTGCCGATGTTCTGCACCGTTGGCGTGGCGTCAATGGTGTATCCCATCATCACCGTGGTGGGGATCGTGAGGCCCGTGACTATATAGTCCGGCAACAACGGATCTGTATCTGTGTCGGTATCTGTATCTGTGTCGGTGTCAGTATCCGTATCGGTGTCAGTATCCGTATCTGTATCCGTGTCGGTGTCAGTATCCGTATCGGTGTCAGTATCCGTGTCGGTGTCAGTATCCGTGTCGGTATCGGTATCGGTATCGGTGTCAGTATCCATGTCGATGTCAGTATCCGTGTCGGTGTCAGTATCCGTGTCGGTATCCGTGTCGGTATCCGTGTCGGTATCCGTGTCGGTATCCGTGTCGGTATCCGTGTCGGTGTCAGTATCGGTATCCGTGGATGCATCGAAACCTTCGTTGATAGAATCTCCTTTGCACCCGTGAACAGCAACCACCATCATGCCCATGACAAAAACGACTAATCCCGTGGTTCTCATGATCGCACCTCTTTTAGTTGATTTGGAAATTGTAACATGACTTGCGACAGGACGTGGGAAAAGTCAGTTCTTCACGTAGAGGTGCTGGACGCCGGCCACCTCCTCTCGGAACGCCACATGGGGCACGCCGCCGATGCCCACGATCACCGGCTTGTAGGCTGACTCCGTAAGGTCCTCGTTGAGGGCCGGACCTAACTGCTGCCATGTAGCTCCGTTCCACATCCGGACGAACACCTGATTCACCCCTCCCACTTCCTCAACATAGGCCACCAGGGGAATGCCGCCGATGATGGAGATGGACGGGGACCCGGCGCTCCCGGGGCCGCTCACCTTGCCCGCGCCAACCAGGGTCCAGTCCACAAGGAAGGTCTTGACATACACCTCATACAGCCCCGTGCCATCGTTCTCGGCCCAGGCCACGTACAGGTTTCCCAAACCGTCGGCGGCGATGGACATGTCCTCTTGTGATCCGTTGAAGACGTTCATGCTGAGGGGCGAGCCAAGGTCTGCCCAGGCGATGGCGACGGAGTCCCAATATTTGACACTGTGAACACTGTTATCACTAATCGCGATGTAGGCCTGGTCAGTGAACAGGATGTCCGGATAGCCGTGACCCATCATGGTGAGCAGCCCGGGGGAATGCTGCTGCCAGGATGCTCCGTTCCACCAGGTGTGCTCAACGCCGATGCCACAGCCCCCGGCTCCATGGGTGACCAGATGAGGATTGACGCCGTCCAGGGCGAGGGCGGCGGACCAGTGAGACATACACTGCAAGCTGAACCCGGGCGGACCCAACTCCTGCCAGAGGCCGACCGTGCGGAATTTGACATGCACATTGTCGGCAAACGCGCTCTGGGTGTAGAGGACATAGGGCACGAGGCCATCGAAAGCCAGGGACACGGTCTCCGCTCCGGTGCCGGGCGCCGGGTTCAGCGGGGCCCACACCGGAACTCCGGTGTAGGTCAGAACAAGAACCGACCCGGTCCCGGCCTCCTGTACGTAGGCCACCGTAGGCTGCGTGCCATCGCTTCCCAGGTCGTGATCCCGCACGCCGCTGCTGCCCAATCCGTCGATGGGATTGTCGCCCACCAGCGCCCACACAGTATCGGTGTCAATGTCTGTTTCCGTATCGGTATCCGTATCGGTGTCTGTGTCGGTGTCCGTGTCGGTGTCCGTGTCGGTGTCCGTGTCGGTGTCCGTGTCGGTGTCCGTGTCGGTGTCCGTATCCGTGTCGGTGTCCGTGTCGGTGTCCGTGTCGATATCCGTGTCGATGTCCGTGTCGGTATCGGTGTCCGTGGATGCATCGAAACTTGCATTGAGAGAATCTCCGTCGCACCCAAGAACGGCAACCGCCGCGAGCAGCACCAGGCTCAGCAAAAGGTATTTAGAATTGATCATCTTGGCCCACCTCCATCTGTTGAGATGATCATACCATCTATGAGAATTGTTTGTTATCGACCTTCCCTGTAAAGTTTGACGGCCTCGTTGTGCTCCAGAAGGGTTTTGGAGAAACGGTGGCGCCCGTCCTTCCCGGCGACGAAATAGAGGTATGGAACGTCCTTCGGGTGAAGGGCGGCTTTCAATGCGTTGATTCCCGGAGCGCATATGGGCCCCCGGGGCAGTCCGGCGTGGCGGTAGGTGTTGTACGGGTTCACCGGATCTTCGAGGTGCTTCCTTGCGAGCTTTCCGATGAACCCTGAGCACGACGGTGCGCGCGGCAACACCCACGGTTCACAGCCGTAGGCCACCGTCGGATCCGCCTGGAGCAGGCGCGATGGGAATGAGGGGTCGGTCAGGCGGTTGTGGTACACGCCGGCGATGATCGGCATTTCGTCAAGTACCGTCGACTCCGCCTGAACGATGGAGGCCGAGGTGACCAACTCGAGGAGATCCGTGCAGGCAGGAGGATCCAGGGATCGCAATCGCGCGGAGAAGTTCTTGTGCATCGTAACGACGATATCTTCAGCAGATGTCCCTCGTTCGAAGAAGTAGGTGTCCGGAAAGAGAAAGCCTTCCGCAGACGGTCCGGGGATACCGAGCCGGGCGAGGGTTTTTCCTTCGTTCGACGCGATGAAGAAACTCTGCTGTGTTGCGATGCCGGCGTCTTCGAGTGCCTTCGCGATCCGACCGAGTGTGAAGCCCTCGGGAATCGTCACCCGCACGCCTCGGTTTTCCGGACGCCCCGAGATGACGGAGAGGATCTTCGCAGGGGTCATGTTGTCCTCGAGAGCGAACAGGCCGGCCTTTACGCCCGGCAGTCGATCTGTAAGTCGTAGCCACAGTCTGAACCTGCCGGGGCTCGAGATGATCCCCTTCTCGTCCAGGATGCGGGAGAGTTTTTCCGGACCCACGCCAGGAGGGATCTCGACCTTCAATGTTCGTCCGATGCCCGGGCCGGGTGCGTCGGGGTATCGATAGAGGAGATCGTAGGCGGTTCCGAGGCCGCCCACGATGAGCATGACAGCCCACGCGGCAGACCAGATCTTCCAGCGACTGATGGGTCTGCTCTCAGCGGGCATCCAAGTATCCTTGCAGTATAAGCGTCGCAGCCATCTTGTCGATCACGGCCTTCCTCTTCTCCCTCTTCACGTTGGCGGATTTCAGCAGCTTCTCGGCCTGAACTGTGGTGAACCGCTCGTCCCAGAACACCACCTCGATCTTCAGGCTTTGCTCCATCTTTTCTCCCAGTGCCCGCGCCCTTCGAGCGCTCGAACCCCTGTCCTGGCCGCTCATGGAGAGCGGGAGCCCCACCACAACGGTCCCCACCCGGTGCTTCTTGCACAGATCTCCGATCGTTCCGACCGCATCACCTTGATCCACGTTCAGGACGGTGAGTGGCTGGGCGGTTATTCCGAGCTCGTCCTCCAGGGCGACGCCGATCCTCTTGGATCCCACATCCAGTCCCAGGGTTCGCGTTTTCAAAGGGGCCACCCCGACAGGGGCGACAGATCGAGTGAGTCGCTAAGCCCCGCTTGCAAGGCCAGGTAGCCCGCGTACGCGATCATCGATCCGTTGTCGGTGCATCGCTTCGGCGGCGGCGCGAAGAGTTCCAGATCATTGAGATCGCAGACCTCCCTTGCATGCTTTCGAAGACCGTTGTTGGCGGCCACCCCTCCCGAGAGCACCACCGTGGAGATCTGCTTTGAGCGCGCCGCCAGGGTGACCTTCCTGACCAGAATCTCCACCACCGCCTGCTGGAAGCCCCGGACTATCGCCAGCACCTGATCCGGGTCGGGGCCGCCCGGAATCTGGGCCACCCGCTGTGCCACCGAGGTCTTTATCCCCGAGAAGCTGAACTCGAACGATTTGCGCTGCCGCAAGGACTGCGGAAACTGTTCCTTCGATCCTTGCGTCTCGGCCATCTTATCGATCAACGGTCCTCCGGGGTATCCCAGGCCCAGGAGCCTGGCCACCTTGTCGAACGCCTCGCCGGCGGCGTCGTCCCGGGTCTGGCCGAGGCACGTGATCTCCATTTCATTTTCAACGAGATATATTCCCGTATGTCCTCCGGACGCCAGGAGGGCCATGTAGGGGAACTTCGGGAGCGGCAAGTCATCCCCTTCTATTCGCGCCGCCAGCAGGTGCCCCCGCAGGTGGTTGACCCCAACGAACGGCAGGTTCCTCGCGGCGGCCAGGGTCTTGGCGAACTGAAGACCAACCACCAGGGATCCCACCAGGCCCGGACCCCGTGTGACGGCGATTCCCTGGATGTCGTCCAGATCGACGCCGGCGTCCTCCAGGGCCTTGTCGACCACCGGCATGATGTTCAGCAGATGATTTCTGCTGGCCAGTTCGGGCACCACACCGCCATAGGGGCTGTGCACGTTCGCCTGGCCGGCGATCACGTCCGAGAGAACGCGACCGTCCTCCACCACCGAGGCAGCGGTATCGTCACAGGATGATTCTATGCCCAGTATTTTCACAACTACGGTATAGAAGGGTTGGTTGTTGCAGACAACCCCGCGACACTGGAGGGCGAATTCAATGAGCGAAGAAAAACGTGGCGGCAAGAAAATCAAGTGGCGGACATATGCGTCCCTCGGAATATCCTGGATGTTCCTGATAATGGGGATCACCGGCCTTGTTCTTTATGTCGTCCCACAGGGGCGCATCGCGTACTGGGTCGACTGGCGTTTTTTGGGGCTGAGCAAGACCGATTGGGGAAACATTCACATCGTGGCGAGTATACTGTTCATCGCACTGGGCGGTTGGCACCTCTATTTCAATTGGAAGGCTTTCCTCGGGCACATTCGTCGCAAGTTGTCACAGGGGATCCGCGCCCGTCGGGAGTTGCTCATTACGTCTGCCATCGCGGTTCTCGTGACTGTCAGCGCCATATGGCACATACCGCCGCTGGGCTACCTCGTCGATCTCAATGAATTGATAAAGGACTCCTGGATCGAGGGAAAGGATGATGAGCCTCCGTTCGGTCACGCCGAGTTGCTTTCCCTGAAGGCCTTCAGCAAGAAGACCAATATCGACCTGGGCCGGTCCATCTCCGAGCTGAAACGCATTGGCTATAAGGGCGTGTCGGCCGACCGAACCCTGGAGGAAATTGCAAAGAGCAACGAGATCTCTCCGAGAGATATCTTCGCATCGATAAAGCAATTCCAACGCGAGGCCCAGCCGATTACCGGAATGAACCTGAC
>JAUXHN010000103.1 GCA_030621515.1 Deltaproteobacteria bacterium | reverse complement strand
CTGGGTACGCCCATCACCTGCACGGATACCGACTGCATGTTCTTTACCTGCGACGGAACGAGCACCTGCGACCAGACGCCCAAACCCGCTTCCACTACTTGCGGGACTACAGCCTGCGGCGCCGATTACTGCGACAGCGGCAACTGGTACGATTACTCCGCCACGTGCGACAACAATTGTGACGGCTCCGGCAACTGCGACACGTGCACCTGCACCGCAAGCTCCACCGCGTGCACGCTGGGCGCGGGCAACGTGTGCTGCGAATCCGATTGCACTGCTGCAACCGGATGCTTCACCTACGCCGGGAGCTGCGGCGGCTCCGACGACTGCACCGATCCGTTCGTCCTGGTGGTGGGCCAGAGCTGCGGTGGATGCGGCGACAACGATGCGGCGGGAACCTGCGGCAGCGGCAGCAACCTGGAGTGCAGCAATGCAAACCATACCATCTGCGAGACCCAGACCTGCGACGGAACAACCTATTACTGTGCCAGCATCGGAGGTCTCTGGCGGTGGCGCACTTCTTCGGGATGTGATGACACCGACCCGTGCACGCACAGCGACACCTGCGGCGGCGTTGGTATCTGCAATGGTACCTCCATCACCTGCACGGACGACATGTGTCACGACCGGGAATGCAACGGCACGTCGAGCTGCTCGGTGACAATCCTTACGGGCAATGCTTGCGATGACGGGAACCTGTGCACCTACGGCGAGATGTGCGACGGGAGCGGCGCCTGCAACGGCGGGACATCCATCACGTGCACCGACGACCAGTGCAACCAACGAGAGTGCGACGGCACGTCCACGTGCTCGGTAACGGTGAACGTGGGCGTTGGATGCGACGACGGGGACCTGTGCACCTACGACGAAACGTGCGATGTGAGCGGCGTCTGCACCAACGGAACGTCGATCACATGCACCAGCGACCAGTGCAACACCCGCGTATGCGACGGTGATTCCACGTGCTCGGAAACAGTTCTCACGGGTAGTGTTTGCGAGGACGGCGACCAGTGCACCTCCGGCGACCTGTGCGACGGCACCGGAACCTGCATCGGCGGAGCTGATCCATGCTTGAGCCAGATTGAAGACGGCGACAGTGACTGCTCCGAAGCTTGCAACCCAGGCTCGGGTGCTTGCGACGTCCATGAACCTTCCGGCAATACCTGTAATGACGGGCTCTATTGCACAAGCACCGACATGTGTGACGGCGCAGGGTTCTGCTCCGGCGTCGGCGATCCCTGCTCCGCCTTTGTCGGAGACAACGACACCGATTGCTCTGAAAGTTGTGAAGAGCAAGCTTCCTCATACTCCTGCACCGCAGATGATCCGAACGGCTCCAACTGCTTTGACGGCCTGCACTGCACCGATGGAGACACCTGCAACAGCTGGGGAATATGCGTGGCAGGCTCGGACCCCTGCGCCGGCAATGTCGGAGACAACGACAGCGATTGCTCTGAAAGTTGTGCAGAGGGCGGTTCCTCGTACTCCTGCACAGCAGACGATCCGAACGGCTCTTTCTGCATCGACTCTCTGCCCTGGTGTACTTCGCCAGACTACTGTACCGCCGGCATTTGCGATGGCGATGACACCTGTCTGCACGGCGGCGCTTGCATTGAACTAGCCACTTCTTGCGACTGCTCGGCTATGCCCAACTACTATGGCGCCTTCTGCGAGATGTGCATCGTTTTCGTGGATATGGAGGCCACCGGCGTCAACGACGGCAGTAACTGGATGGACGCATACAACGATCTGGAAACCGCCATCGCCCACGCCGACTCACAGTCTCCGCCATGTGAGATCTGGGTCGCGCAGGGTGTTTACAATGTAGACAGCTTTGGCGCCGACACGGTCGAGATGCGCGCAGACATCGCATTATACGGCGGGTTCGGAGGATGGGAGACGGACGAAATCCAGCGAGATCCAAAAATGAATCTCACCGTCCTGAGCGGAGACGAAACCGACGGAGACGGCAACCCCGCCTGTCATGTCGTTACTTGCACCTCTTTAAACGGCTGTTCCAGTCTGTCCAGGCTCAGCGGTTTCGTCGTCACGGGAGGTTACGCTCAAAATGGCATATGCTCATACAATCAAGGAGGCGGCATTCACCACAGCGCGACAGCGAGCGCCACATATGACCGAAATATAATAGTCAACAACAAATCGTACCTTTACGGCGGTGGGATGTATATCGCGCTTGGTACCCCATTCATTTCTGAAACCTTGTTCACAAACAACGAGTCCACAAACTCATACGGTGGAGGTTTACTGACATATGGCTCCTCGAACGGGACGGTCATCCACAACAGCAAGTTCGTGGGTAACCGCGCTTCAGTTTACGGGGGCGGCGCCTACTTCTGGGGCGACGCGGAAATGATCAATGTCGTATTTGTTGGCAACTATTCGGGCAGCAGGGGCGGCGCTATCTCTCAGAACGGTTCCGACGTCGACATCACCAACGGCACCTTCTACGCCAACGAAGCAGTAGCCAACGGGGGAGCTATCAGGATAGCAGGTACATCAAACGCCAGAATCCGCAACTCCATTTTCTGGGCGGACTACGTTTCCGGCGGCGTCGGAACGGATCACGAGTTCTATATCGAAACTGGAACCAACTTCATCGACTATTCTTTCACGGACGTAGCCGGCGGATGCTCTCACGCCAACTGTTCCGGCTCCTATCAGTGGGATGAAGATCCCCTGTTCAAGCTCGACGCCCTGGGATTGGCCACTACTACTGGAGCCTGGGAAAAAGTGTACTATGACGATGCCACCGGCCAGACCGTTCTCATCGACGAGGATCGACCCAGGGTGCCCGGCGAGTGGGAGGGGGCATTTATAAAGCCCGACACGGGAGACCCGGCCAACGATCGCTTCTACCTCATAACTCGGAACGATGGTTACATCACGCGAATATGGGGTGATGTGACTTCCTTCGTGGCTGTTGGTGATTCCTACGAACTCTACGACCTGCACCTGAGCAAGGAGTCCCAGTTCATCGATCGCGGATGGATCAATTTCGCCTCCTATGGGGGAGGCGCTGAGCCGCTACCCACCGACATCGACGGCATTGCCTGGACCGACTGGCCAGGCAAGGGCTATTCCTCTCCGAATGCCTACGACATGGGCGCATACGATACCGAAGAAGAGTGCATCTTCTACGTTGACAGATATGCCACGGGCAGCAACGACGGAACAAACTGGACGAACGCCTACAATAATGAATTCGCATACAACACCACGGACGGACTGCAGGCGGCTATCGATGACGCTTATTCCGCCGCAGCCTCGGCGCCGAAGGGCTACTGTGAAGTGTGGGTCGCGGATGGAACATACTTGGGAAATGATGGAAACGCTTATTCCGCGACTTGGTTGAAAGACAATGTGCATGTAATCGGTGGATTCACCGGCTCGGGGGGAAGTGAAGAGACGTCGTCACGCCAGGCAAACTGGGATGGCACGTCAGCGTCCATTTCTGGCATGAATAGTAGCGGTACTACCTACAACTATCATACCGTTCGTTGCTCCTCCTCGGTTAGCTGCGGACCCAATGCGGGTCTGCGGGGCGTGCGTATCTATTACGGCAAGGCGACCGGGGGAAGCACCTATGACAATGGCGCACAGTTCTTCATCTACAATACCTCCCCGAGGTTGGAGCACTTAGGTGCCTATTTTGGAGACGCAAATGATTATGGCGGCAGCACATATGTATACGGAGTTAATGCTCACCCTTACTTCTTCGACGTGGAATTCCACGGAAACCAGACATTATTGCCCAGCGGACATGGAGGCGCCGTATATGTAACCGGCGCAAGCGCAACTTTCGATCACTGCGAGTTCGACAACAATCATTGTGACGGGGCCAACTGCTACGGCGGCGCCGCCTACGGCACGGGATCGAGCACGAACCTCACCTTCAATCATTGCCTGTTCGAAGACAACTACGCCTACTACTATGGTGGAGCCCTGGCAGCCAGCGAGGGTGCATACTACGTGGACAACAGCATGTTCCTTAGAAACTGGGCGGGCACAACCCCCCCCGGCGCCGACTGCAGCACATACAGCAACGGAGTAGCGGGAGCGATCTACATGCACGGTCTTACAACCAGCTATTCACATGCGTACGTTACCAATTCCATTTTCGATGAGAATAAGGCCGGAGCCTATTACGGCGTCTATTACGGCTACCTGGGCGGGGCTGACTTCACCAACTGTGTTTTCTATGGCAACTGCGGCGAGCGCGGTAACGGAGGAATTTATCAAGTCACCGCCGCCGCCGGACTTGAAGTTCTCAATTCGATATTCCAGGACAACAGCTGCCATCATGCCACCTTGTGCTACACAAACCCCGGCGTAGGCGGCAGCGGCGTTAATGTGGACTGCAGCTACGTCGGTGCGGGGTGGAGCGGTGGCAACCACGGATACTGCAACTACGGTCCTTTGAGCAACGGCATCTACGACACCACCACTACTACTTCGCCGATGGCGAATCCCGCAGGCGACGACTTCAGGTCCGACAATTTCTTCAGCACGGACGTCGGCTACGGCACGGGCACTCCGTCAACCGATTACTACGGATTGCCCCGCTATAACCACGGTTGGTCAGACAGGGGAGCGGGAGATCCTCCCTGGCACGACATCGGCGCGATTGAAAACCACCTGTAGGCCTTCTCACCAACCTTGCCCCCTGACCTGTAGATTACGTATAATCCTGCCACCTGACCTCATCGGAAGCTTTTGGGCATGAAACTGACAATCGTTCACATAACCGGAGATCGAAGCGGCACGAGCCGGAGCGTCGACGGCAAGGAAGTCATCACGCTCGGCCGTCGGCCTGGCAATGACCTGGTGTTCGATCAGACAGGCGACGTGACGGTATCGGGCCATCACTCGGACATTCGAATAATCGACGGGCACGCTCATATCGTCGACATGCAATCCACCAACGGCACCTATGTAAACGGGCAGCGCGTCAACCAGGCCCGGCTCACGCCCGACGACGAGGTAGTGCTCGGCGACAATGGCCCGGGGTTCAAGGTTACATACACCGGACCGACGGTGGAGCCCGCAGATGGCGAGCAGACAGCCGACAAGATCTACGGTCAGCGCACGGTGGGCGTGATGATCCAGCAGGCCCTCGACGAGGCGGGAAAAGAACAGGCCAAGGGCACCTCCAAATCCACCGAGTATTTCGAAGCCCTGATGGACAAAAAGGTCAAGAAGTCCTCGTCCAGGCTCAAGCGGATCATCATCTCGTCGATAATTGCTTTTTTAGTGATCGGCACGGGAATGGGGATCTACTTCTACCTCAACCGATCGGTGCAAGTGTACCAGACAACCCAGGTGAGCTACGGCGACAAGGCGGGTGGAAACATCGCCGCGACCAACCGTTACGCAGTATTCATGATCGCCGGGACGCCCAAGTCCCGTCCAAAGCAAACCTCCTTGCAGGGTTTTTGCACCGGCTTCGCCATTCGCCCGGACCTGCTCGCGACCAACGCCCACTGCGTGAAGGGGGCCAGGTCCAAGTTCGCAACTGTGTACGCTCTCATGAACGGATCCCCCCAACACCGCTACCCGGTGGTGCAGATGCTCGCCCACCCGAGCTACTCGGACGGCTCCATCTCACCGGACGTGGGGCTCATGAAGATCCGTGGACAACTCACCAACCTCGTAACCATCTCACCCCAGGCGGAGCTCGGACAGGTTGCGCCGGGCGTGTCGGTCTTCCTGTACGGCTTCCCCGGGAGGCTCAACAAGGAAGAGGCTCCGGAGGCCACCTTCATCAAGGGAGAGATCGGCCGCGTGACCAACTTCGATCAGAAGCTCGGCAACTTCGGCTCCAACACGCTCTTGCAGCACTCGGCCTTCTGCACCGGCGGAACCTCGGGAAGCCCGATGTTCAACGGCTCGGGCCACGTGATCGGGATCAACGCCGGGGGATACACGGAGAACGGCCAGGCGCTCGCGGGCTATAATTTCGGCATGCGCGCGGATCTGCTCAATCCGCTTCTTGCCCGGATGGGCTACCAATAGCGTTGAGAAATTTCGGCAAAATACTCTGGCTCCTTCCTGTCGCCGCGCACATCGGATACATCCTCGCCACCCACGACAAGCTGCCCGTCATGATCGGGTCCGGCGGGGGTGAAGGCGGCACCAATGTATATGTTTTCGTCGTTCAGTGGTTTGCCCTGGTGGGCCTCGCGAACGTGGCCTTCGCCTTCATTCATATGCGCCTCCCGCGATTCTCCGACAAGATGCTGTCGGTGCCCAACAAGGACTACTGGCTGGAAAACACCGAGAGACGCACCTGTCTTGTGAAGCGCATCCGGGAGCAGATAGAGGCTACCCTCCTCATGATGAACATCTTTTTTCTGGCCGTGTACCAGAACATCTACCAGACCAACGTCCAGGGACCCGTCATTCATATCCGGCCCATGATCCTGGTGCCCTTCTTCATGATTCTTCCCCTGGTTATAGTCGCGGGGGTATTTCTCTTTGGAATGCGCTCGCTTGCATCCGAGGCGAGGAAGAACAAGGAACCCATCGACGAGGAGCCTTCAAGTCGGTAAACTTGGGCCCGTCTCGTCAAACAACCACGGAGGTGGATCATGCGTTGGATCATTAACCTCGCCGTTTCCGTCATGGCCATATCGGCCCTCACCGGGTGCGGCGGCGCCGAAACAGTCGCCCCGGAGCACAAGATGTCCAAGGTGGAGGAAGCAAACCAGGCCATCGCCATCATCAGGCACTCGTTCGAGGTGATGGGAGGCAAGGGAGGCATCGAGCGACTTCGGCTGGCCGCCAGCAAGGTCAAGATCACCGGAACCGCAAGCGCTGAAGGTAAGACCTTTCCCATAAAGATCATGCTCGGCGGCCCCGATCAGTTTCGCCTGGACTACGTAGACGACGAGATCTCGTTCGTCTACTCCAAGGGCAAGTGCAGAAAAATAGTTTACGGGGTCTCCGCCAGGTGTACACCCCAGGAGTCCATGTGGCTCATCCCCGTGAGAATCCTGCAGGGGCTCACCTACCCAGCCGGCGATGCCGCCAACCTCGATTCCAACTTCAGGATGAGAGATGACATCACTGTCAACGGCAAGGCATGCGTGGTGCCGGAAATAAGGCCCAAGAACAGCAACCTCAAGATTCGTGCGGCCTATGACAAGGCGTCCGGCCTGCTCGCGGGGGTAACCTTCTATTTCAAGGACGAAAAGGAGAACAAGGACAACTGGGCCGTCACCTTCGACGACTGGCGCACGGCCAAGAAGATGCTCGCGCCTTATCGTCGCTCGGTCTCTCACGAGGGGAGTGTTCTGTGGCAAGAGACGATCCAGACCGTGGACTTCGACGGCTATGACGAACGAGCCTTCAGGGCGCCAGTTCCCCCCACCACGGATTCACCTCTACCGTACAATTTCCCCAAAAGGCGTTTCGCCCGGCTTGAGGTGGACGGGCAGAAGGTGGAGGTTCCCGCGCCGTACACCACCCTCGGCGGCGGCGGCGTCCCGGAGGGAGCCGTGGAGGAAGTGGAAGCCATGGAGACCATTCGCATCGTTCACCGGGGCCCGGTTTCCAGGGCCTCCTCGTTGTTCGAACAGTTGAAAGGCGGCGCCATGAGCGCCGGACGGCAGGCGGTGGGAGAACCGACGATCATCCTGCTGGAAAAACCCTACACGGAAGGTGAGCCTGCCCTGATGTTGTTGTACCTGCGCCTGGCATCGCAGGAGGTCAAAGTGGATGTGAGTATGTAGGGTTCTCCCCTCCCCTCAACGATGTTCGAATAGCAATGCCTACTCGTCGAGGTAGTCCCAGTCCACGAACACCTTCATTTTCTCCGAGAAGGCCCTCAGGTCCGATTCCATGATCTTTATCGCAAACCCGTCGATGACGTTGTAGGCGTTCAATCCGTGCATCCGGATCCAGCGTCTGATGGTCTCAGGAGAAACCTGGCACATACCGGCAACGTCCCTGGCCGAAAGAACACGGTTCTTTTTCCTGGTGGTTTTCAAAGCAGCGGTTAGCTATTCCTCTTCTTCTTCCAGCTCAAGAAGTGAATCGTCGATCTCCTCGATGGCGTCTTCCTCGAGTTCCTCGGCGTCGATCTCTTCTTCTTCCACCACGAGATCGTCGGCATCCATCACATCATCGTCGTCAATCTCCGTGGATTCGCTATCCTCATCAATGTTCAGCTCCGGAAGATCTCCACCCTCCGTATCGAGGGTTTCGTCTGCGGTCGGCATGAAAGAGATTGTCTCTACTTCTTCCTCTTCTACTTCTTCCTCGTCTACTTCTTCCTCTTCGACTTCTTCCTCGTCGACTTCTTCCTCGTCGACCTCTTCCTCGTCGACTTCTTCCTCGTCGACATCTTCCTCTTCGACCTCTTCCTCGTCGACATCTTCCTCGTCGACCTCTTCCTCGTCGACCTCTTCCTCTTCATGCGCCGGCGGTGGTATGGAAGTCAGCGACTGCATATCATCATCATCTTCTTCGTCTTCGACATCATCAGTGCCACTCATCAGTCTCTCGAGTCCGATCTTGGCCTTTTCGTTATCGGGCCAGATGGTGATCACCTGCTCGTACCAATCCTTGGCCTCGAACTTGTTTTTGATCTTGTCTTCCCAGACGGCGGCGATCTGGAGCAGAACCTCCTGCCTCTTGTCATCGTCCTTGGTGGCGTCCATCTGACGCTCCAGGAGATTGACCAGCTCGTTCCACTTCTCATTGCGCTCGTAGTGCGCAAGCAGCTGCCCGTATGCGTTCTCGTCCGTGGCATCGAGCTGGATTATCTGCCAGTAGTGCTCGGCCGCCTCGTCCGCTTGATCGAGTTCGTCCGCGAGAATGCGCGCGCGCCGCTTGTGATACATCACGGCCACGTCCATCTCAAACGTCTCGTCCAGGATGTCGGCGTAGTGATCTACGACGCTCTCCCAGAAGTTCTGTTCTCCCGCCATGGCTTCGAGCTTGTCGATTGTCCCCTCGTCGCGAGGATTGATCTGCTGAGCTTCCTTGAGGCACTCAAAGGCGGCGGAATCGTCGTCGAGTTCCTCCGCGTAGATCTTGGCGATAATCATGAGGAGGTCTACCTGATTCTCGCGTTCGTGCCGATTATCCACCACGAGCTTGCGGTACATCTCTATGAGCTTGGCCCAGTACACACCCTTCTCGGTCGTGAGCAGGGCTTCCTCGAGCTGACGCACCATTCCCCATACATTCTCCACCACCTCGTCCGAGAAAGGATCGAACATGAGAACTTCGAGAACGGCAACGAACGCGCCGTCCGGGTCATCGATTTTATCCCTCAACACCAGGGCGGCTCGCAACTTGAGATCCGCCTTGCGCGAAGAATCTTCAACGCGCGTGGTGCATACATTATAAACGCGAACGAGATCATCCCAGCGCTCCGAAGCCTCGCCCAGACCCTCAACCATCGTGAGAATCTCCTCACTCGTGGGATCGACCTCGAAGGCCTTGAGGGACACGTCGAAGGCCTTGTGCGGATCCTCCGCCTTCTCGTTGAGTGTGTTGACATGCCTGGTATAGAACTCAATCTTCTTTTCGTCCGTCTTGGCTCGCCCCGCCAGAGCGTTGTAAACGGTTGACAACCGCTGCCAGTTCTCGGCGGCGACCGCAAGCCTGTCGACTGCGTCGAGCATCTCGACATTCTCGGGGTCCAGGCCGAACGCCCTCAACACGGCCTCCAGTCCCTGTCCCGGATCTTCCAGCTTCTCCTCGAAGATAATTGCAATCTTCATCCACCATTCGACCTGCTCTGAGACCTCCTGGGCCGTCTTGGTCATGACGACGTACACATCATTGATCTCGTTCCATAATTCCATACGATGAGCGGCCTCCTCCACGGAGGGAATGACCGGATCAAGGTGTCGCAACGCGTCGAAGGCTTGCCTGTGCCAGAACCAGGCCTTGGTATTGTCCTCGACATCTTCCTCGCAGATCTTGGCGCCCCGCTGCAGCATCTCCAGCTTGAGATCGTCATCCTCCTGGCGCTGGTAGCGTCCGTAGAGCAACTTGAGAAGCTTGTCCCATTCGCCTGCCTCGACATACACATCGTCCAGCACGTCCTGCCGTTCCTCGTCGGCGCCGTCCATGTCGACGACACGCTCGTAGGCGTCTATGGCCCGATCGAGATCCTTGAGCTCGCTTCGGGACCAATCACCCAGCAGGACCATCAGCACCTTGAGTTGTTCGGGATCCTCCGTGTGTGCGATCTGTTGCTCCAGCGCCTCCACCGCTTTCTCGTACTTATTATCCTCCGCCAACACTGTCCTGAGCAGATCCAGGGTGGGGATGTGCGCCGGATCTACCTCTGCGAGGATCTTCTTCAGCTCGGCGGTTGCTTCCTCGCGCTCGCCCTGCTTCTCGTAAAGGATGCTCGCTCTCTTGAACAGGATCGAAGCGCGCTCGGCATGGTCCTCGGCGTGCGGAGCCTGGCGTTCCAGTACTTCGGCCAATTCCGACCAGTCCTCTATTCGCTCGTAGTAGCGAGAGAGCGCCCCCAATCCCTCGACATCTTCGCCGGCCTCCAGCACCAGGCGCCATGACTCCATGGCCTCATCCGCGCGACCGAGATTGTCATCCAGCACGTGGGCTATCCTGCGATGTTGCTCGGCCCGATCATTCACGTCCTCCATGATCTCGAGCTTCAGCTTCAACACGCTGACCAGATCTTCCCACTCCTCTTTCTCCTCGTAACCACGGGCGAGAGCCTCCAGGGCTTCCTCGTCTCCGGGCAGGGCATCGAGCACCTCGTACCAGGCCCTCACGGCGCCCTTGTGGTCTTCGAGACGGTGAGCGCAGATCATGGCCTTTTTCTTGAGCAGTACGGCCTTCTCCTCCGGCTCTTCGACCGCTCTGGCCCGCATAGTCAGAACATCGAGGAGCCGCTCCCACTGCTCGCCCTCCTCGTCGATGGACTCCATCAGTTCGAGGGTCTCACCATCATTGGGCGCAACTTCAAGTACCTCACGAGCCTTCTCGTAAGCCTCCTCGTTTTGCCCCAGTCGCTCCCTCAACATGACCGCCGATCTCAAGAGGAACTCCCTCTTCTCAGCCCTGTCTCGGGTCATCTCCGCCCGCTTGTCGAGGAGCGGAATCAACTCTTCGTATTGCTGCTCCCTCAAGTACAATTCATCGAGCGCTTCCATCGCTTCGGCGTCTTCGGGCGCGAGGTCCAGTACCTTTTTGTATGCATCCGCAGCTCGCGCCACGTCTCCGATCCTGATGTGGTAAATCTCCGCCAGGCGTCTGAACGCCTCGATTCTCTTGGCCCGGCTCTTTGTTGTGGCCGCTTCGTTTTCCACAACCTCCAGCAGCTCGTCCCACTTTTCGGTTTCGGAGAGCAACCGCTTGAGGGCGTCTACGGCATCCCGAACCTTTGGATCGTTTTCCTGGATCATGCGCCAGGAACGGATCGCCCCTTCCAGATCTCCCAGCTGTTCCTCCGAAAGACGCGCGGCCTCACGAAGGCGAACGGTCTGAACCGCCGCCGGGAGGTGCGGCGCACCGGCAGAGCGAAGGAGAAGGTCCCTCAACGATCCCCAGTCGCCTCTTGCGCGAAATCTCCTCTCCAGATAAGTGGTGGCTTTTTGATCTTGCGGAACGTAATCGAGAACCTGCATCATCCGTTCTTCCGCAGTGGCGTCGTCACCGCTTCTTCGGGCGCGCTCCGCCTGCTGTTGAAGGCTTTCCACAAAATCCTCTTCCGACATTCCCTCCGGCATTACCTCCGGCGCGGATACTCGCCCGACTTCGAGTTCCTCGTACTCACTTGTCTCCTCGACCACCTCGAAGTCGTTCTCCGCCACCTCCGCCACGGCGTCCGCGAGGGGATCGGACTCCTCCTTGAACAGGCCGTCATCGGGCTCCTCGAAGGGTGTCGCGTATTGTGGCTGCCCCTCTTCCTCACTTACAACGACAGGCTGGGGCATCTGAGATGCGCGAACCTCTACTCCCCTGGAAAGATTATCGATGAACTGTGCGTCCTCGGGAAACCCCAGGGGCTCCACCTTCTTGATCCAGTTGAGCGCTTCCTCCGGAGAACCGGTCTCCTGCAAGTAAATCTTGGCCAGACGACGTATCATCGGCGCCTGGGTTTCCAGATCGCCTGCGGCTTCAATAATCTCCTTGTATACCTCGGCCAGAGCCTCGAAATCTCCCGTTTCCCCGGCCTTGCTCTCTATGAACTCCATCGCCTTGACGCTTGCCGGGGTCGCCAGGAGGGCCAGTCTGGCCAACTCAAACACCTCTGCGGTCTCGGCGCCCCGCGCAGCCTTCATGAGGAACTCGGAGGCCCAACGATGATCTTTTTTATTCTCATCGGTGGTTGAGGTCGCGGCAATGGTACGGGCAAGATCGAGCTTCACTTCCGGGTTCTGCTGATCGAGCTTGTGCGCCCTCTTTAGCGCCATGACCGCCTGGTCGGCGTCCGACAGGTTGGTGCTCAGAATGTGGGCGAGCTCCCTGTACAGCGCTATTTTGCGTTCGTTGTCCTTCTCCACCCTGGCTTCCAGTTCGCAGAGCTTGGCCGCGTTCTTGAAACTCCTGGCGCGGTAATAGATCTCCCTCGCGCCGTAGATGGCGAGCAGATTGGTTTTGTCCAGCTCTATGGCCTTTCGGTAGTGGGCCAGCGCGCGCTCGTCGTCACCTATAGCTCGCTCCAGCACCTCGCCCGCCTGCTGGTGCAGATCGGACCGAATGACTACCTTGGTGCCATTCACATCAGCCTCGGCGAGAAAGTCCAAGCGCGACTCCGCCAATTGCAGGGCTCCTTCCCAATCTTCCGCTTCTCTGTAGACGCCATCGAGCCTGTCCCCGATACCCGCGTGAGTGGGATCTTTGTCGAATCCCTCGAGGAGCACCTCCGCCCCACGCTGCATGTCATTGAGCTTGTCCAGGTAAACCTCTCCGGCCCGAAAATGCAGATCGACCACTTCCTGTTCGTCCTGGGTCACCTGCGCTCTGTACTTGAGCAATTCAGCGAGATACTCGTAGTCTCCGTCCTTTTCTGCAATATCGCACAAATTAACGAAGGCTTGCGTGTCCGTCGGGTCTCGCTCGAGGATGGCTTGAAATTTCTCGGCATCTGACATGTGAACACTCTCTTTTTAAAAAAAAGACCATAAACTTTAACACATTAGAAAAACTTGTTTCAATACCGAAAACGATGCAAGCCATATGTTTTCATTTGACGCTCCAGCGAGCCGCAGCTACATAACGAAACATCAATGGGAGAATATCGATGAAACTTGTCGAATGCGTACCGAATATCAGTGAAGGCCGTGATAGGAAAATCATCGACGCCGTCGCCGCCGAGGTAGAGGCAGTGGACGGTGTGCAGCTTCTGGACGTGGACCCCGGGGCGACCACCAACCGAACCGTGTTCACACTTGTCGGTCCACCTGAAGCGGCTTCAGAGGCCGCCTTCGCCCTCATTCGCAAGGCCGCCGAACTCATCGACATGAAGACCCAGACCGGCGAGCACGCCCGCAACGGCGCAACCGACGTATGCCCCTTCGTTCCCCTGACGGGCATGACCATGGAGGACTGTGCGGACCTGGCGAGAGCCCTGGGAAAACGGGTAGGAGACGAGCTGGGAATTCCCGCTTATCTGTACGAGTTCGCGGCCTCCAGACCGGAATGGGCAAACCTGGCCAATATCAGAAAAGGTGAATACGAGGCGCTCGCGGGCAAACTGGGAACCGAGGAATGGCGTCCGGATTTCGGTCCCAACCGATGGGACGACAACGTTGCAAAGACCGGCGCAACCCAGATAGGCGCGCGTCCGTTTCTGATCGCGTACAACATCAACCTCAACACCCGGAATACCAAATTCGCCCGGAGAATCGGCCTCACGATCCGCGAGGGTGGCGGCGCTGTGGTTCGCGACGAGAAAAACAAAAAGATGCGCGGACCGGACGGGAAGTTCCTCAAACACGAGAAGGGTCTGTTCGAGCACTGCAAGGCAACCGGCTGGTTCATCGAGGAATTCGGCTGCGCCCAGGTGACCATGAACCTCACGGACTACACGATTACACCGCCCCACGTTGTCTTCGACAAGGCCTGCGAGCTGGCACAGGAGATGGGAGTGCGGGTAACCGGATCGGAGCTGGTCGGCCTCACTCCGCTCGATGCAATGCTCATCGCGGGCAGGTACTACCTGGACAAACAGGGCGAGAGCGCCGGCGTTCCCGAGGAAGACCTCATCGACGCGGCCGTACGAAGCATGGGACTGAGTCAGATTTCCGACTTCGACCCGAAGGAGAAGATCATCGAGTACCGCGTCGCGAGTCCGCGGCCTCTGGTCGGGCACACAGTGACCGGTTTCGTGGACGAACTCTCCCGGGATTCGGCGGCTCCCGGCGGCGGCAGCGTGGCGGCGCTTTGCGGGTCTCTCGGCGCGGGGCTGGCGGCCATGGTGGCAAACCTCACAGTAGGCAAGTCGGGATACGGCAAGGTCGCCGGCGAGATGCGGGACATCGCCGTCAAGGGACAGGATCTCAAGGATCGCCTCGGGAGGGCTGTGGACGACGACACGTTTGCTTTCAACGAGGTCATGGCGGCGTTTGGGATGGCGAAGGGTCCCGACAAGGATCTGGCGCTCCTCAATGCCAACAAGAAGGCGACTCTGGTCCCTCTCTCGGTCCTGGAGATGACGCCCGAGATCGTTGACCTGGCCGAGGCGACCGGAGATCGGGGCAACCGCAACTCGCTGTCCGACTCCGGGGTCGCCGTTTTGTGCGCGCGCACGGCGGCCATGGGAGCGTACTACAACGTGCTCATCAATCTCGCGGGGATCGACGACAAGGACTTCGTCAACGAAACCAGAACGCGAGCCGACAAGGCCATCGAGATCGTCACCTCAAAGTGCGACAAACTCGACGCAACTTTCCGGGACAAACTCACCGAACCGCTGAAATAGGGTTCCCTCGTCTCCAAATTCACGGACAACTAGCTGGCACCGGCGTGCATGAGTCGTCGAGGTTGTTGTAGACATTTGTCGATGTGGGTTCGCTAGTTAGCTGGTCCAGCAGATCGCACACCTCGCAGTCGGGAAGAATGTCGTTGTGGTAGATCACCAATTCATCACCCACCGAAGTGAGGGCGCTCAGTCCGTCCAGGTCGGTGAGGACGGCGTTGTATCCGATGCCCAAGAAACCACCCACCGAGGTGAGGGCGCTCAAACCGTCAATATTGGTGAGGGCGGCGCTGTCTCCGATGCCCAAGAAACCACCCACCGAGGTAATGCAGCTC
>JAUXHN010000026.1 GCA_030621515.1 Deltaproteobacteria bacterium | reverse complement strand
AACGACATGGCTCCGATCCGACTTGGGTTGTGACGTGGCGGCGGATGTGTACTCTCTTGGCGCGTTGCTCTTCGAGATGATCACGGGTCAGCCGGTATTTACGGGAAGAGCAGCCGTTGATGTGGTGGCGGCGCACCTCTCCAAGACAGCGCCCGCTCCGAGTTCCCTCAGCGAAGAGGCGATCCCCGGTGCGCTGGACAACCTGGTCAGGAAGTTGATGGCCAAGGAAACCTCCGGACGTCCGAGGGGACTCGACGAAGTCCGCAAGGATTTGAGCGAGGTGAACAGGTTAGCGCAGGAGTTCGAGGCGCGTGCCGCACAGACGGGTACCAGAGAAGACATCGAGACATGGGCTGACGCTCTCCTCGAAGACCCCGGTGACGCGGAGATGCTCGACGAGCTCAAGAACGAGGCGCGGCGTTGCAACGCGTGGGGCGCCGCCATAGAGGTGATGGAGGAGGCAGCCCTTCTCTCCGAGGATTCCGAGGTCATCAAGCGGATCCTCATCGCCGCCGCGCAGTCCGCGACCAGGTACTCGAAGGACTATGAAAAGGCCGATCAGATCTATTCCCAGCTGCTGGAGTCAGACCCGGACGACGAGGAGATCAACGCCGCGATACTCGATCTGCTCAACGCGCAGGGCAAATTCGAGGAGCTGATAGAAAAGCTGGCCAAAAAGGCCGAGACTATCGAGGATCCCGCCGACAGATTTGCCGTGATCAAGCGAATCGCCTGGACCTACGAGGAGGATCTGCGTGAGTACGACAAGGCGTTCGATTACTTCGTGGCGTGTCTGGCCGGCGGCGAGGATGAGTGGGTGGTGGGAAAGCTGGAGAAGATCGCGGAGCGCACAGATCGCTTCGAAGATCTCGCCGCCGCGTGTGGTAGCGCCGTTCAGGCGGCCGAATCCGCAGGCGATCAGGATCTCACCGTGTTCCTCTATGGGAAGATCGGCAACTGGTACCTGGAAAAACTCGATCAGCCAACATACGCGCTGACCTGCTTCCAGAAGGTGCTCGAGTACAGGCCAGCCGACGTTGATTCACTCGTCGCCGTCTCGGAAATGTACAGGGGCGCGCAACAATGGAAGGAGCTGGCCGAGACCCTGGTTCGTGTGGGCGAGGCGGAGTCGGTGCCGGGCAGAAGCAGGGACAATCTTACGGAGGCCGCGAAGGTCTATTACGACAAGCTCAGCGAAACAGATACGGCGAGGGATCTGCTCGCGAGCGTGCTGGAGGAGGATCCGGCCCACGCGACCGCATCCGAGGTCCTCGCCACGATCTACGAGGACACCAAGGACTGGAAGAAGCTCACGGATTTGTTGTTCGCAAGCGTGGACGCCATGAGCGAGGGAGAGGAGCAAGTTGCGGCAAGGTACAAACTCGGCGAGCTCTTCGAGGATCGGCTGGACGATCTCAAGGGCGCACGCGAACAATACGAGAAGGCGGCCCAGATCGATCCCAGTCACCTGGATTCCATCAAGGGATTGGAGCGGATCTACGCGAGGGGCGGTGATTTCTCCCGACTGAGGGACAACCTGCAGATCCAGCTCGAGATAGCGGTCACGCCCAAGCAGCGGATGCTTCTCCTGGAGAGGCTCGCGGAGATGAGTGAGGAGGAGTTCAGGGATCTCGACAAGGCCATAGATCATTACAAGGAAATTCTGGATATCGATAAGGAGAACAGGGCGGCGATGATCGCTCTGACGCGACATTATCGCAAGACCGAACGTTACGAGGATCTTGTGGATATCCTGCAGGGCAGGGCCGACATGGCCGAAGAAGAAGAAGAGAAACACGAGCTTCTTGCGGAGCGGGCGGAGATTCTCCGCGATGATATCGGAGATGCCCAGCGGGCGGCGGAGGCTTTCCAGGTCGTGGCCACGCTCGGAGGGGACAGCGCGCTGGAGGCGCTGGCCATGTCTCAGGAGGAAGCAGGCGATCTGGAGGCCGCCCTCGAGACCCTGCACAAAATTTTGGGCGGGGTAGAAAAGACCGAGGGCAAGGTTGCCATGCTGGTTCGCATTGCGAAGATGCAGTTGTCCAAAATGTACGATCCGGCCGGGGCAACCGCCACGTTGCGCAAGGCAAAAGATCTGGCGCCCGAAGATCGAGCCGTCATGTCCCAGCTCACCGAAGTGCTCATCGCCCAGGGCAACCACTCGGCGGCAATCGGAGTTTTCGAGGACGAACTGGAACTGGTCGAGGGCTCTCACGCGAGATCCGAGATATACGCGCGCATGGGTGTCATCGCGCTGGAACAGATCAACGACGAACCCAAGGCCATCGGGTACTTCGAGCACGCCCTGGAGTTGAACAAGAACAATCTCCTGGCCGGTGACAATGTTTCCACCCTCTATCGACAGAAGGGCATGTGGGACAAGGCTTACCCGATCTACGAGATATGGGCGGCTTCCTCGGAAGCCCTCACTCCAGAGCAGCAGCTCCAGGTGTTCACTCAGATGGGCGAGGCCCTGGTGAACATGGATCGGCGCGAGGAATCGCTCAAGTACTTCAAGAAGGCGGCGACGGTCGCCGACGAACCGCACCTCATGAAGAGGTTGGGAGATGTTGCAATCGAGTTGGGCGAATTCAGGCTCGCCAAGGAACAGTTCGACAGATATTCGAAAGCGATGGGAGACAAGCTCTCCGCCGAAGAAAAAGTTGATCTCTTCGTCAAGCAGGGCAGCGCGCTTATCGGAACAGACGATTTCAATGATGCGGCCAAGCTGGCAAGGCAGGCGACAGTGATGGCGCCGGATAACATCGATGCAAGGTTGCTACTCGCCGAAGTCCACGAAAAACGAGGGGACTTCAGGGGTTCCGTGGAGGCGCGTCAGAAGGTGCTGGCCACCATCAGCAGAGACGACGAGCGCTGGCTGGATCTCGTGCGTGATACCTCGTCGATTCTTTTTGACAAACTGCGGGACGCGGACGGCGCGGCCGCGATGTTGAAAGATACCCTCGAGGAACATCCTGATAACCGCGACGTTCTCGGTGATATGCTCAAGATCTATTACGCGACCAAACGGTTCAACGATGTGGTCGACGTTGTGCTCAAGATCGCGAGCCTGGTTTCGGATACGAAGAAGCTGGCAATGTACTACCTGACGGTTGCCAAGATATATCGACGCGAGCTCAAGCAACTTGATGACGCGGTCACGTTCTTCAACAAGGCAATAGACAAAGATCCGGACCTGGAGGGCGCGAGCGAGGCATTGCTGGAAATTCTTTATGAGAAAAAGGATTGGGAAGAACTCGAAAAGCACTACAAGAGGAGAATCGCCGCGTTACCAAAGGACGCTTCGTCACAGGACAAGCTGGATTTGTACGAGCCCATGGCGGAGTTGCTCACTGACAAGATGGATCGGGCCAAGGACGGGATCATGCTCTTCGAGGCGATCTCCAGGCTCGATTCGGGCAACGCCAAATGGCTGGAGAAGCTCTCGGATCTATACGGATGGGGTTCAGAGTATGCCGAAAAGGCTATCAAGAATCATCAGAAGTTGCTGTCGATCAATCCCGCTCGCGTGGAGTCTTTCAGGATGCTTTACAGAATCAATTCCGGCGAGGAGGAGCCTGATCAAGCCTGGTGCGCCGCCTCAATGCTGGCGCTCCTCAACCAGGCGTCCCCGGACGAGCGCAAGTTCTATCGTGACTACCAACTCGACGATCTCCCCACTATGGACTCAAGGCTCAAGGAAGAGCAATGGAAGAATCTCCTGTATCACGAGGAGCTGAACCAGAATATATCAGCGATCTTCTCGGTCGTTGGCAAGGCGATCTTCAAGAAAAAGGCCCAGGAGCCGTCCAAGTTCGGTCTCTCCATCAAGGACGCCATCGACGTGACGACGGACTCTTCCGATAAGAGCCAGTTTGTTAACTTCGTCGCCGGTTCCCTGGGTGTCGAGCCACCGCCCCTGTATCTTCACGAGGGACAGGGCGACGGTTTTCAGTTGCTCGATGCCAGCCCACATGTGCTCGTGGCCGGAAAGGCCGCCTCTGAGCTAAAGGGCCGGATGGGACTCGCGTTCAGTCTTGGCCAACAACTCACGTTGCTTCGGCCCGGCCTGTTCGTCAATAAGCTGGTGACTTCCGGTACCGAGTTGTCCTCCTGGCTGCTCGCTTCAATCAAGATTTTCGTTCAGGGGCTTCCGGTTCCGGCCGATCTCGCCGGTTCGGTGCAGGAGCTCCTGACTCCCATCAGGCAAAGTCTGGACGCGAGCGATCTCGAGAAGCTACAGGGGTATGTTCAGTCCTTCGTATCCAAGGCCGCCGACGTAAATCTCAAGCGCTGGGCCCGGTCGGTCGACTATACCTGCGATCGTGCCGGACTGCTGCTGTGCGGCGATGTTGCGGTGGCTGTAAGGATCATGAAGGAGCAGATCAAGGAAAAATCGATTCTGGCCGATCGACTGAAGGCGCTCACGCTGTTTACCGTATCGCAGGAGCACCACAAGCTGCGCGAGCGTCTTGGCACCGCCCTCAAGAACGGATAGCCCTAGCCTGCATAATTCGCCAGCCTGCCAATAAAATCGCGTATCCCGCGCCGTCCACAACGATCAGTGTCAGACACATTTTCATTCTCGTCTATTCTGAAGGAGCCGGCATGCTCGAGAACGGCTCCTGGAATAGCGTGGATGGTTGTTTTCGTCTGCCGGGATCACGGAATCACGGTGAGAATGACTCTCTATTGCTATTAGTATGTTTCGAAGACGAGTTCGCGCACACCGGTGCGAAGAAGTTTGTCATTGAGATGCTTGCGACTGTCGGCGGTCAGGCCGCGAACTTGAATTTCGTGACAAGCGGAGGGCGAAACGTGCCCGGCGGGAACTCCACGTCGAAACAACCGGAACGAAAAGCCGCCGACGCCATGCGATGGGCTTTCACGATTTCCCTGTATTCCGCCTCGTACGCTTTGTATTCCGCCACAGTATCCGCGTGACAAAGAGGCTGGGGTGCCCGCTTCCGGGGACGGGCCGGCTTTGAAAACGGGCTCTCCCGCTCGATTCGCGCCATTCCCTTGACGCCCGTTATCCCCTCTGCCTCGCGCTCCTTACGCGCCAGCTCCTCGTGATTGCGCACGATGCCGCGAAACCGCGCCTGCTGCACTTCTGGGGGGAGATCCGTCCAACCGGGCAACGGGCAAAGAACGACCTCCGTGCTCTTCGTGTATTTCGACGGGTCGATATCACGATGGTCGGCACCGTTTTTCCACCAGAGAGTACGGTCCACGTACTTGAACACGAGCCGGCCACCCCGAGAGAGCACCTCGGTCGTTGAGAAACCCTTCCAGTGGCTCGCCTTTTCCACGAGGCCGTCCTTGACTACGTTGCACGCTCCGTAGCCGAGCAACTTCTCCGCCTTGTTGTCGCTCGTTATCTCCTCGACACGTACGCGACCTGCCCAGAAGTGCCCCTCTCGCCCGTATAGCCGGTTGAAACCCCTGGCCGAGAATCCGGCGAATTCGCGCAGGAACGGGCTGACGTTGTCGGCCTGTCCCTCGCCGATGGAGAAAACCAGCTCCAGATGGTTGATGTTGGTGGTTGCACTATGCAGCAGGATCGGGTGCAACTTCAGGGCCCTTCCCAGGCTCGAGCCTATGATGTTGTTGACCTTTTTCGACGGTTTCAAGAGAAACATTCTGTCCACGCACTCGAGCGTAGCGTGATACATTCCGTTTTCTTTCCAGACCCTGATTCTTCGCGCCATACTCCCTTAATCGGCCGCTCGACGGAAAAGTTGCCAAAATTCGACCATCGATTGAAAAAAAAGTGACTGGCACCGCCCTCAAGAACGGATAGATCTCAGACCGATCAGGGGTTGTTTCGCTGGTAAATAATACGCAGGCCGTCAAGGGTTAGATCCTGGTCGACGACATCGATGGCGCGGGATTCCGCCGCGATCACGCCGGAGAGCCCGCCGGTGGCGATCACCGAGATATCACCATCCATCTCTGTGGAGAGTCGCTCCACCAGCCCGTCCACAAGCGCTGCATATCCGTAAAGAACGCCGGATTGCATCGCCTCTTCCGTGTTTCTACCGATGGCGTGATCCGGCTTGCCGATCTCCACCCGGGGCAGCTTTGCCGCGCGGGTGACAAGAGCATCGAGAGAGATCCTCAGCCCGGGAGCTATCGCGCCGCCCAGGTATTCTCCTCTGGACGAAAGGCAGTCGAAAGTGGTGGCGGTTCCGAAGTCGACGACAATGCAGGCGCTGTTTACACGGCTCAGGGCAGCGACAGCGTTGGCCACGCGGTCGGCCCCGACCTCCCGAGGATTATCGTAAAGGATGGAAAGGCCGGTCTTGATTCCCGGTCCTACAACGAGCGCGTCCACATCGAAATACCTTTTACCGGCGCGTCTCAAAGCATGGAGCGCCGGTGGTACCACACTGGAGATGACCATCCCCTTCACCATGGAAGTGTCGATCCTGTCAAAATCGAAGAACGACGCGATAGTAAGCCCCCACTCGTCGGTAGTACGATCCCGGATCGTGCGGATCCGCCACCGATGCACGAGGGTGTCCTTCGAATAGATTCCCATGACCGTATGGGTGTTGCCAACGTCAGCGACGCACAGCAATGTCTTACTCACTTTTCGTTAGCGCGTGACGATTCATACCATGAGAGGAAGTCCGCCAGGTCGCGGCGCAGGCGGGATTCGACCTCCAGATAGGTCACGTCGGATCGGTTTTCCGATGTGGGGTTGTACTGGTAGATATATTTCTTCTCGTCGATGATGAAAATGTAAACGGGCTCACCCTGCTCGCCCGGATCTTCCGATACCGCTTTTGCGGGCAGGACATGAAGGCGTGATTCCACCGCCGCGGGTGGGATATCGCCGATAGTCGTACGGTCCTGCCGGGTCAGGTATTCAATGGCCATCTTGTGGCCGTTCACCCTGAAATCAACTTTGAAACGTGTCTTTGTAGATAACTCGATCTCCATATCCATGGCGGTGATATATCCCCGCTCGGTCAACATATTCGAGATGATCTCCAGGGCCTTGGATTCTTCGAGCGGCCTTGTTTCGAGATTTGAGGATTGCTTCTGCTGGCCACCGCAGGCAAGGGTGACAAGGGCGCAGATAAGAACGAACAGGTTGAGAAAGGTGAGTTGTGTTTTCATGCGTTCAGCTCCTGCCCCCCAAATTCCACGCGCGGTTGAGGACCGCTTTCAGTGTCCATTCCCTGATGGGGCGGCCATCCATTTGCGCTACGGGGCCTGATGCGACTGGGGCCGATTCGAAGGTTCGGACCTCCTCCACGGGCTCGGGTATCACGGGCTCGGGTATCACGGGTTCGGGTATCACGAGCTCGGGTGTCACGGGCTCGGGTATCACGGGTTCGGGTATCACGGGTTCGGGTATCACGGGTTCGGGTATCGGGGCCGCCGCGACGGGGGGTGGAGCAAGTTCCTCCTTTATTGCGGGTGGTGGTTCGGATGGTATTGGAAGCTCTTGGGGCGCCATCGGCTCGGGGTGTAGTATTCGCTCATTTGCGAGCTTGAGGCGGTTTCTCTTTACCCTGTCAAGGAGCTCTTCGAGTTTTTCCATGTGTACGTCGGCGCTCATTTTCTACCTGCCCTCCTCTGACAAGAGCCAGAGTGCTTCCATGGGTTTCACTCCATCGGCGAGCCAATCTTTGACCTGTTCGATCGCTTTGGGATTACCGGCCCAAAAGAGGTCTCCGTCATCGTCCGTTTGCATGTGCAGAATTTCGAAAGTTGTCTCAGGCTCGATCTCACTCATGAACCCGGCAAGGAACCCGGTCAGCAGGGTTACAACCCCATCGCTCATTTTTCTGCCGGATATGAGCCGGAAAAGGATCGCGTTCCCCCGAATTTCCACCACCGATCTCCCAAGCCCGAAGACTGCAGTCAGCCCGCCAAGATAGTCCGCGAGGTTCTCCACCCCCGGAGGCTCCGTCAGACCCGCGATGATTTCGGAGAAGCGTTTCCCGTGTGTCTTGCCGAAGGCTATGGAGCGTTGCCTTGTTTTCTCGCCCGGTTCGAGCGCATCGAGCAGATCCACCGGGATCAGTGCGAGCTGTTCGCCTTCACGGGATATGATCGATCCGTTCGCAAGATCGAATCGAAAAAACCCGGTTGCGTCGAACGCGGATTGAGTCATTCTCAAGGTCCTTTCCGTGAACGCGGCGATGCAAATGATTCACCGACGTTGGAACATACTGACAATAGATTTTATTCGACTGTGAATTGCCGGTCAATTTTCTTTATCAGTGAAGCAATTCCAAAAGGCTTTTCCAGAAGATCATTTGGACCGTCGCCGGGGAAGCGGTTGGCGATCTCCTGCTCGTTATAGCCGCTCATGATGATGATTCGTGCGTTCTTGCGAATTTTCCTCATCTCGGCAAGGGTGTCTTCTCCACCCATCTTCGGCATGGTCAGGTCGAGCAGGACGACTGAAATGTCGTCGGCGTTCTTTTCGAAGATCGCCAGGCTGCTGTGGCCGTCCTTGGCGGTGAGCACCTGATAGCCGTATTCGGTGAGCATCTGTTTCGTCGTTGTCAGCACGGTCTCTTCATCATCGACGATCAGGACGAACTTCGCGCTCTTTTTACCTGTCTCCACGGGGCCGGTGATGTCGTCTGCCCGCGGTACAGGGGTTGCAGTGGAAGCCGGCAGCAAGATCTCGAATTCAGACCCCTCGTTTGGCGTGCTCACGACACGGATCGCGCCATTGTGTCCTCGGACTATTCCCAGCACCGCGGCCAGTCCGAGCCCTCGACCGGTGAACTTTGTGGAGAAGAACGGGTCGAAGATCTTTTCTCTGGTGGCGCTGTCCATCCCGACGCCGTCGTCGGATACCAGACAAGATACATAAGTGCCTTCGGGAAGATCGTCATCGAGTTGCCCCGAAGACAGAGAGGTTCGATCGCACTCCATCGACGTGGTAGTAACGGTGATAACGCCGGGGCCGTTGCCGATGGCCTCGGACGCGTTGGTGATCAGATTCATGATCACCTGTCGTATCTGCGTGGCGTCGGCCTCGATGGGCGGCAGGGTATCAGCCAGTTGAAACTGGAGTTTTATGCTCTTTGATATCGACACCTCCAGCAGTTCCTTCATTTCCCTTGCGATATCGTTCAGGAGAAGCGCCTCCACTATAAAGGCGCCCTTTCCGGAGTACGCCAACATCTGCTTGCTGAGATCTGCGGCCCGCTGCGCTGCGGTGAGAATAGTGGTGAGGTTCCTCACGGATGGATCGGATTCGGGCAGGCGCCTGAGCACCAGATCCGCGTTGCCCAGGATTCCCATCAGCAGGTTGTTGAAGTCGTGCGCAATCCCTCCCGCGAGGATGCCGAGGCTCTCCAGTTTCTGAGTCTGCCGCATCTTGTCTTCTGAGTCGCGCTGCTCCTTTTCGGTATTTTTCCTGTGCGAGATATCCCTGACGATCGCCTGAAGAAAGATTTCCTCGTTCAATTCGACTCTGTTCAGGGACACCTCCGCCTCGAAAGGGGTCCCGTCGAATCTCGTGTGCATCCATTCAAAGAACTGCGGCTCTCCGTTGAAGGCTCGCTGAATGTACCGCAGGGCCAGCTCCTTGGAGATAGTTCCGCAGGGTTGAAGCCTCGGTGAGAACCGATACGGAGGCTCGCCGAGGATCTGTTTTCGCGTACAATCGAACATCTCGAGAGTCTTGGAGTTGCATTCGATGAAACGATCATCCCTCATGGTGAAGATCGCATCGTTGGCCGACTCGAAGATGATCCTGTACCGTTCCTCGCTCTCCTTGAAACGGCGAATAGTGTATTGTCTATTGGACGTATCCCGCGCGATCAAAAGGTGTGCCGGTCGGCCCTTGAGGGACGCAACTCCGTACGTGAACTCCAGGTCCACGATCTCTCCGCTTTTTTGTGTGATCTGTGTTGTGAAGACCGTGTTGATCTTTTCAGTGCTGGGCTGATCGGAGATCAGCCTGCCGATCCGGTTGAGACTTTCCGGGAAGGTGCCGGCGCGCAGGTTGACGCCGGTCACCTCCTCTCGGGCAATGCCCAGCATCTGGGACATGCGAGGATTTACATATGCGATGATATCGTCCTGGGCCAGGAGGATCCCGTCGGATGCTTGCTCCGCCATGGAAAGAAAGACATCCACATCCAATGTCTGGGAGGCTGTTCCCGCCGGAAGGTCGTTGAGGCGCTCACTCATTTAACTCATCGTACAATCTATCGGAGGCGGAAACAACCGGTCGCAGGTAATGATAGTTCCTAGTCGGTCGACCGGGGAGGGGGCCGCCGTCGCCTTCGCCGGCGGGGTTTCGACGGGGGCTCATAGGTTCCCGTTCCGTATCTGGAGGTCAGCGCCTTGCGCCAGGGAGCTACGTATTGTTCGTGTTGATCTTCTCGGAATGTGATCTCCATGAGATCTACCGCTTCGGCGGCGTATTCGCGATCGAGGATCTTGCGGGCCCGGAGGGTGTGCGGTCCCTGCGCAAGTCGCCGCTGAGCCAGAAAGATCTGGCGGACTCTGGTCATGTGCCGGCGCGTGAACGGCATCGGTTGTACGAGCGGTTCGAGTACCTGCTCCAGTTTTTTGGAGGCGTCCCCCCCTGCCTCGAGGGATTCCCTGCATGCCTCGAAGAGGAGGGCCGCAAGGAGTACGGAGTCGGATACGGCGCGGCCATGGCGAACCATTGCGTCCGCCCGCTCGAGCGGCGCCCACGTCGAGCGTTCGTCGGTGTTCGCGGTCACGAACGATCCGAGGGCGGGCATCAACTGATCGAGCACGCCGATGTCGTGAATCAGTTCGAGGCAGCGAGTGGACGATCCGCTGCGCAGGAGCTTGAAGATTTCTTCCACGAGTCTCGCGGGCGCGCAGTTTGTGATGAGCGGCGCGTGTGTGCGCATTGCCTCCATCAGTCCCGGGTCAATTGTGAGGTCCAGGTGAACGCCGAATTTCACCGCGCGCAGGATGCGCACGGGATCCTCCGAAATGCGGCGGTTCGGATCGCCGATGGTTCGAAGCAGGCGCCTCTCGATGTCCTGCAGCCCGTGAACCCAGTCGTGGATTTCCTTCGCACCCACATCGTACATCAGGGCGTTGATCGTAAAATCCCTGCGGATGGCGTCGTCAGCCGGACCTCCAAAGAGGTTCTCCGCCGCGTGGCGGATGGACATGTCGTCTTCTTCCGTGGGGCTTCTTCTGAAAGTGGCGACCTCGATTATCTTTCTGTTTTTGAAGTGCAGATGCGCCAGCCGAAAACGTCTTCCGATCAGCCGGCAGTTGCGAAACATGCGCCTCATTTCGGCGGGCATCGCCGACGTGACCACGTCGAAATCCTTGGGTTGCCTGCCCAGTAGAATGTCCCGAACACAGCCGCCCACCAGGTAGGCCTTGTAGCCGAACCGGTTGATCCGCCTCAATGCCTTGACAGCGTCCGGATCGAGCATGCTGAACGGAATGGTGTGTTTGACGATTCTCAAAGAGCAGTCCACATCGGGAGGAGGAGGCGAGGAGAAGCAATCGTTGTGACTCTGGATCATGTGGGCGAGCCGTCGGGTACACCCGCGTCGTCGTCTCCGGCGTCCGTGGGGTCGCTTGTGTCGCTGTCCGTATCGTTGGTGCCGGTATCCGTACCCGAGTCGGTGAGGTCGGACGCACCCAGACCAAGCTCCAGAGGACGCAAACAGCCGCCTATTGCCAGGGCAGCGAACAGAACGAGGATTATGAGAAAAAAGCGCAAGCCGGAGCCGGACTAAAACTGCATGCCGACGCCGCCATTGATCTGGATTTGATGGCCGACTTCGGTGTGGAGTTGTTCCGGATCTTGATCGGCGCCGTCCGTATAGTAACGCTCGTCATCTTCCACGGCGGTTTCCCAGTCGGTGGCCAGGCCCCAATCTACTTCTATGGTGATGACGAGCAACTCGTACTGGAGCACGAATCCGAGAAACAGCTTCATGCGCTCCAGGTTGGGGCCGGACAGCCCGGTGGTATCCCAGTCGGATCCCTCCGGGGGATGATAAACGACCGAGTCGCCGATATCCTCGCGGTAGGTGAGGGGCTCGGTTCGGATGAGGGTCCACAGGTACTGCCATCCGACGTAAGGTGTGAGCGAGAGCATCCCGCCGATACCGAACGGATAGGACATGGACGCATCGACGCCGATTATGGTCATGTCGATATCGGACTGTCCCAGAACCCGCACCACGGAGCCGCGCGCGGCGACGTCCGGCAAGACGCCCCTGAAACCGTGTCTGTAACCCTCGAAGATGGACCACTTGACGTCGGCGCCGAGCCCGACAAGTTCCGATTGGGAGAGGTAGTTGATTGTTCCGCCGAGCTCCATCGACCAGGGCAGGCCCTTTCTGACATGGACCGAGGGGAAGAACATCACGCCCGGGGACTCATCCAGGGGGCCCACCCCCTTGTACCACCTCTTGGGATCGCCGCCGTCCGGGGTGGGTGTCAGGGATCCTTCGAGAGCCATGTAGAACCCCGAGTATCCCAGTGTGCTGGCCGGCGCCATGAGCTTTGGTGAGAGCCCGAAGGCATACTCGGCCATGAACCGCTCATATTCCGCGATGTCTGCCTTGCACTGAGATGGGTAATCGCAGTGGATGAAACGCCCGATGGCCAGATCGAGCTTGTTGGCCTGCGAGGGCGCGGGAGCGACCAGGATTGCCATACCGAAAAAGATGCCGAGAAAGAAGCTCGTCACCGATCGATCCATTGAGAACTCCTGTCAAAATCTGACTTTACAAGACGAGTTAAACGTACCAAGTAGACTGATTTCAAGTCAAGAACACATCAATTGAATTTCATATTACCCAAAATGTGGTCGAAACGATTTCCGCCCCCGGCATAGGGATCGTCGCCACCCTTTTTGCCACCACCGCCGCCGCCTCCTCCTCCGGAATTCGGGCCCATGCCCGGCAGGAAGGTCTGTTCGTCAACGCGCACCTTGATCGCTTGTTCGAATGTGAACGACTTGACTGTGACCGTTGTGTCACCAACCGCGAGACCGATAAAGGCCATGGAGGTGCGGCCCTGCGACGTCATGGGCTCCTCCTTCAGAACCATCTTGGAGTCAGCCTCCACAAACTCGATCTTGGCGTTTGACAATTGTTCGTCCTTGCAATCCACGACGTGACACCTGATGGGCGCTGCGGTGCCGACCTTCAGCTTGAGCTCGTCACCCGGATCGCAGATCATTTCCTTGGGAAGGCAGACGGTAACGAAGCATTCGCCCGTGACGCCTTCTTTCGTCTTCACGACGATGGCGGTGGACCCGTCTCCCTCCGGCTTGACCAGCCCGTCGGACGTGACCGAGGCTATGGCCGGGTTTTCGGACGAGAAGGTGAAGTGAACTCCAGGTACCTCGGCGCTGATTATGTCAAGCGCCTTGGCTGTGATCTTGTCGCTCTGGGTCGTTTTGGAGAAGCGCATCTTCATGGGCTCCACCTCGACCATCTTCACATCCTGGCCGCATCCGGAGCAGATCACTGCTGCGGCTGCCAGAAATAATAACGTGTTGATTCGTTTTTTCATTTTGCACCTCTTTTTGGAGGCCGGATTTCCTCGACCACGTGCCGGTTGCGCGCACTATAGCCTTTTTGGAGCATTCCTGAAAAGGAATCATTGCAGGATCTGTGATATCGCGGCAAGCAGGGACTGGGCACCGTCGGTCGATCCACACGCCAGGTGGTTGCACGATGGTCCTCCTCCGGCGGCGGCGACGGACACGGTCGGCAGACCACCATCGGTGAGCGGGGGTGGTTGGGTCGTCAGGTAGAATGCCTCCACGTCCACCACGAAGATCCTCTCCTTCGTGTTCGCGGAGATCAGAATGTACACGTTTTCTCCCTCCTCCAGGGGCGCCAGCCCGCAGACCGGGAAGTCCACAAATTCTGGCGAGGCCTCCACGGTCAGATCCGCCGTGACCGTGAACTCATCCTCGCCTTCCTCCACGTCGTCGACGTTGAGCCAGGTGACCTCCACCGGATGCCCCCGGGAGATGTGGACCCGGTAACCCGGCTCGACCTCGTCCGGATCCGGGTATCGCCATGCCAGGTAGAGTCTGAATGCCTTTGTGTCGTCGTCGCCGGTAATCTTCCACTGGAGGCCCGTCGGGCGGTTTCTCTTGTTGGTTCTATCCCGGCCGTACCCGTAGATGCGCCTCGGCGTTCCGTCGGGCAGGGGGACCAGGCGCCGGAGGCATTCCTCGTCGAACAGGCCGCGGGTCGCACCCTCTTCCATGATAATGTCCGCGAAGCCCGCCTCCATTTCGGGCCACCCCTTGGAGTTCGCAGGGCCGGCCAGGGCCTCATCCGCCAGATCCTCCGCCGATTTTGCCAGGGCCTCCACGAAGTCGTCGAACACCGCGTTGGACTCCAGAAAATGGAGGGTCCGATAGACAATATGGTTCCACGCATGCGCGCCGATCCGTTGCCGTACATCCCAGCCGAAACCGGCAAGGATGCGCGCTTCCATGTGTCCCTCGGACATGAGATCATCGGGGCAGACAAGGTCGTTGTCGGCGGTTCGCGTGAGAAGCACGTAGCTGTTCATGACGGGATCGCCGGAGTAGGTGGTTGCCCATATGTCCGCAAACCCCTCCTCGATTCCAAATGGAGACACGTCCATGCCGTAGGCGTCTCGAAGGTACCATGGGTGTGAGCGGATTGAACGGTTGATGGCGTGGCCGAACTCGTGGAACGCCACGTCCGCGTCGTACGCAAAATCGATAACATCCTGGCCGAAGACTATGTAGGCCGCGATCTCGTCGTTGCCCCCGTAGAACGCTGCGTTGTACCAGGCCTGCCCGACCTTCACGTGTATCCAGGTGTTGCCCTGGAATAGCCCCTCCCAGCCGAAGGTGTCCCGTGCCCAGTGGTTGATCCGACTGATGTTGTGGTAGGCGTTGACCTCGGAAAAGGGATCGTTGAGCGTGTATGGACCCAGATGGGGATTAAAGATGAAGTTGCCGTCGTCGTCCGGGAACGCAGTCGGTTCAGTCTCGGGGCACGTCTCGGCGTCCAGGCAACGCCCCACGTGGGCGTACGCTCCCTCCAGGATATCTTTCGGCTCGTTCAGATACTGCAAGGAAACGGTCTGCACGTCAGGAGTGGTTACGGGATTTTCCTCGAACACCGAACCCAGAGGATCGGCGGTCCACATGAGCGGCTGAGTTTCCAGGGGGTTCAAGGATCGCGCGTCCAGGTAGATCGAGTAGGGTTCGCGTGCGAAGGGATGGACATCCACGCGGATAGCCGGGATCAACCCCTCTTCGGGGTCGCGGAGCCATCCCGACAGGACCATGCTGGGATTGAGATCCAGCATGTGGGCAAAGTCCCGTGCCGGCTCCCCGTCGGGGCATGGATGGACCGTGTCACCATCGATCTGTCCGTTCGTCCCCGCCGTGACCCGAAGCACCCGCCCCTCGTCGTCGATCTGAACGGTCACGGAATGGAAGAATACCGGAAGATCGCGATGAAATACGGGAAAGGAGAGGATGTGTTGGCCGAGGTGGACGCTGTGGGAAGCATCGCCGAGCGTCGCTTGCGGAAAGTCCATACCGAGCGCGCTCGCATGCCCCCGGACAAACCGGCGCGCGGAATCTTCGGGGTTGTCACCGGCCCGGGCCGTGGCCGCAAGGAGCAGAGCCAGGGCGGTGATGAATGCTGAAATCAATCTCATCATCTTAGAACAGTAGCACGTTATCGCCCACCGCGCTTATCGCCGCGACAATCCGACGATGTAGGTCTCGTAGCTCTCGGACCTCACGCTGGTGGGCCGTATGATGCGGGTTTTCACGTACGCCTCTCGAACGAGATCCCTGGCTTTTTCGAAGTCCTCGCCCTGGAAAATTTTGCCGACGAAGTTCCCGCCGTGTCGGCAAAGTGCGACTGAGAGCTCGAGAGCTCTGCAAAAGAGGTTGTACGATCGGGTCTGATCTACAAATTTCTGGCCACTGGTGCGCGGCGCCATGTCGGAGATCACCGATTGAAACCCATCGGCGTCGATCAGGGAGGTCAACTCGGCGGGCTCGATGGCCAGCGCGTCGGCCTTGATGTAAGTGACGTTTGCCGGGGTTCCGATGGTCAAGTCGGCCCGGTCCACCGCTACAACTCTACCGGCAGGTCCCACCACCTTCGATGCGTACAAGGTCCACGAGCCCGGAGCGGCTCCCAGATCGAGAACGTTGTCACCTTTCTTGAACAGGTGAACACGGTTGTCGATTTCCTGAAGCTTGTAAATCGATCGTGCGGGGTAGCTCTCGCGCCTTGCGCGCATGGAGAAATGGTCCGTAGTACGGCGGCGCCCGCCAACCATGACAATCCCTAGGAGGGCTTGGTGGCCGGGAGAAGCTGGACGAGGCTGTTACGCGAGCCGGGGATCGGCCCTTTGACAAAGACGATATTGTCCTGCGCGAAGATGCGCATGATTTCGATGTTCTGGACCGTGACGCGCTTGTTGCTGTGCCGGCCGGCCATTCTCTTGCCCTTCATCACGCGCCCGGGCGTCATGCACTGTCCGAGGGAGCCGCCGTGGCGGTACACCTCGTGCACACCGTGAGTGGCCTTGCCGCCCTTGTAGCCATAGGTCTTCATGACCCCCATAAACCCCATGCCCTTGCTGGTTCCCACCACATCGATTATATCGCCTACGTTGAAAAGGTCGGTCTTGATCTCCTGACCGACTTCGTATTTATCGGCCAGCTCCGTCGGCACGCGAAACTCGCGCAAGAAGCGCTTGGGGGTTGTCTTGGCCCTGGAGAAGTGACCGGCCTCGGGGCGCTTGACCTTGCGCTCCGGCTTGTCATCGAAACCAATCTGGAGTGCTGTGTATCCATCCTTCTCGATGGTTTTCTTCTGTACGACAACGCATGGGCCGAGCTCGATGGCGGTTACTCCGTCACGGCTCCCATCCGCGTTGAAGACCTGCGTCATGCCGATTTTTTTTCCGATAAGTCCAATTGACGAGCTCATCGTTCTGCTCCCATCGGCGTCCACTACTTTCAGGGGAAACGCCCGAAAAACGAGGCTGGATACTACGTAATCCTTTTTTTATGTCAATGTTTTTCCGTTGTTGTCCAGCGTGAACCCTTCACCGAGTACTTCGCTCGCAACCGCTATGGATATGAAAGCGGCCGGATCGATCCCCGTGACCAGGTTCTTGACTTTCACTACTTCCGAGCGACCGACGACAATGTACAGCACCTTCCTCACGCGATTCGTGTAGGCGCCTCTCCCGTCGAGGATGGTGACGCCCCGGCCCATCTCCCCCATGATTTTCTTCGCAATGGCCTCGTACTTGCTCGATATGATGGTCACTGCCCGCGCCGAGTACGCGGCGTCCTGGACCACGTCCACGATCCTGGTGGCTACGAAGACGGCGACCACGGTGTACATGGCCTGCTGGAGGCTCAGGTGGATCAGGGAAACCAGGATGACCAGTATATCGCCGATGAACATGGTCCGTCCGAGCTTCCATCCGAAGTATTTGTGCAGGACCCGTGCGATGATGTCCAGACCGCCGGTGGTTCCGCCGAAACGGAAGACGATCCCCAGCCCCACGCCCACGGTGACACCCGCGAAGAGCGCCGCCAGAAGGATGTCGTCGGTTGGAAACCTCAGGGAACCGAACAGCCACAGGAACGCCGAGAGGCACGCGGTTCCCCATATGGTGTAGGCGACTGATTTCCTGCCCAGAACCCTCCAGCCAAGTACCAGCAACGGAAGATTGATGATGAAGCTGGTCAGCCCCGGATCCCAGTCCAGCATGAGCTTCAGGAGGATCGAGATGCCGGTCACGCCGCCCTCGGCGAGGTTGTTGGCGATGTTGAAGTAATTGATGCCGAACGCCATTACCGCAGAACCCAGGAGTATTGCTCCGAAATTAATGATTTTAAAATTCTTCATTGGCGCCTCCGCACGGTTTTCGCGGCTCCTATAACACTTTAAAAACCGGCGACAACACTCAAAGTGAAGTATTTTTGAGGTATGATTTCGGCCCAAAATGACGTAGGTCGTATGCTGAAAAACAGATCGGATTTCAAACTAGTAAACAAGCGGTTTCGCTGGAAGGAAAAGCCCCATGACACATCTCGTACCCTGGCACGGAGGCCTCGACGCTCCGGTAAACCGTATCGTTCCGAGAGATGAGGAAGCCGGTTTCAAGACGGCGGCCGCAACGCTTCCGAAGATAGTCGTCGTTGAAGCCGATCGCTCCACCGCGGACAGGATAGCCGACGGCACCCTTTGCCCCCTGACCGGATTCATGGACGAGAGCGTCTTCAACGGTGTGCTCGACACCATGACCATCGAATCGAAAGGCGGGAAATATGTGTGGGGAATTCCCATGTCCCTGCCGATCTCCGGGGCGGAGAAGCAAACCCTCGAGACGGGCAAGACCGCAGCCCTCGTAAACGAGGCGGGCGATCTGCTCGGGACCATCGACGTGTCCTCGATATTCGCCTGGGACAAGGCGCGTTACAACAAGGGCGTCTACGGCACGGAACGATCCGATCACCCCGGCGCCCGCATAGCGAACGAAGATCCCCGGGAGACCCTCGTGGGCGGCGATATTCATATTCTAGCAAGGCCGGCCAACCCCCACTTCGGGCAGTACGTGTTGTCGCCCCTAAAGACTCGCGCGCGCATCGAGGAGCGCAAGTGGGAGGCGGTGGTAGCGTTTCAGACCCGGAACCCGCTGCACAGGGCTCATGAGTACGCGCTGGTGCACGCAATGGAGGAGTTGACCCGCTCGGGGAAGTTCGCCGGGGTGATCCTCAATCCGCTGGTGGGGGAGACCAAGGGCGACGATGTGGACGCGGCCACGCGAATGCGAACCTACGAACGCCTGCGCGACCTCAAGCTACTTGGCCAGGGCGACAAGGACGAGGCCCTGTGGAAAGAGAAGGGCTACGACCTCAACGATCAGTTCGAGATCTGGGCGCTGGATATCAAGATGTTCTACGGCGGGCCCAGGGAGGCGATCATGCACTCCGTCTACCGGCAGAACTTCGGCTTCTCCAACATCGTCATCGGTCGAAAGCACGCGGACGCGCCTTATGACGACGGCACGGCGATCTGGGGCGACTTCGACGCCCAGGAGATCTTCGACGATCTGCCCGGTGAGCTGCACATCAAACCCTCCAAGGTTGGTTTCGCGGCCTTCTACGAGTCCCTCGGGCGCGTGGACCTGATGAAAAATCACCCGGACGAGAAGCCCGTCTTCATCTCCGGCAAGCAGGTGCGCGCGGACCTCCAGGCCGGTAAAAAACCCGACTCCCGCATTCTCCGATCCGAAATCGCCGAGATCCTCATTGAGAAGATGGCGAAATCCAAAGATCCTGCATAGGGCCGCCGGAGCAGGACAGACGTCACTTTTTTTCTTTTTCTTTTTTTCTGTGGGTAGTCGATCAGTCGGCGTTCCACACGCCGCTGTTCAGGTCGCAGGCGTACTCGGCCTCGGCCGCCTCCTCGTAGTAGTTGTGGTCATACTCCATGCCGTCGCCACCGTTTATGGTGCAGCGGCCCACCCGGTCAGTGGCGGTGCAGGCGGAGGCAGAGTGGGTGCCGTCCATGGCCGAGCAGTGGATGTCGGCCGAGTCGGAGTCCCAATCTGCGCCGGTATAGTCGATGCACTCGGCGTTGTCGCTGTAATTGATGCACGATCCGCCGGCACCGTCTCCGTTCTCCGAATCGTCATCGGAGTCGCAGCCGAATGTCGCCGCCAGGCAGAGTGAGAATACCAGAATATACAATCTTCCAGGGTTCATTGAGTGCTCCTTTGCATGTGGTTACGTTATATCGGTCCAAAGTATTCAGACGTTGTACCGAGTCAGAGTATTCAGACATGGCAGGGGGAGTCAATGTGTCAGGGAGATGGGGCGGAACGGCCCGCTGTTCTCTTGACGACCGGTCTGCGTTTCAATGCCAGGGCGCCCCCCGTGCCGAAGAGGATGGTCAGGCCGGTCTGCAAGAAGTACAGCGCGAAGATGAAGACTGCGGCGCGTTCACTCTGCGCGGCATCCGGGATGTACATCTGCAGCGCGACGAGCACGGCGATCTGGAAGTTGCCGAAGTACCCGGGGCCCGCCGGCAGGAGGATGCCCACCGCCAGGATTCCCATCCCCGCGACCGCGCCGGCGGCCGGAAGATCCAGCCCGCAACCCCGCGCCAGCGCCAGAAAGGCGGCGGCGTTGATGCACCAGTACGCGGCGGTGATGATCACGAACGCCCAGAAGTTGCGCATGTCCGGCAGGGCCGCGAGGCCGCCGTGAAATCGCTCGATGACTCCGACCGCGAAGTCCGCGAGCCTCCTGGAGACAAGGCCGAGGATCTTCTTGAGGAGTCTGCTAACCAGGGACGGGGAGTGATGAAACGCGATGAGCAGGGCCAGAGCGACGGTGAAGATAGTGACCGGAACCAGCCTCAGAACCCACACGTAGGAGCTCACGTCCGACGGAATGGTGAAGAGGGCGACGGTGAGCCACGCGGAGACCATGAGGCCGTCGATGACCCGTTCGATGGCTATGGTTCCGAACAGGGCGCTCTTGGAGGCGCCAGTGTACCTGTCGAGAAGGTACGGCCGGGCCACTTCCCCGGTGCGAAGGGGCATCATCTGGATGGCCATGAAACCGGCGAACGCGGTCTCCATCATCGTACCTGTGGGAACCCGGGCGAAGGGGCGAAGGAGATAGGTCCATCGCCACGCGCGCAGGATATGGAAGAGGGAGAACAGGCCCACATAGGTCGCCAGGTTCAACGGCGAGACAGTCTCTTGTATTGATCCCCACGAGGGGACCACGTCGAATCCCTGGGAGACAAGCCACCATACAAGGAGGGCGGCGATGATCGCGGAGATGAGCAGCCTGACCAGGATTTTATTCATGTCGCTCGATTTCCCACGGATCGCCGGCCAGAATCAGGCGCGGATTGGTGGAGGCAAGGCGAACCAGCTCCGCCTCGTCCCATTCGGCCAGCTCGCTCAGCGACCTGGCTATCTCGCCCATGTGCGCGGCGCTGTGCAGATCGGTAGACACCAGATCCGCCGAGCCGTTTTCCAGAAAGCGCCACGCGGTCTTCATGGGGTTTCGTCCATATCCGCCGATGAGGGACATGAGGTCGATCTGGATCATGGCCCCGCCTTTTCTGAGCAGGTCCACTCGCCGCTGGTCTTGTTGAAGATCATGGTGGCGCTCGGCGTGGGCGATGACGATCGCGATCTCCCTGGTTCGCAGTCGAAAGACGGCTTCCTCGAAGGCATTGGGGATGGCGCCCGGATGAGCTCCGAACTCCACCAGGTAAGTTGAGCCGGCTCCAAGTCGTGGCAGAGATCCATTTTCGAGGTCGTCCATGAAGCTGTCATCAAACATGATCTCGCTGCCCGCCACGATCTCGGGCCCGATCCCGCCGCGCTCATCGGCGATATCCGCTATCGCCGTTTCGATCTCTTGCAACCCGTGCAAGGGGAACATCCGGGGGTTTCGGTGTGGAGTGGCGGCCACGCGCACGTAGCCCAGCGCGTGAAGGCCGTCCAGTATCTCGATAGTGCCCGCCCGATCCGAGGGGCCGTCGTCCATCCCCCACAGAAGATGCAGGTGCGCGTCGAACAACCCCTCGGGGGCGATGTCTTTCGGATTGAAGCGCTTGCGCTTGGCGAACGGCCAGATCATGACATGGATTTATCGCGACGATGGATAATGGTCAATTGGGTCCTACAGCTGATGGGTCATTCCGGTCGGGGAGTAGAACATCCAGCGGAAGTTGTCGATTATCGCCAGCGAATCGTATATGCCGTCGCTCTCGTCGTGGATAGAGAACGTCAGGAAGAACACCTCGTTGGGATTGATGGGCCACTCGGTCCTGTACCACCCGGTCGAGCCGCCGATATGTTGCATCATGGCTGCATCCCATCCGAAGCCGGTGCCGTCCAGGTTGGTCTCCGGCGGATCTTCGAAGAAGGCGGAGTTGACGCAGATCTCCTCGTGTACCGGCGAGTGATCGAAGGCGATGTTCGTTGATGATCCGCCGTTCGTCGAGGCCGCTTCGAGAACCGCGTAGAATGCGTCATTGTAACTCATCCCGACCCATTCCGGGTACTCGGTGCTCAGGTATATGAAGTCGAAAGAAAACCCATGGGCGTTTGCGGGCGCGTAGATGGCCACCATCAGTTGGGCGTTGTCGAAGCAACTGTTTCCGTCCGGTCCGAAGAGCTGGGATCCGTTGTAGTCCGGAGCAGGATCCGGCGTGCTCATGCCCCCGAAGCTGTCTCCCGGTTGCGGGTTGGGAGAGCCCACTATGCCGCTGGAAATGACCGCGTAACGACAGCCGGCCTTCACGCCGAGATCGTTGGAAAAGGAGCCCAGGCGCGTGATCACATCGAGCGCGCCGTTGGCCAGTGGATCTCCTCCCGGACCCGAATGCCACGTGTTGGCGGAGAAGTAGAAATTGGAATCGCACATCTCGAGGGCGTCCGACCACGAAGCCGAGCTGGTGCAGTCACACGGCATGATTGGCTCGTCGGTTGTCCCGTCGCAATTGTCATCGATACCGTTGGCCGGGACCTCCAGGGCCATGGGACCGACCTGGTCGTCGCAGTCGTCGCAGTCACCCTGATTTTCGGTCCAACCGTCACCATCATAGTCATCGTCGAGCGTACCGCACATGGTGCCGGTATCCGTGTCCGTATCGGTGTCCGTGTCGGTATCGGTGTCCGTGTCGGTATCGGTGTCCGTGTCCGTATCGGTGTCCGTGTCGGTATCGGTGTCCGTGTCGGTATCGGTGTCCGTGTCGGTATCGGTGTCCGTGTCGGTATCGGTGTCCGTATCGGTGTCCGTGTCCGTATCGGTGTCCGTATCGGTGTCCGTGTCGGTATCGGTGTCCGTGTCCGTATCGGTGTCCGTGTCGGTATCGGTGTCAGTGTCGGTATCGGTGTCCGTGTCGGTATCGGTGTCCGTATCGGTATCGGTGTCCGTGTCGGTATCGGTGTCAGTGTCGGTATCGGTATCTGTGTCCGTATCGGTGTCCGTGTCGGTATCCGTGTCTGTATCGGTATCCGTGTCCGTATCGGTATCCGTCCCGGCGGGAACGCACCGCCCGTCCACGCAGATCATTCCGTCGTCGCAATCTGTGTGGTTACGGCATCCGAGCATCGGGTTGGTTCGGTTGCCGCAAGAAAGAACCATGAGAAACGGCAATACAACTATCAGAAACCGGACCAGTGTGTGACGTGTCATCAAATGCTTCCTACCCTGAGTTTGCTTTCATAATGCATATTCTATCCGATTATGGCGCCGGATCGGAAAAGATCGGTAAAAGTGGCCAGCTTCAACTTACGAGCATTTGCCGGGCGATGTCGGTCAGTTTTGATTTTTCGTTGTCCTTCGGGTGATCGATGACATGAGAGAGAAGGCGTTCGAGCAGGTTTCCCAGGTGCGGACCGGGCTCAAGTTCCAGGTCTCTCATCAGGTCATCGCCGTCCACGCGCAGATCTTTCGCGGCGAGCGGATTTCCGGAGTTCATTGCGCGCTTCACCCTGTCGAGCAGTTCATCGGCAACCCCGAAGTTCGCATCGGCCGCGCGAAGGTCCGCCTTCCAAAGGGTGATGATGTCGACGGCGATATCCACGCCCGTGTCGTAGAGAAAACGGCGAATCCGGGCGTCGGTCCAGTCGCTCTGGTAATCAATCCTTCCGACGTTGAGAAGTCGCGATGCCTTTTTGTGCGTCTTCTTGTCCAGGCGAAGAGATTCGAACGGCTCACGGGGTCGAGGGATCGCGTCGAGCAGCAGCGCGGCCAGCCGGAGAGCGTTTTGCGCCGGGCAGAAGTCCACGCGTCGCACGGTTCGTTTCCACGCGCCTTGCGCGGGCTCATCTTGTCCGTCCTCCAGGTTGTGAACCTCGTCGATCAGACGGTCGAACATTCCGAATTCTTTCATTATGAGAAGACCGCGTGACGGGGCGCGAGCCTTGAGGGTCTTGAGCAGCTCGTCGCGTCTCCTCTCGATGGATACTTTGACCAGTCTCGGCGCGGCCACCGGCATCGCCTCCAGCGTCCTCTTCTCGATGTCGAAATCGAGGGTGGCGGCGAATCGGGCGGCGCGCATAACCCTCAGGCCGTCCTCCGTGAATCGAGCCACCGGATCCCCCACGGCGCGCAGGAGCCTCGCGGCCAGATCGTCGCGGCCCCTGAACGGATCGTGGAGGATACGCTTTTCGGGTTCCCAGGCCATGGCGTTGATCGTGAAATCGCGTCGGGCCAGGTCCTCTTCGATATCCTTGATGAACACCACACTGTCCGGGTGTCGGCCGTCTGTGTACGCGCCATCTCCCCGAAGGGTCGTTACCTCCAGCGCGTCGCTACCCATGAGAACAGTGACCGTTCCGTGGTCGATGCCCGTGGGTACGACACGGGGGAAGATCTCCATGATCCTCTTCGGCGTGGCCGTCGTTGCCAGATCCCAGTCGACCGGAGGTCGTCCCGATAACAGATCCCTCAACGAACCTCCGACCAGGTACGCCCGCTCGCCGGCCTTCGACAAGGAATCGCAGACCGAGCGCACGGTGTCCGGCATGTCAAAATCATATCGAACGCTGGACAATTTTTCTTCCCTCCCCAACGATTCAGATCTTCAAGAATAGTATTTCGAGCGAGTTACCAGAACCATTTATCGTGGTAAACAATTTTACTTCCAGTTAAGGTCAATAACAGCGAATCGAAATGTATGCCTGGTTTGACCATCAGATGTGAATAAATAGTTGTGAAGGATTCCTGTTGAATACCGGTTTTTCCAACGAGACGGCGCAAGCTCCCTTTGGCCCGTACGAGTTGATCTCCAAGCTTGCCCACGGCGGAATGGCCGAGATCTTTCTCGGCAGGCAGATAGGTTCATCGCCGGACGAGAAGCCGATCGTCATTAAACGCATCCTGCCCGAGCTCTGCAGGGATCGATGGTTCCTGGCCATGTTCATCAACGAGGCCCAGCTCGCCGCGCAGATGAACCACCCCAACGTGGTCAAGATCCACGGTTTCGGCGAGATGGACGGCCAGGCGTACATGGTCATGGAATATGTCGAGGGGCTCGACTGCTGGAGGTTTTCCAGGCGCCTGTTTCCATGGGGAGAAGATCACGAGGCGATCGCCATCCGGATCATCATCGAGTGTCTGACCGGCCTGGAATACGTACACCGGTTGAAGGACGTGAACGGGATTCCGATGGCGGTGGTTCACAGGGATTTTTCGCCTTCGAACATTTACCTGTCCGTCGATGGAAACGTGAAGATCGGGGACTTCGGTATCGCCCAGATCGATTCGGACAGGTACAGGCCCATCAAGTTCATCGCCAAGGGTAAATTTGGATACATGGCGCCGGAGCAGGTCGAGGGAAGCAAGGTCGATCGACGATCGGATGTCTACTCCGCAGGAGTGGTGCTGTCGGAACTCCTCATAGGGCGAAAGCTCTTTTCGGGGAACAGCCGGCTCAGCGTGATGCTGAATATCCGGGACGGTCGAACTGAGGTCCTCGACAACAACGCGGAACGGATCTCCGGCGGCGTGATGGAGATACTCCGAGGCGCGCTTGCCAAGAAGCCGTCGGATCGATACCAGTCAGCGGTGCAGTTCGCCGACAGGCTTTCGGAGTTTCTCGTATCCACCGGTCGGGAGGTGTCCCCGGAGGATCTGGGCAAGCTGGTCCGGCGCGCTGTCGATCTGCGAGATCAAAAGAGCTCCACTCCCGATTCCATGCGCGAGAGGACACCGATCACCGCAAACGAGCTGGTGACGGAAACCATCCTCGATGCCAGGACAGACGGCCTCGATCTGACCAACCGTTTTGCGGGATTGGAGGTGGAACCGCCCGAAGAACTCGACGGAACACCGATCACCACCGAGAGCGAGTCATTCCGGTCGGAGGGTCGATATCTGGCGAGGATAGCCGAGGGGTTGACCATCGGCCCCACATCTTACGCGCACATCATCGAGTTGATTTACTCTGACAGGATCGGGCCCCAGACAGAGATATCGGTGGACGGACATCAGTTCCACCCGTCGAACGACTTCCCGGAGCTCGCGCGTCATCTCCCGGTTTACACTCCTACCTGCGATGTGAACGATGTGGCCACCCCCGACAGGCGCGGTTTCCTGGAGATGGAGGTTCCCACGGAGGTGCTGCTGACCCTTGCAGCCAGGAGGGAGTCCGGGCTCTTCGTGTGTCAGAACGGCCAGCGGCGCAAGGAGGTCTACCTCGTCGACGGCAATCCGATTTACGTGGGATCCAACGACTCCAAGGAGCTACTCGGCGAGTTCCTGGTCGAGAAGGGGGTCATCGACCGGATGGAGCTCGAAATGGCGCTGGCTCTTCTCCCCAAGTTCAACGGGCACATGGGCGACACCCTCATCGCCCTGGGGATGCTCACCGCAGTCGGTCTTTTCGGGCATATAAAGGATCAGGTTCTGTCAAGATTGGAGGAATTGATGGGTTGGAGGGAGGGCAACTACGAGTATTATCGCGGCGCCGAATGTCGGTCGGGTGTGCTCGAGTTGTCCATCAACCCGTTCAGATTCGTCAAGGAGAAGGTGCTGCGGGATGTTCAGGACATAAATGCGGCTATGGTGCTCGATGAGATGGGCTCCTGCCTGGTCGCGCCGACCCCGATCATGCCGGAATTGATCGACCGCCTCAATTTTCCCACGGAGATTGCCGAGAAGATAAGGTCGGTAAGCGATTGGCTTACGGTCAGGGAACTTGCCACTGCCGCCGGCAAGTCGCAGATTGTCCTGGCACGCGCCCTGTACGTTGCTCTGGAAACGGGTCTGTGGGCGTTTGACGGCCGTGTACCCCCCTGGCGCAGGATAAAAGAGCAGACTTCGGAATAGCTCCGACCCCATTGTGGTTCTTGACACGTTACCGGGATGCTATTAAAGGACTGCATTGTTCATTTTTCAACGTAATGGATAAAAGTACCAGCACTGATGATGTTGCGTACATTGTAGTCAAGGAAGGAATTGTCAATGAAAACAATGATCAAACTTCTGGTAGTGGCTCTGGGCCTTTTCCTGGTCGTCGGATGCGGCGAGACAAAGGATGGTGAGGGCGACAAGGACGGCGACGAGAAATCGGCCGTTTCCGAAAAGATCAGTCTCGATTTTCACATCATGTCCAAATGCCCCTTCGGCGTGAAGGTCCTGCAGGCCATCATCCCGGTGCTTGAAAAAATGGGCGAGAACATCGACTTCCACGTGGAGTACATCGGCCGTGAGAAGGATGGAGAGTTGACATCCATGCACGGCGAGGCCGAGGTTCAGGGCAACATCCTTCAACTGTGCGCCTCCAAGCACGGTGATTTCGATCAGTGGGTCAGCTTCCTCAAGTGCCAAAACGAGGACTGGCGCAAGATCCCCGAGGGATGGGAGAAATGTGCCGATGCCGCCAAGATCGACAAGAAGAAGATGAAGTCTTGTTACGAGGGCGACGAGGGCAAGGACCTTCTCCGGGAGTCCAACAAGAAATCCCAGGAGAAGAAGGCTACCGGAAGCCCCACCATCTTCCTCGCGGGCGAGCCCTATCGCGGCGGTCGTTCGGAGTCGTCCTTCGGTCGCGCCATCTGCGCCAAGTTCAAGGAAGAGAAGCCCAAGTACTGTGCCGACATCCCCGCTCCGGTCAAGGTTCCAGTGACCGTGGTCGCCGACAAGCGCTGTGAGGGCCGCGGATGCGACCCCAAACGATTCCTCGCCTTCATCACTCACACTTTCGAGGGCGCCGAAATCAAGGAGTTCGACTACTCCGATGCGGAGGGCAAGGCCCTGTTCGAGAAGTCCAAGGAGAACTTCCTCCCCATCGCGGTCTTCGGACCCACGGTCGAGAAGGAAGAGGCGGGCTACAAGCGCCTCAAGAGGCGTCTGAAGAAAATGGAAGGCAGCGAAGACTACGTCTACCCGCTCGGCCGCAATTGGGATCCCACCGCCGAGGTCTGTGACGACGGCGTGGACAACACCGGCAACGGCAAGGTCGACTGCGAGGACGAGAGCTGCAAGGACAAGAGGGTTTGTCGCGAAGAGATCAAAAACAAGATTCACGTCTTCGTCATGAGCCAGTGTCCCTACGGTGTGCGCACCGTCGACGCCCTGGAAGAGGTCATCGCCAACTTCGGCAAGGATCGCAGGAAGTTCGATATGTCGGTCGAGTTCATCGGCCGCAACATCGACGGCAAGCTGACCTCCATGCACGGCCAGGGCGAGGTCGACGAGAATATCCGCCAGATCTGCGCGCAGAAGTACTACGGCAGGAACTACAAGTTCATGGATTACGTGCTTTGCCGCAACAAGGCCTGGACAGAGAACCGTGGCAAGGAAGAACCAGGCTCGTGGGAAGCGTGCGCCAAGGACGGCATCCGGGTCGACGTCATCAAGAAGTGCTTAGACGGTGACGAGGGCAATGAATTGCTGGGCGCCTCTTACAAGCTGGCGAGCGATCTCGGGATCACCGGGTCCCCCAACTGGCTGCTCAACAACAAGTTCGAGATGCGCGGTCGCGACGCCGAGGGCATCAAGGTCGCCTTCTGCGAGAAGAACGAGGGCGTAGCGGGTTGTGAGAAAACCCTCTCGGGCCCGCCCGCCGCTCCCGGCAAGGCTCTTCCCGCGGGCTCCTGCGGTCCCAGTGGCGGCGCCGCCAAGAGGCCCAAGGTCGAGGTCAAGAAGGTCGAGCCCCCCAAGCCCGCCCCTGAAAAGAAGGCCGAGTAGGGGCGCACCTGCGTGTGCGCCCTGGTCCCCGTGCCCGCCCTGACGGCCTCACTTGACGCCCTGGATGTCCTCTTCTTTTATTCGCGCCTTCAGCAATTTGCGGACGACTTTTTCCAGCTTGCCCGAGGCCGGTGAGAGGTGAAAGTGATGGCCCAGGGATTTGTCATCCTGCGTAAACCACCTCATGAAGACGATGTACTTTCCCACCAGGTGCTGCTCATGCCGGAGTATCAGGGAATAGCCCAGAGAGTTCGAGCTTGATTTCAGGGCCAGATCGTTGCCGGGGGCGTCGCCGTAAATTAAGTCTTCTATTCTGGCTTCGATCTTCTTGGATTCGTTCCCTTCGAGGTCCTCGTTTGTCTGCACAGACAGGACGTTGACGACGGCCACCATGTCGGCCAGATGGGTCCGGGCTTCCAGTTCCTGTTCCGCCTGGTATTCCCACTGTCCGGAGAGCTTGGAGATGTCCTGTAGCAGGTCGACCCCGTCGTCGAACAGTCGGGACTCCTTGGGGTCCCAGGAGTCACCGGTCTTGAAAGCGCCTCCGCATCCGGCGAGGCTCACAAGAGCCGCCATGAGGAGAAAAATGGTGAAAAAGCGTGACATTCTGGTCTCCATTCAGTCCATCAAATACTGATTCAACATAGACCCGTGTTGCCAAATGGTCAAAATTCGTATGAATTTGAAGTTACGCACAGAAAGATCGACAAGATGCTCCCCGAGTTGCTCAAATCCTTGCTGGCCGATCCGCGCTCCGAAGGGATCGATCTCGATTCGCCGCAGGCCACGCGACTTCACCGTGAGCTCATCAGGAACAAGCCGTTCTTGCGCCGGCTGTATGCCCACTACTATCGCCGATTCGAGCGGGCCGACAGGGCGGCGCCGGAGGGCATCAGGCTGGAGATAGGTTCCGGCGGAGGGTTCCTCGATGAAATGGTTGACGGGCTCGTGACGATGGATGTTCGGGCCGGAGCGCAGGTGGACATGGTGGCATCGGCGCTCGAGATGCCCTTTGGCGACGGTGCCGTGGGCGCCGTCTTCATGCTCAACGTCCTGCATCATCTCGGCGACGTGGGAGCTTTTTTCGAAGAGGCGCAAAGGGTGCTCACTCCCGGTGGTCGATGCGTCATGATCGAGCCGTTCGTATCGCCGTTGTCCAGGGTCATCTACACTCGCCTGCACCACGAACCGTTCGACCCGGGCGCGGAGAACTGGGAACTCGAAGGCCGCAGGGCCATGTCGACGGCCAACGATGCCCTGCCGTGGATAGTGTTCGTGCGCGACCGGCACGAGTTCGAACGACGCTTTCCCGACCTGGAGATCGTGGGGGTGGAGCCCCACACTATTTTGCTCTACCTTCTTTCGGGCGGCCTGTCCTACAGGGGGATTGCGCCGGCCGCGTTATTCCCGCTCGTCGCCCGCGCGGAGGAGATGCTGGGTGGGGTCCGGAGACTGCTCGCGTCAATGATGACCGTGGAGTTGAAAAAGAAAACGTTGAGATGATAAAGGTTGTGCACAGGGGGTACGCCCGATCGCGTATCCTGGGTTCTTGAAAGAAAAGGACTATTCAGATGGCAAGAAAGGCACTCATCACCGGCATCACCGGACAGGACGGTTCCTACCTGGCCGAGCTGCTGCTTTCAAAGGGATACGACGTGCACGGCGTGAAGCGGCGCTCGTCGCTGTTCAACACCAAGCGCGTGGATCACATCTACCAGGATCCCCACTCCAAGGATCGGCGATTCGTCATGCACTACGGAGATCTGAACGACGCGTCGAGTCTCAACCGTATCCTGAGGAAGGTCGTGCCGGACGAGATCTACAACCTTGGCGCGCAGTCCCATGTGGGCGTCAGCTTCGAGGTTCCCGAGTACACCGGCGAGGTGTCCGGGCTGGGGACCGTGCGGCTGCTCGAGGCGATCCGTGAGACCGGCGTCAAGACCCGCTTCTACCAGGCGTCCTCGTCGGAGCTTTTCGGAAAGGTCGTCGAGTCTCCCCAGACGGAGAATACCCCGTTCAGACCCAGATCTCCGTATGCCTGCGCCAAGGCCTACGCCTATTACATCACGGTGAACTACCGCGAGTCCTACAACCTGTTTGCCTCCAACGGCATCCTGTTCAACCACGAGTCCCCGCGTCGCGGAGAGACATTTGTCACCCGCAAGATCACCCGGGCCATAGCCCATATCAAGTTCGGGTTGCAGGAGAAGCTCTACCTCGGAAACATGGACGCCAAGCGGGACTGGGGGTACGCCGGTGACTACGTGGAGGCCATGTGGCTGGTCCTTCAACACGACGAACCGGGAGACTTCGTGATCTCCACCGGTGAGACCCGCTCGGTCCGTTCGTTCTGCGAGATAGCCTTCGCCACCGCCGGCATGCCGCTGGAGTGGCGGGGCTCCGGGGTAGACGAGGTGGGTGTCTCCACACAGGACGGCCGCGTCCTGGTGGCTGTGGATTCCAGGTACTTCCGGCCTGCGGAGGTCGACATGTTGCTCGGCGATTCCACAAAAGCGCGCGAGAAGCTCGGGTGGAAGCCGAAGACGCGCTTTGACGAACTGGTGAAGATGATGGTCGCGTCCGACATGGAAGCCACCCGTCGCCTCGTCGAAGGTGTGAATCCCTCCGAATACAATGTCGATGGTCTGCGGGAGGACTAGACTAAACTCAGTCTACTTCAGGATCTTGTCCAGAATGCCGTCGAGCTCCTCGTAGCTCGTGTAGGTAATCTCCAGGCGACCCTTGCCCTTGACGTCGACAATTTTCACCCTGGCGCCCAGCGCTCTTTGCAGTTGATCCCTGAGGTTTCTGACCTGGGGACTCATGCGGGGGCTTGATGTTTTCTTCGGTTTGTCGGACCCGAGCGCCAGGGCTCTCGCCCGGCGTTCTGTTTCGCGTACCGATAACCCTTGCGCGACGACCGTCCTCGCGAGGCCAATCAGAGCCCTCGCAGAACCGGCCTGGAGCAACGCGCGCGCGTGGCCCTCCGAGAGGTTGCCGTCGAGCACCATCGCCTTGACCTCATTGGGCAACTTGAGGAGGCGCAGGCTGTTGCTCACGCTGGAACGGTCGCGTCCGATGCGCGCGGCTACCTCTGCCTGAGAGTGACCGTGGTCGTCTATCAGCCGCCGAAACGCAACCGCCTCCTCGATGGGGTTGAGATCCTCGCGCTGTAAATTCTCTATCAGGGCAAGCTCGAACGCCTTGTCCCTGCTCACGTCCTTGATAATAACCGGAAGCTCCTTGAGACCCGCCAGCATGGCCGCTCTCCAGCGTCGTTCCCCGGCGATCAACTCGTATGACCCTCCCTGGGTCTTGCGCACCACTATGGCCTGGATGAGCCCCTCCTTGCGGATGTTGGCGGCGAGTTGATCCAGAGCCTCCTTGTCGAAGTGTTTTCTCGGCTGGTCGGGCTGCGGAACGATCAGATCGATCGGGCACAGGAAGTAGTCCCTCGATCCCGCGCCCCCCCTCGGTCCCGAGCCGGCGCCGGGGATCAAAGCGCCGAGTCCCTTGCCCAGAGCGCGACGCTGTGTGCCCTTGGTCCTGGCGGTCACGGGTTGATCTCCAGATATTCGTGCGCCAGCTTCAGGTATTGCCTGGCGCCCTTTGATCGCGCGTCATAAATAAGGATCGGCTTGCCGAACGACGGGGACTCCGACAGTCGAACGTTGCGCGGGATCACCGTCTCGAAAACCCGACCGTCGAAGTTCTTCCTGACCTCGTTGGCCACCTGGGTCGAGAGGTTGTTTCGGCCGTCGTACATGGTGAGGAGGATCCCGTCCACGTCGAGGTTCCGGTTCAGATCCCGGCGCAGTATGTCGATGGTTTCCATCAGGCGCGACAGCCCTTCCAGCGCGTAGTACTCGCACTGCAGCGGCACGATGACCGCATCGGCGGCGCACAGGGCGTTGAGGGTGAGCAGCCCGAGGGACGGCGGACAATCGATGATGATGAAGTCGTACTTTGAGCGAAGAGGTTCGAGGGCTTCGCGCATGAGGGACTCCCGGTGTTCCGTGTTCACGATCTCAATTTCCGCGCCGGCGAGATCGCGGCTGGCGGGCAGCACGTCCAGAAAATCCATCCCGCTTGGCACCAGTGTTTGAGCGGCGGTGGCGTGACCGATGAGAACCTCGTAGGTGCTGGTCTTGAGATCTTCCGGTTCGATTCCGAACCCGGAAGTCGCGTTCGCCTGGGGATCCAGATCGACCAGCAGCACGGTCTTCTCGGCAGCCGCGAGGGACGCACCGAGGTTGACGGCCGTCGTGGTCTTGCCCACGCCGCCCTTTTGATTTGCAACTGAAATGATGCGGCAATTAGCCATTTTCTCTAATGATATTCAGCGCATACGCGCAACGGTATTATGAATACACGTTATCATAAAACAAGGCAATCCCTTAAAGATGTTTTGTTCTTAATTTCCACAGGCGAGTGTTGTCGTCGTGAGATGAAATGAAGTTGACACCCTGCTTTGCCGATGCTAAATCTCCGTCGCTCTTGGGGCCTGTTTGGAGACGGCGGGGCGGGTAGCTCAGTTGGAAGAGCGCCGGCCTTACAAGCCGGAAGTCGCAGGTTCAAGCCCTGTTCCGCCCAATTTGCTAGATACGATGCTTGAAAAATGGGGTGGTAGTTAAGCTGGTTATAACGCCGGCCTGTCACGCCGGAGGCCGCGGGTTCGAGTCCCGTCCACCCCGCAAGAGAGCCCTGGGAATTTCCCAGGGCTTTCGCTTATTTAGAGCCT